>URMQ01000089.1 GCA_900548955.1 uncultured Eggerthella sp. | reverse complement strand
GCTAAAATCACACTAAAAGTACGGAACGAGGAAGACAATTACCTTTACAATATCATTCCATCAAATACAGGAATAAAACTATCGCTCGCAGCGCCACCTTCCTGCCAGAAATAATTCTCTATTCCCAGGAAATCAGCATAATCAAGGACCTGTTCGTATTCTTCAAAAGACACCCTTCCTTCCAAGCCATAGCGCGCCAAATTGCCTCGCAAGGGCGTGTATTGATTCATGATACTCAAACGGATTTTGTCTTTGTAGCGTTCATGAAGAACTTTCAACACACGGAAAGATTCCTCTATATGCCCAGGTAGGACCAGGTGACGAACAATAATGCCCTGCTTCAATAGCCCCTGATCGTCTTCTTCCCAATCAGTAACTTGGTCCACCATTTCATCAAGAGCAGCAAGTGCTACGGATGGATAATTAGCAGCATGAGAAAGATTCTGGGCAATATCAGAAGAAGCATATTTAAAGTCTGCTAAGTAGATATCAACAAGGCCTTGCAGCATGCGCAAGCCATCGACCGAATCATAACTTGAGGTGTTATATACCACAGGAACATGCAGCTGTTCCCATTCCTTCAATGAGTGAAGGGCGGCAGCAATCGTAGGCACGTAATGCGATGGCGTAACTAAGTTGATATTAGCGGCGCCTTCTTCGTTCTGTAATCGCAATAGTGTTTTTTTAAATTGCTCGAAACCAACCGCAACACCCGCACCTGCAACTAGATCTTCATTTTGACAGTATACGCACCCCATAGGGCAATACGAAAAGAACACAGCTCCACTTCCCTTGTCTCCTACAAGGCAAGGTTCTTCCCACCAATGAAGTGCTGCACGACCAAGATACAGTTCGGCAGGAGCTTTGCAAATCCCCCGTTCTCCTGCATTGCGATTAACACCACATTTTCGAGGGCAAACTACGCAAGAATCATAGCGTTGTAAATAGTTGGCTTTATCTTTCATGTCGTAAAGTTACTATCCGCGATACAGTATTTTGCACTCAGGTGCTCCGCTGATTAGTTCGAAGAAAAGCTGATGTAGTTTGAACTTCCGCCATGATGCCCGTGATGATGACCACAATCACAACCATCATCGTCACAAGAGCACTGATCAGGATCATCGCAATCACATTCATGATCATGCTCATACGCACCTTCGGCACGCGACCAGTCCAATCCGTATTTTTTGCTCGTTTCTTCATCGGCGAAAACCAGTTTCAAGGCAGCAGGATTGTATGCAACACCACCCACCAAAGCCAGCAACTCCATAAGACGAAAGCCCGCTTCTGCTTGCGGCAAAATTACATCGCCATCATCAACACAAGCAAGAGCTGCCGCCAATTCGCCCATCAGGTATTCAATCGTAAAGGAAGCATCCTTGAATTTTTCATCTTCCATTGCCTGAATAAATGCCTCTTGTGCTGGCGTTAAAGAGCGAAGAGACAGCGCAACATCAAGATAATCTTCCTCGCTTACAGAAGCTTCCTGCGCCTCAGAAGACTTCAGCGAAGCAAAAGCTTCAACAATACCAACTAAAGCCGCAGCGGATGAAAGCGTCAGCGCCACTTTAGTAGCCTGTCCGCATCCTGCTTTTCCTATCCAAAGCACCTTCGCCGCAATAGAGCGAAGCATGGGTTCAGCACGCTTAAATACCTCTTCCGATCCTCCTACTACCATGGCAAGGTTGAGCGAATCAGAAAAGGCCTGTGGTGAAACGATATTTTGCACCACCAATGGCGCGTCAAGAACATGCTTTTCGCTTACCGATCCCATAGCGCATAACTCTTGTGCGAAAGAAACCGTTGAAGGACTAAGATCAATAAGCACTACGTCTTTTTTGGTGGTCTGCAGTATGCCCTTGCTGTCGTAGTACGTATCCTCAAGCGCCGATTCGCCGACACAGTACGTAAATACCACATCAGCTTCTGCAGTCGGCACAGGCGTAAAGTCTGCCGCCAGCAAGAATTCTTTTATATGTAAGCCAACACCGGGTTCGCCTTCAAAGCTAAAGGTTTTAACCTCTTTCGAAGCCATATAGCTACCTTCCTTTTAAACATACCTACTATAAGAAACAGCTTAGCCAACCAAATACGCTAGCTAAGCTGATAGTTCAATTGCTATGCAATCCCGTGCTGCAAGTGTTAATTACCACGAATCTTACTTGCAATACGATCTGCCACCGATAAATCTTTACGTTTATCGGGGCCCCAAAATACTACCGCCAGCATTCCAGGACCAACATGGCTACCAATTACCGGACCAATGCTTGATTCCAAAATCAGTACCGATTCGTCTTCTTTGGTAAGAAGAGAAATCAAGCGCTCGGCATCCTTTGGGCAATCCGCCCCGCCAACAACAACGTTTTGCACAGGACCTTCATCAGCGCGACGCTTCTTCCAATAATCCACCAGGGATTTAACACCCTTCTTGCGGCCACGAGCAACACCCGTTAAAGCTAGCTTGCCTTCCATATCGATACCAAGCAAAGGCTTAACATCAAGCTTTGAACCCGCAAAAGCAACAGAAGACGGAATACGTCCACCGCGACGAAGTGCTTCCAAATCATCTACCATAAACTGAGCATCCACGAAATAACGAACTTCTTCTGCCCAAGTAACCATTTCCTGGGCTGTAAGACCTTTTTCGCGCTGATTGAGTGCTTCATAGACCAATAAAGCTTCCGCAACTGAAGCAAGCTTTGTATCTACTATGTAGAGTTCTATTTCAGGATTATCTGCCTTCATCTGCTCAAGCAGCATTGCGGCAGTGTCATACGTACCCGACAGACCACTCGAAAAGCTGAGATAAACTGTAGGTACTCCCTGATCAATTGCCCATTGGTATGCCTTCTGAATAGCAGGCATAGGAACTTGAGCGGTATGGGGTTCATTACCATTGCGCATCGATTCAAAGAAGTCATGGGCGCTTTGGGTTTGATACAGATCGTCTAGATGTTCACCTTCATTATCAAAGTAGGGAAAATTTAAAAGATATACCCCGTCTCGATTCACCACGTCATGGGGCAAATCGCAGCAGGAATCGAGAATTAAATTACATTTGATGTCCACTGATTCTATCCCTTCTCTCTGCCGTTACCTTGCCTCTTAGCGTTAAGGCAAACAACACTACTGAACTGCTACTTATCCAAATACCGCCAGCGCTGAGGCGTTTTTGGTAATTTTCCCCGAAAGCGGTTCGTTGCACTCATACGCAATTCCCACCGCAGGACCTACGTGAAGACCCACAACGGGGCTTACAGGATAAACCTCAACTTCTCGTCCAAGCAAAGGCTCAATTACTTCATGTGCCCACTTTAGCGCTGGAGTTTTTTCTCCGATATAGTGCACTACTAAATTCTTAAGACCACCACAAGCCGCGGCTTCCTCTTCCATGATCGAAACCATTTTCGCAAGCGCTTTTTTCTGAGTGCGCACTTTTGCCATTGCCTGTGGAAGCCCATCTACCACCGTCAAAACAGGAGACAGCTTTATAAGGTTTCCTAACAAAGCAGCTGCGCCACCAATGCGTCCTCCCTTTTGTAAAAACGTCAAACTTTCTGGAGTAAACAGGAAGCGAGTGCTTTTGATGCTTACCAACACATCATGAGCTACCTCGGTAAGGCTTTTCCCTTCTTTAACAGAACGAATACCTGCTAAAACAGGAAATGCCTCATCAAAACCACACGAAGAAGAATCTATCATGCAGTAAGAAAAATCAATATTTCGCGCCTCTACTGCTCTAGCAGCACGAAGCACTCCTTCATAAGCGCCTGATAATTTGGAAGAAATCCAAATGCCTAAAAGCTCATCACCGGCTTTTGCAATCGACTCAAATAACAACTCTAACTTTGCTTGCGAAGGCTGACTTGAAGTAGGTGGATTATCCGCCATTTCATAAATGCGCTCATAAAACGCATCAACATCCATCTCTAAGTCGGAGTGCTCTTCGCCATCAACATTGAGATAAAGCGATACCACCTCAACATTTTCCTGCTCTGCAATATCACGAGGCAATGATGCCACTGAATCTGTCACGATCTTGATCATCTAGAACGCCTTTCCAATAGACAGCCGTCTATTACATACCTATGAAAGGCCCAATAAACGCGAAGCCAATTCATGTCGACGGTAGAACAGGTCATATTCCAAACCAACAGGATAAGAATGAGGATTCACAATACGTGTCTGACTTTCATCAAGAAGTTCAAGCTGCTCACGGCAATAATCACGAGCAATTAAAGCGTTGCGATATTCATCCTTTAAAACAACTTTACCCTTACGAGCAAGAGGCTCAAGTAACGTGATATAGCGCTTATCTGAAAGATCTTTTTGGCGAAGTTCATCAGCAGGATCAACAATACGCTCTCGAGAAATGCCGTAATTAATGTCGTAAACCATATCCCCTGCAAGTTTGCCAGAGTCATGAAAATAGCGACGAATATCAAGAATGCCTGGCACCGTCTGCTTTGAAGACTGTCCTGTCACCTTCATGATAGGCTCCCATTCGCCTTCGTTGCCTACGCGTTTTGCGGCAAGCTTATATACGCCTCCAAGGGCTGGCTGATCATAGGCGGTAACCATCTTGGTTCCCACACCCCATGAAGCAACTTGCGCGCCGGAGTCAAGAATAGACTTAATAGTAAATTCATCCAAATCATTCGAAAGCACAACACCCGTGTCGGTAAGACCCGCATCATCAAGCATTTTGCGCGCAAGTTTTGCATGCCACGCCAAGTCGCCCGAATCAATACGAACGCCCGTTAGATGCTCACCGCGTTCTTTCATTTCCAAACCAACCGTAATAGCATTTTTTAAGCCCTGTACAACATCATAGGTATCGACCAACAGAACACAATTGGTTGGGAATTCCCTAGCATAGGCACGAAATGCTTCCAGTTCGTCCTCAAACGCCATTACCCAAGCATGAGCATGAGTTCCCGAAACAGGCAAGCCAAACATGCGACCCGCCAAAACGTTAGAAGTAGAAGCGCATCCACCAACAATACATGCGCGAGAAGCACGAAGGCCACCTGATTCGCCCTGGGCACGGCGCAGACCGAATTCAGCAACAGGAGTTTTAGCCACATGACAAATGCGTGCCGCCTTAGTAGCTGCTAACGTTTCAAAATTAACACAGTTGAGTAGCTGCGTTTCTAAAAGCTGACACTGCAATACTGGACCAATTACGCGAACGAAAGGATCGTTCGGAAAAATAACCGTGCCTTCACGTACGGCATCAATGTCCACTTCCAGTTCAAAATCACGCAGATATTCAAGAAAACCCGGGTCAAAAAGCTTACCGCCGCCAGGGGCATCAATAGAAGCAAGATAGGTCAGGTTTTCTTCAGTAATCTGAAAATTTTCAATGACTTCAGCAACGTGATCCATGCCGCTTGCTATAGCAAAGCCACCTTTGAAAGGAGGTTCGCGGAAAAATACATGGAAACACCCCTGCTCTTCCAACTTTCCGCAAGCCCAATATCCTTGAGCCATAGTAAGCTGATATAGGTCAGTTAAAAGCGCGTAATCGTTATTCCGCATTGGTTTCCCCTCCTGCTTTGCGATGACGACGACGAGGCTTACGATGAGTATTTGTCGCAGTCCCCTGCCCCGATGAAGTCGATCGATTTCGCTGCGCTATTTGTTTGGCAGAACGATCTTGCTGCCTCATTTTCGCGGGAGCATTACGTACTCCCGACGACTTTTGCCCTGGTCTGCGGCGTGATCGCTGTGATTCTTCACGCACCACCCTATTAGAGCGATCGCTACGATTGATATGCTCAACACGCTCCGTGTGCTCATGAGGCACAACACGATCAATATGATCAGCACGTTCACTACGATTGGTTCGATCGCGCTTTTCTCGTGTCTGATTTCGGGTATCGTTGTGTTTTGGCTGCTGCTTATCTTGACGACGCAAGCCGCCTCCACGACGTTGCCTTCGGCTAGTGGCTTTAGAAGAATCTGACGATTCGCTTTGAGCCTGCTTAGAGAAATCAGATTTTCGTCCCTTTTGATCCTTACGATCACGTCTGCTATCACGTCTGCGACGAGAAGTTTCCTCATCATGCTTTTGGCGAGCGCTCTGTTCATGTTTCGCGCCAGACGAAAAGTCCTCTTTTGCCTCTTTCTGTGTTAGCTCATGAACTTCTACTGTCCCATCAGCGGAAACATCTACACTACGACGGCGACGGCGCGGCTTACGATGAGCATCTTCTTTAGCGCTTTGTGCTGTCAATTGTTCCAAGGGACGCGCGTTTGGATTTGCCAATTTATCTTCAATAGTAAAGGAAGACACCTCTAAATCAGAAGTTGCTGATGCTGAATTAAACAGAGCAAAAGGATCAGCAGAAGCATACTTTTCAAACACTTCTTCACTGATGCGATTAGGGCGCTTTCCTTCTCCAACGATTTCCATTTCAGCTAACGGCACCTTGAAAGTTTTACCATCTTCAAGTTGCAAGGTAATACGCTCAAGTGGCACATTAATTTCGGTAACTTTCGCAAATCCGTCAGGGATTTCAATCTTTGCACCATTTTTAGGTGCACGAGCGTTTACTTCTTTGTATGCCTCGTACTCATAACGCAAGCAGCACATCAATCTGCCGCAACATCCAGAAATTTTCTGAGGATTGAGTGATAAATTTTGTTCCTTTGCCATACGAATCGAAACAGGAGAAAATTCCCCGCCCATACGAGCACAGCACAGTTCC
>URMQ01000088.1 GCA_900548955.1 uncultured Eggerthella sp. | reverse complement strand
ACGTAAATGAAGAAATTGCTGATGCTCTTATTGGTATGGAAGCAGAAGATCAGCGCGAAGTTGACGCGGAAATGATCGCGCTTGATGGCACGGAAAACAAGGGCAACTTTGGCGCTAATGCAATTCTCGGTGCTTCTTTGGCAGTAGCTAAGGCAGCTGCAGAATCTGCAGAGCTTCCTCTGTACAAATATGTAGGTGGCGTAAATGCAAACATGCTTCCTACTCCTATGATGAACATTTTGAACGGTGGCGAACATGCAGACAATAATGTGGACTTCCAGGAGTTCATGATTATGCCTGTTGGTGCTGCTACTTTCGCTGAGGGACTCCGCTGGTGCGCTGAGATTTACCACACCTTGAAGAACGTTCTTCATGATGCTGGTCTTGGCGGCGGCGTAGGCGACGAAGGCGGTTTCGCTCCTAACTTCACCACCAATGAGGAACCTTTGAAGTATATTGTTGAGGCTTGCGAAAAGGCAGGTTATAAGCCAGGCGAAGATATTATGTTCGCAATGGATCCTGCATCAACTGAGTTCTATGATGCAGAACGCGGCATATATGTTCTTGCAGGCGAAGATCGTGAACTCACCAGTGAAGAAATGGTTGAATACTGGGCAGCACTTGTTGAAAAGTATCCGATTATCTCTATTGAAGACGGCATGGCTGAAGAAGACTGGGATGGCTGGAAAGCTCTGACTGAGCGCATTGGTAATAAGGTTCAGCTCGTTGGCGACGACCTGTTTGTAACCAATCCTAAGCGTCTTGCTAAGGGCATTGAGCTTGGCTGTGCTAATGCAATTCTTGTTAAGGTTAACCAGATTGGTTCTTTGACTGAGGCATTGGAAGCTGTTCAGATGGCTAAGCAGGCAGGCTATGCATGCGTAATGTCTCACCGTTCTGGCGAAACCGAAGACGTAACTATTGCAGACTTAGCAGTAGCTACAAACGCTGGCCAGATCAAAACTGGCGCTCCTTGCCGTTCTGATCGTGTTGCTAAGTACAACCAGTTGCTTCGTATCGAAGAAGAGCTTGGCGACGGCGGTCAGTATGCTGGCATGAAGGCTTTCTACAACATCAATCGCTAGCCTGTAATGGCGCTGCGGCAGAATTCGTAAACACTGTAGTGGAATTCGCAAGTCGTCAAGTTTTCTAAGCTGTGGTTGTTGTTCGAATAGCGCGGTAATGAATTATGAAAAGGGTGCGGAAGTATTCCGCGCCCTTTCTTTTTTTCTATCGGAGAATACAACTTGCAAATAGATGCCCTATCAGGCATTATGGTTAAAACGATGCCTGATAGGAGGTATTCCTATGGTCATTTCGAATGAAGAAAAGAAGCAAGTAGCTACTCTCCCTACGCTCGTTGCTATCATCGCGCCTATTTTAACTAGTCTGGTCATTCCGTTTTACAGTAGCTATGTTTCGAATACGGTGAGTCGTTTTCAAACGCCATTTATGGATATAGCGATGGAAAATCATTTTCTCGGAGTTGTTCTTAATCTCATATTTTTTGCTTCACCAGCGATTTTGTATGCACTCGTTCTAGCGATCTCGATCGTTTTGCTGTTAAAAACGCCGAAACAAAACCAACTCACGATATGTATCGTTGCGTTTGTAGTCAGCTTCGTATTATTGATATATGCCACAATGATTATCTTTAATCCAAGTCTTCAAAGAATTGGTGATCTGACCTATCCATATGGATCAGATTTTCCGCTCATTGCCTGTTTTGTATACGGCGCATTGCTGGTATATGCAGGTATGACCCGCAAAGCAAACTAAGTTCACTTTGCGGGCGCATTAGCTCATCCTAAATGCAGGTACATATGATGTTCATGTGATGTGTCGATTGTTTTTAGTTGCGCAGCACCGTAGGCTAATGATTTCGTAGAACTACTGACTGCCGTTCTTCGCCTCAGAGCTATTTACCCGACGCTTTTGCCTAACACTATTTGCGAGTGGCTGTATCCTGTTCAATGGAACCTTTCCAGGAATCATCACGCTGCGAACACCCTGCTCGCATACTGATAGTTTCGGCACAAACCGCACCAAACATAGTTTTGCTGCCAAGCTTATCTGCGATAAACGTTGCGGCACGTGCGACAGGAATGCCAATTTTGGATGCTTCTGCTGCAGCATCGATATTGGCGCCTAGGAAAAGAAAATCCCAGCCAGCTTCTTCCTTTTCGGTAATAAGGCTTTTAACTTGCTTGTAATTATATTTGGTGCTTGCGTTTTCAAAGCCATCGGTCGTAATAACGAAGATGGTGTGTTCTGGTTTATATTCTTCGGGTAGGTACTTGTGAATAGTACTGATATGGCGAATGGCGCCGCCGACTGCATCGAGTAGTGCGGTGCATCCACGAACCTTGTAGTCTTTCTCTGTCATTGGAGAAACATCTTCGATGGGGATACGATCGTGCAAGACCTTGGTTTCGTGGTCGAATAACACCGTCGATACAACTGCTTCACCTTCTGCTTCCTTGTGAGCTTTGAGGGTAGCGTTAAATCCGCCGATAGTGTCGCTTTCAAGACCACCCATAGAACCACTGCGATCAACGATAAATACCAGTTCAGTTAAATCTTTCTTCATGGTAAATCCTCCTGTTTTAGTTGCGTTTTGTTTGTTTACAGGAAGAAGAATACGCGTGAAGTAGAGTTATTAGGTCAACTGGCAGTTGACATTGACAAAGAAGGATTCTGGTGACCGATTTTAGTGAACAATAGAAATGAAATACGACAATCGCAGAAGAGGTAAATTAAAAACATAAGGCGCTGTCTTGGCAATACGCTGACCTGAAATATAGAGCGTCTCCTTACAAAATAGGCTGATCGAAGGCGTAGAGTGTTGCATTGATTTCGAAAATATCGAATTGGTTATTTTTGATGAAGTACTCGATAATAATGTCTGCCTTGCTGCTGTGGGAAAGAGCGAATCCAGCGCGGCGGAGCAAATCTTCGGTAGTACCCAAATCCAGTTCAAGGGCAATGGCAAGCGCTAAAACCGTTTTCTTTGTTGGCTTATAAAACGCATCACTTCGAATTTTGCTGAAGAGCTGACGGCTCATGTTTGCTCGTTTATATACTTGAGCGTCAGTCATACCTTTAGTGTCAATGAGTGCAAGCAATGTAGTGGAAAACGACGCGTCCAACGAGTTCAATAATTCAGAGAGGCTAGAAGATTTGCCGGGCGTTTCACATACAAGAGATTCTGTGAAAGCAGCGTCTACGGTATTTTTTGTGTAAACAGCTTCCCTTTCGTCCTCTGCGCGGTTTACGCTTTCATTGCTTGAAAGGGCTTCTTTGCAGACAGCTTCTGTACTGTCTTCTGCGCAAGCGTTTTCAAGGTCTTCCGATGCCTCTTTTTCGGTTTCTTTATGAGACGAAAATAACGAAGATAGTATGGCGGCTGAGGGTGAAGCTGCAGAAGGCGAAACCGCTGAGGGCGGGGCAGAAAGAGCGCCATAAGCTGTTCCTGCGGCAGTAAAAAACGCATCAGAGAAGTTTTCAGTTCTTCGCGCTTTCTTGCGAGCATCAAGCTGCTTGTCTACGTATACATCGTCTATATATTCTGCAATGCGGTCATAGGATGAAAGACCTGCTTGCAGTGCCGTGCGATCAAATAACACCAAGCGTATTTCAGTATCATGGGAATCCAGATAATCGTGTATGGCATTTTGGGCTACGGAAAGAGAAATATCTGCAGGAAAGCCGTAAATTCCTGCAGACAATAAAGGCAGGGCAATAGAGTGGGCATTATTCTCGGCGGCGCAGGAAAGTGCGGCATCGTAAGCATCGCGAAGCAAGGCCACTTCATTTTGGCTTCCTCCTTGCCAAATGGGGCCTACTGCGTGAATGATTACTTTGGCAGGAAGGTCAAATGCGGGAGTTGCAACGGCGCTGCCCGTAGGGCAGTGTCCTATTGCATTGCACGCTTCTTGTACGTTTGTAAATCCTGCTGCTTTAGCAACTGCTTCGCCAACGCCGCCAGTAATTTGTAAGTCTTCATTTGCGGCAACAACAATGGCATCGGCTGATACAGAGGCTAAGTCATTGCGTTCTATCGTGAAAGGCATAATTCTATCCTTCTAGTTCAGCGAAAGCAGTATCGGTGTTTAAGGTACGCCAAGTACTGTGCTTTGTGCGACGCTTGGAAAGGCGCTGCATGTAGTGTCTTGTTTCGCGCTATACTTCTTTAGTTACTTAAAAACTATTACACACGCAAGTTTGTATCGTGTGCAACAAAGGTAACAGGTTTTACGCAAAAGGATACTGGCTTTTCAGGAAGAACTTTCAGAAAGAAGGAACTTTCGTGCAAGATTTACCAAACGGTTTTACTGGCTTTGCAAATCGCCCCAAGAATTCTGTAGCGAATTATCGGAGTGCTTCTGAAGCTGCACGTTCATCAGAACATCAGTCGAATCTTTTTACGGGCAGTGCAATTAAAGGTTCTCCGAATTATCAATATTCGCGCTCCCATGCAGCACATCCAGAAAGTCCCGTTGAAGGTCCAACGGCAGATCAGCTTGCTGCAATTGATGATCGCGATCGTCGCTGGGCTTGGGTCGAGGTTGATCGTAGCGCTATCCAATACAACGTTATGCAAACTAAGCGTCTGTTGTCTAATGGTTGCCGTTTGATGGCAGTAGTAAAGGCAGATGCTTACGGACATGGGGCAGTAGAGGTTGCAAAAGCTGCTTGCAGTGCAGGCGCAAGTTATTTAGGAGTCGCTACCGTCAATGAGGCAATTGAATTGCGTGAAGCGGGCATGCGCGAACCTATTTTGATTTTGGCAGAGCCACCTGCCGAGGCAATTCCTCTGCTCCTTCATTACAATATCAGGCCTTCGGTCTATACGTCCGAATTCGCTATTGCTTATGGCGAAGCAGCAGATGCCCTAGGTATGAAAGCGCCGTTCCATTTGGCAATCAATTCCGGCATGAATCGTATTGGTGTGCGTTTCAATAATGTAGTTGAGTTCTTGTCTCAAATAAGTTTCCATCGTGCACTGGAATTAGAGGGTTGCTTTACGCATTTTGCGACGGCGGATGCGCCAGAGACACTTGATTTTCAAATCCAGATAAACCATTTTGTTGAAGCTATGCGCGAAGTTGAAGCAGCTGGCATCAATCCAGGGATTGTTCATTGCGATAATTCTGCAGCAACCTATCGTTTCCCTAAAACGAATTTCGATATGGTGCGCCTCGGTATTGCAATGTATGGATATCAACCTGCGGCGGATACTCATCGAATAATTGATCTGCGACCTGCTATGAGCGTGTATGCGCGCATTACGAATGTGACTAATGTGCCTATGAGTGAAGGCGTAAGCTACGGCATGAACTATCGAAGCCCAGGTAGCGTAAAAATCTGCACGGTATCGGTAGGTTATGCTGATGGCTTGATGCGTTTGCTTTCTGGCAATATCGATTTCGCCTACCAGGGTCGTGCGGTACACCAGGTAGGTAATATCTGCATGGATCAATGCATGTTTGAGGTGGATTTGCGCTCGCGCGCGAACATCAAAACGCTTGATCCTCATATTGGAGACGAAGTTCTTATTGCTGGTCCTCACGATACGGTGGATTGTTCGATTGCCACCATGGCAAACCGTGCTGCAACCATTCCCCATGAATTGGTTTGTAATTTCTCACGTCGCTTGCCGCGCTTTTATAAATAGGAGCCTTTATGAAGATAGAAAAGCTTCCTTTGGAAGAAATACGTGCTCAGGTGGAACAGTGTCGTGCGTGTTCGCTGTGCGAAAGCCGTACTAATGTGGTATTCGGCGAAGGCGATCCTCATGCACGTGTGCTTATCGTGGGCGAAGCCCCAGGCAAAAATGAAGACTTGCAAGGAAAGCCTTTCGTAGGAGCTGCTGGCAAGTTTCTTGATGAGCTTTTGGAAGAAGCAGGGCTGAAGCGCGATGAAGTGTTCATTGCCAATGTTTTAAAGTGCCGTCCACCTTCAAATAGGAATCCACAGGCAAACGAAATAGAAGCATGCGCTCCGTTTTTGCGCGAACAAACACAGTCTATCGATCCGTGGATCATTGTGACGATGGGTAATTTTGCTACACAGTTTATTCTACGTACAGGAACAGGCATTACACATTTGCGTGGAACAGTTCAGCAAACAGGACGATTTATTGTGCTTCCAGTATTTCATCCGGCTGCAGCAATTTATGATCGCTCAAAAAGAGATGTGCTCCTTGCGGATTTCAAGCAAGTAGGCGCTTTGGTGCGTGCTAGAATGACCCAGGAACAAGAGAAAAGTGCCTCGCAACAATAAATTGAGTGCACTACTGTAAAGATTGGAGAATCCAATGGTAGAAAAATCAGATGTAGCAGCAGTGCTTGAACTTATTCGTCCTTCTCTTCAGGCTGATGGCGGCGACGTTCAGCTGGTTGATGTTGACGAAGAAGGTGTAGTAACGGTTGAACTTCAGGGTGCTTGCAAAGGTTGTCCAATGTCTCAGATGACGCTCGCTCATGGTGTTGAGCGCGTTCTGAAAGACCGTGTTCCTGGCGTTACTCGTGTAGTACCTGCTCAGTAATTATTTTTTGCAAAGTAATAAAAAAGTTGTTCTTTACAAAAATTTACAGTATTCAAGACAAATTAAAGCTACCGTACCTATTAAGGTGCGGTAGCTTCCTTTTATCGAAGGATTCTTTCATTGCACCCGCCCGCGAAAAACAAAAAAAACCGGCTTCCCCGCACGGCGGAAGTCG
>URMQ01000087.1 GCA_900548955.1 uncultured Eggerthella sp. | reverse complement strand
GTTATGCGGAACCGTCTCTTTCGTTTAGCGCTGCTGCGAAGCTTTTTTTAAAAGCGAAAGAGGGAAAACACCTTAACGACAGTCACATTCATTTTGCCCAAGCAAAACAGATTCAATTGAACTTTGAGAAACCTCTACCATCTCAAATTGATGGAGAACGATTTGAGGGCACTCAGGTAAGCATTGAGATTGCTCCAGGAGCTCTTGAAGTATTAATGCCCTAAAAAGTCCGACATATAGGCATATAGGCATATAGGCATAAAGGAATATAGCCATATAGGACAAAAGTCCAGAGAAAAGAACAAGACAAAACGGAGAGACACAATTGCATCTCTCCGTTTGTTTTCGAAGTGCTTTTAGAACACTTGAGCTAAAAACATAGAGCAATAAGACCAAGCTAAACCACAGCTATAAACATAAAGCAATGCAACTGATCATAGGCTGTAGATATAAAACTTGATCATAAATCTAAGCTATATCAATCAGTATATAAGCTTAAGCCTTATACAATGCCCTGTGCCATCATAGCGTCTGCTAGCTTCTTGAAGCCTGCAATGTTAGCGCCGGCAACATAGTCGCCCTCAACGCCATATTCACGAGCAGCATCGTCTGCAGCATGGAAAATATTCTTCATAATACCCTGAAGCTTTGCATCAACCTCTTCAAAGGTCCAAGAAAGACGTTCGGAGTTCTGAGACATTTCCAGACCAGAAGTTGCTACGCCACCAGCATTTGCGGCCTTGCCAGGCATAAATACAATGCCGTTTTCCTGGAGATATTCAGTTGCATCCATAGTGGTAGGCATGTTAGCGCCTTCGGCTACAATCTTGCAACCATTTGCAACAAGAGCCTTAGCATCATCGATGAGGAGTTCATTTTGAGTTGCGCAAGGAAGAGCAATATCAACCTTGATGCCCCAAACGCCGCGACCGTCGTGATATTCAACACCTTCGCGACGCTTTGCGTACTCAGAAATACGACCGCGCTCAACTTCCTTGATTTGCTTAACCAAAGCAACATCAATTCCATTAGGATCATAAATCCAACCAGTAGAGTCGGACAGGGTTACTACCTTAGCACCAAGCTGCTGAGCCTTTTCAGTTGCATAAATTGCAACGTTGCCGGAACCAGAAACAGCAACAGTCTTGCCCTCGAAGGAATCGCCATTGCAGTTCAGATATTCTTGAACAAAGTAAACCAAACCATAACCGGTAGCCTCAGTACGAGCAAGAGAACCACCATAGGACAAGCCCTTACCAGTTAAAACGCCTTCCCAAACGTTGCGAATGCGCTTGTACTGACCAAACATGTAACCAATTTCGCGAGCACCAGTACCAATATCACCTGCAGGAACATCAGTATCCGCACCAACATGCTTACAAAGTTCAGTCATGAATGACTGGCAGAAACGCATTACTTCAGCATCAGACTTACCCTTAGGATCAAAGTCAGAACCGCCCTTGCCGCCGCCCATAGGAAGCGTAGTCAAGCTATTCTTGAAAATCTGTTCAAAACCAAGGAACTTGATAATGCCCAAGTTAACTGAAGGATGCAAACGAAGGCCACCCTTGTATGGGCCAAGGCAGCTATTAAACTGTACACGGAAACCGCGGTTTACCTGGACCTTACCTTCATCGTCTACCCAAGGAACGCGGAACATAATAACGCGCTCAGGCTCAACGATACGCTCAAGCAAGCCAGCATTTTCATACTCTGGATGAGCATCGATAACAGGCTTCAAGGAAGTAAGTACCTCAGTTACTGCCTGAATAAACTCAGGCTCGTTGGCATTCTTAGCCTTAACCTGTTCGATAACGGAGTCTACGTAACTCATAAATTCCTCCTCGATAAACTTTCGACATACCGTATAGTAGCAAACTGTTTTGCTCTAAAGTGCTAAAGCCACCCCACCGTAACAAGGACGAAACAAAGATTCGGGGGATGGCTGAATTTACGAGATTAACGTTAGAGACAAACGTTATGTTCTGAACTATTTGAGTGTTATCAAACGAAAATAGAGAAGCACTATTAGCCTGAATTTACATGCGCTCAGGAGCAGAAACACCCAGAAGGCCTAACGCAAGTGCTAAAACAATGCGCGCTGAATCAGCTAGGGCTAGACGAGCTTGCTCAATTTCCTGGCCTTCCCCTATTACGCGGCAGTTCGTATAAAACGAATGGAACAAAGCTGCCAAATCTTGAGCATAGTGCGTAAGGCGGAAAGGAGCACGATCGCGCGCAGCGCCTGCAACCAAATCAGTAAAATCTGACATCTTGCGCATTAATTCTAATTCACTTTCATGGGTAAGGATCGAAAGGTCAGTACCATCGACAGCGAGAGCAGAAACAAGATCATCTACCGAAATGCCTTCGGTTTCAATGCCACGAGCCTGAGCAGCCTTACGCAAAATGGAGCATATACGAGCATGAGCGTACTGAACGTAGTACACCGGATTTGAAGCATCCTTTTTCTTAGCAACTTCAATATCGAAATCAATAGACTGATCCGAAGACTTAGAAAGCATCATATAACGTGTTGCATCTACGCCCACTTCATCAATAAGCTCGCGGAAGGTAATCATCTCACCCGTGCGCTTTGACATACGAACCTGCTGACCATTACGGAACAACGTTACCAGCTGACCTAATACCACCTCTAGCGCATCGGGATAACCCCAAGCAGCCATCATAGCCTGACAACGTGGAATATAGCCATGATGATCCGCGCCCCAAATGTCAATAAGATGATCGTATCCGCGTTGCATCTTGTCATAGTGATAAGCAACGTCAGACATGAAGTAAGTCAACTCACCATTGGTTTTAATGAGTACACGATCTTTTTCATCACCAAAAGCAGTTGAACGGAAATAGGTGGCACCATCTTGCTCAAAGATATAGCCCTTTTCCTTCATGGCTTCAAATGCGCGATCAACCTTAGTCTTACCGTCTTCGCCCGGAACAAATAAAGAACGCTCAGAAAACCACGTATCAAAATGATTTCCGAAAATCTCTAAGGTTTCCTTAACGTTTTCCATCATGGCGCTATAGCCTATTTCACGAAACTCTACACGACGCTCATCAGGATCCACTGAAAGCCACTTATCACCATCACGGTCAATGATTTGCTGAGCTAATTCCTTGACATAACCACCACCATAAGAAGCTTCTGGCATTTCCACATCAAGCCCAAGCGCTTGCTGGTAACGTACCACTAAAGAATCAGCAAATACGTTCATTTGATTGCCCTGGTCGTTAATGTAGAACTCTTCATCGACATCATAACCAGCGTGACGCATAACACGCGCAATAGAATCTCCCAAGGCCGCCCAACGACCATGACCTACGTGCATGGGACCCGTTGGATTTGCTGAAACGTATTCAAGATCTACTTTGCAAGGTTCTGGTAATGTAGATTTTCCGTAATTAGCACCCTGTTGGCGAACTTCAGAAATAACATTTTGGAACACCGCATTAGCAAGAGTGAGATTAATAAAACCTGGTCCGGCAATTTCAACCGAATCAATAACATCATTTTCCGGAAGATTATCAACCAGAATCTGAGCAATCTGACGTGGGTTCATATGCGCAGCCTTAGCAAGACGCATAGCAATAGTGCAAGCCCAATCACCATGACCTTCTTCGCGAGGTCGTTCTAAGGTAGGCTGCGGAACTTCCTCTAGCGGTAGCGCTCCTGTTTCTACGGCAGAACGTAAAGCCTGATATAGCACCGCTTCCAGAGATTCACGAATGGTCATTTAAAATTCCTTCCTACCTATATACTCAAAGAAATCTTCTTGAGCAAAAACACGTAAAGCTCAAGAAGATCTTATTATTAAAAACAGTGGTTGTGATTGTAACTCATACAAGTGAAATTATGCACGACGCTCCTGTACATAACTAGCGCATTCATCCATAACATATTTGCGAAGTTTATCTAAAAGCGCCTCATCCTTGCCACCAACGGACTTGTTGTTGAGCTTATCAATAGGCAAACAAAGCGTACTTGATGAAGTAACAATTACTTCATCGGCATCGTATAGCTCATCTAAGGTATACAAGCGCTCCTCAACGGGAATCTCCAAAGCAAGGCATGCTTGAATAAGATGTTTCCTGGCAATACCTGGCAAAATATGATTATCCGCTGGATGGGTAATAAACTTGCCATCTTTAAGCATGTGAACATTGCTGTGAGCACATTCGGTCACAAAGCCATCACGCACAAATACCGCCTCATAACAATCAGCCTCTTTGGTTCGCTGTGCAGCTAAAACATTAGGAAGCAAGTTGAGCGTTTTAGTGTTGCACATCTGGAAGCGAATATCATCAACGCTAATAAGCTGTTGGCGATCATAAAGATCTTCCATCACATCCGGAACAATCATAATCCAAAGATTTGCAGGACCCTCGCAGAAATAATGATGGCGATAGTCAGTGCCGCGAGTAACTTGCCAATACACAAAGTTCACAGGAGAATCAACCTTTGCAAGCATTTCACTTAGAACCTTGTGCAATTCTTCTTTAGTAATTCCTGGGTCAATTTCGACATTTGCACAGCTATTAAAAAACCTGTCAATATGGTCTTCAGCAAACAACACTACCCCGTCAATACCCATTGTAGCGTCATAAACACCATCACCATAAAAGGAAACACGATCCAAAAAAGGAACCGTCATTTCTTCTAAAGGACCAAATTTTCCGTTGTAATACCCTAAACGTTCCATTATGAATTCATGCTCCATTTCATTGAGAATTCGTGCTCTATATTCGTGCTCAATTTTATTGTTATACAAATGCCCACACAAAGCGCAAGCACCGTAAAACATGTATTAACGCAACGTTGCCAGAACGATTGCCTTTATTGCATGCATGCGGTTTTCTGCTTCGTCAAATACTTTAGATGCTTCGGACTCAAATACTTCGTTTGTTACTTCCATTTCAGTCAAGCCAAACTTTTCTTCAATTTCCTGAGCAACAGTGGTATGGGTATCGTGAAATGCTGGTAAACAGTGCATAAGAATTGCATTATCAGCCGCATTAGCCATAACGCTAGCGTTAATTTGATAAGGAGAAAGTTCCTTAATACGCGCTTCCCACAAACTTGCAGGCTCACCCATTGAAACCCAGATGTCCGTATACAAAATGTTGGCGTCCTTGGTACCTTCAGCTACATCAGATGTAACTATAATTTCGCTACCGTGTTCCTGTGCTATTTCTTTACAAACTGCAACCAAATCTGGATCAGGCATAGAAGATTCCGGGGCGCAAGCCACATAAGAAATGCCCATCTTTGCGCAACCAACCATAAGCGAATTCGCAACGTTGTTTTTAGCATCACCCATAAATACTAACTTCAGTCCTTCAAACGAACCAAAGTTTTCACGAATAGTAAGTAAATCCGCGATAGTCTGAGTAGGATGACATTCATCAGTAAGACCATTCCAGACAGGAACACCTGCATATTCTGCCAACGTATCAACAATTTCCTGACCGAATCCGCGGTATTCAATACCATCAAACATACGGCCAAGAACGCGGGCAGTATCTTCGATAGATTCCTTATTGCCCATCTGTGATCCAGCAGGATCAAGATACGTCACACCCATGCCTAAATCGTGACCCGCAATTTCAAAAGAACAACGAGTACGTGTAGAAGTTTTCTCGAAAAGTAATACGATATTTTTACCCTCAAGTTCCTTATGAAGAATTCCCGCATGCTTCTTTTCTTTTAATTCCTGAGCAAGATCCACAAGAAAAAGAATTTCTTCTGAAGAAAAATCAAGTATTTTTAGAAAATGACGGCCGGAAAGCGAAACAGTCATTGGTCCTCCTGTGATAAGAGAGTCATATAAAAACAAAAGCGCACCTTTATTCAAAGATGCGCTTTTATTATGGCACAGAGTACGCCTCTACGTTAGTAATCTTGCCTACTCTGCTTCGTCTGCGATAGTCATTCCTTTATGATTGCCGGTGATTGCGTATTCAACCCATTCACCAATATTCACTACATGGTCGCCAATACGTTCTAAGTATTTGCCAATCATCAAAATATCCAAAGCAGATGCTTCATCGGGCATATGCTCGGCGATATGGTTTGTGATGTCGCGCTTTAGTTCATCAAACAAGTCGTTGATTACTTCGTCACCCTTGATCACTCGACGAGTTTTGTCCAAGTCAAGATAAAGGTAAGCATCCACCACATCATTAACCTGCTCATATGCCTTCTTCGCCATAGCAGGAAGTGCTGGATAGCTGGAAAGATCCAAACCTTGAGGAAGACTTGCAGCAATTTCGCAAATTTCAGAAGCCTGATCTCCAATGCGCTCAAGATCAGTAATCATCTTCAAAGCAGAAGTTACCGTACGCAAATCTGTTGCTACAGGCTGTTCACGAAGGAGCAAGCGCAAGCACAAGCGCTCAATTTCGCGTTCTTTTTCATTGATAAGCGAATCATTTTGAGATACCAACAAAGCTTTAGTAGGGTTGGTCTGCTTAACAGCATCAAAAGACCCCTCAATAGCTTCCTTCACTAATTCGCCCATGCCAGCCATCTGGGCTTTAAGGGTGTGAAGCTCTTCGTCAAAAATAGGACGTGCTGCCATATCTTAACCAAACCTTCCCGAAATATAATCTTCTGTACGCTTGTCTTTAGGATTAGAAAACAAAACATCAGTTGGAGAACATTCAATCATTTCGCCAAGCAAGAAGAAAGCTGTTGAATCAGAAATACGAGCAGCTTGCTGCATGTTGTGCGTAACGATAATAATTGTGTAGTTATCTTTAAGTTCACCCAC
>URMQ01000086.1 GCA_900548955.1 uncultured Eggerthella sp. | reverse complement strand
GCGCACGCGAAAGCATAGCGCGAGGAGTGATTTGCAAGCTATGGGCACGCATGCCTTCTGCGATGCCAGGAACTTCGCGATCGCATACATCTCGTGTTGCTTCTGGCGTTACATCACGCAAAGAAAGACCAGTGCCTCCGCAGGTAAGAACTATATCCACCTCAGGCATGTCGGCGGCGTGCACGATAGCTGATGAGATTTCTTCTCTATCGTCTTTTACCAGAGCATAAAAAGCACACTGCCAACCCTTAGCAGCAATTCGTTCCTTTAAAGCTGTACCTGCGGTATCTTGTGCCTCATCGCGAGTATCCGAACAAGTAATAATCGCAAACGTAAGCGTTGGTTCCTTAGCTTCTGTTCGTGCGCAAAATTCGGCGGTTGTTTTAGTGTCGTTAGAACCTTCTTGCATCTTCTACTCCCTTCGCGCATTTTCATGCACTACAAAAGACCTTAAAGCGATACAGCTTTCGGTCTCTTTAAATAACAACGCCTTCATCAACGTCAAGCAACAGACATTCGACCAAGGTGCCCGCTTCCACTTTTTTGCTTTCAGGAACGCCTTCAGGCAGCACCGCTAAACAATTTCCACTTTGGAAGGGACTAAATAATCCCGAGCTTTGGCTTTTTGCCGGACGCACCTGAACGCTGCCATCTTCCTTACGCTCTAGCGTAGAGCGTAAATAGATTCGACGAGCATCCTTCTTTTTTGCGTCATGAGTTAAACGTGCCCAGATATGCGGTCTATCAAACGTTGAATATCCCTGCATTTTTCTAAGGGCAGGACGGACAAGCATCTCGAAGCCGCAATAGGCTGCTGCCGGATTGCCCGATAAACCAAAAACAGGAGTGCCCTGCACAAAACCAAACGTCTGGGCTTTACCGGGACGCATATTGACAAAATCCATCAGAAGCTCGCCATTTTCAGAAACTACTTCTTCAATAAAGTCGAAGTCACCCGTAGAAGCTCCACCGCTGCTTACAACAAAATCGCAATCCTTTGTGGCATTCAAAACAGCCTTAGTAAGCGCGTCCTTATCATCAGGAACAATAGGCTGCAACACAGGAATACCGCCCGCACGAATTACCGAAGCGCCAATAGCATACGAATTACCATCACGAATTTCGCCCTTTTGTGGAACAGCATCAGGACCAACCAATTCACTACCAATAGGAATGACCGCCACACGGGGACGACGATACACTTCCACATACGCCATGCCGCAGCTTGCTAAAAGGCCTGCTCCAGCAGGGCTGATAGGTTCCCCTGCCCTAATAGCTACTTCACCCACATGAATCTCTTCGCCTTTTTCGCGAATATTGGCGCCAACTACAGAAGGAGCCGTAAAAGCCACTCGACCAGGAGTGCGACCCTCATTTTCTATATTGGTTACTATTTCGAATTTAACGACCGTATCTGCTCCCGCAGGAACAGGTGCACCTGTCATAATACGCACACACGTACCCGGCTTCACCACATCGTCGTAATAATCACCCGCGGGAATTTCTGCAACCACAGGAAGTTCAATGGGATTTTCAAGTGACGCCTGTTCAATGTCGGCTGAAACAAGCGCAAAACCATCCATGGCAGAATGATCGAAGGGAGATATATCGATATCACTTTTTTGATCCCTCGCACAAATGCGGCCTATCGCATCAAGTAACGAGACCAGTTCTGTATCGAGCGGAGAAATTGCATCAAGTACTCGTTTGCGTGCTTCTTCGACTGGAATTAGATTTTGCTTCCGCGTCGATGGCATTTTCATGAGGTCATATATTTCTGTTGCCGGTTTTTGCAGTTCTTCAGCAACGCACATCACACAAAAAACAGCAAAATGCTCAGCGATTACCCGTTTATTCTAACTCGAGGATAATATGAAATCTACGACAATACCGAAAGCGGCATTCAGAGATAGCACCAATCAAAAAAGCGGCCACAGAAGAAAACGGCTGTAGGACTGTAGAAAAGTTAGCTAGGGCAGCTCATGGTTCGTTTTTATAGAACGTCATAGTACGAGCCTTGAGCGCAATTTCGACAGAGAACCTCACCCTGCTCCGTCTTAACCTCGCGCCCATCAGTAACCTGTTCGCCACAACAACTACACACCGTAACCTGGCGTGGACGACCCGGCAAATCATTTTCGGTAATATGCACCCTAACCTGCTCGACCTTAAACAAGCCTTCGTCTGTTTTGCCCGCAAACCATTCACGCAGATCACAATTCTTGGGAGCCTTTTCGCTGATGTTGGTTATACGAATTGCTTTACCACTTTGAATGTCGTAAAACGTTGCCGCTTGCTTACCAAAATCCAAACACTTCATGCGGCGTTTTCCTGGATGACAATTAGTGGTAATCATAATGGCATCAGTCAGGCAGCGGTCACATTCAACATACACAATAAGATCGCGATAAGTGTCGGGATCTTCAATGCCGAAGTAATTCAAGGCATAACGAGCCATACGCACGCCTGTTAATTGACCGCCACATAAATGACCGTGAAAAGAAATGGCACGTTCGATGTCTTCGTCTAAGGTGCGCTTCATGTATGACTCCTTTTTATTCCGGCTACATCACGCAATACTGATTCTTATCTGCGTTTCGAAGGCTCTCTGGTTCATGATTCATGACTACGTTTAGTCTAGCGCCACGATAAGGTATGCAGTAGCAATTCAGTCTATAATTCCCATCCGCAGTTCAGCTTACGATTAATTACCATTCGTAATTCAACCTACAATTCCCGGCGAGCCTCTATGGCACGGCCTAAGGTTACTTCATCGGCAAATTCCAAGTCGCCACCAACAGGCAATCCACTTGCCAAACGAGAAACTTTTACGCCAAGCGGTTTAATTAAGCGCGCTAAATAGCTTGCCGTAGTTTCTCCTTCAATATTGGGATTAGTAGCAAGAATAACTTCCGAAATAGAAGGATCGTTCAGGCGTGCCAACAATTCTGCTATATGCAGATCGTCAGGACCAATACCTTCAAGGGGAGATAGCGCACCCCCTAGCACATGATATACGCCCGAAAACGTACCCGTTCGTT
The DNA here is from genome assembly GCA_900548955.1 of uncultured Eggerthella sp. GTDB lineage: Bacteria > Actinomycetota > Coriobacteriia > Coriobacteriales > Eggerthellaceae > Anaerotardibacter. The sequence continues at coordinate 3,810 of URMQ01000086.1, read as the reverse complement.
CAATAGGAGGAATATCACGCGGCTCCGAAACCACGCATATAGTATTTTGATCGCGCTTTGAAGAAGCGCAAATATCACACAATTCATCTTGTGCATAGTTGAAACACCGTGCACAAAAATGCACGGTGTCCTTAACTTCAATAATTGCCTGAGCTAAACGGGTAGCATCAACGCGATCCTCATTTAAGATCCAATAAGCTATACGTTGTGCCGATTTAGGACCAATTCCAGGCAAACGTTCTAATTCATCAAGCAGTTTCTGAATAGCTGAACTTGCGTTCACTATTAAAACACCTCGAATTAACGCAGGCCAGGCATTCCAGGCATGCCGCCGCCCATACCAGGCAAGCCCATACCGCCCGTTACCGCGCTTAAACGTGCATTGCTCTGTTCGTTAACATTGCGAATTGCTTCGTTCACTGCAGCGCATACCATATCTTGCAGCATTTCTACATCTTCAGGATCTACTGCTTCAGGATCAATTGTAATGGATTCCACAGTCATATCACCACGAACGACTGCGCTAACCATACCGCCACCTGCGCTACCTTCTGCAGTCATAGTGGCCACTTCTTCCTGAGCCTTTGCAAGTTCCTTTTGCATCTTCTGTGCTTGGCGCATCATTTGCTGCATATTCATAAGGTAATCTCCTTTATTTTCTTTCACATTAGTGCTGTTAGCATTGTATCGAAAGCTTTCAGATTAATCTGAAAGTTCTTCAAACTTAATACCTTCCCCAAAGCTGTTCGACAAGATTTCCTTAATGCGCGCTGTTTCATCATCAGAGGCATCAGGCGTCGAAGAATCAGGAGACTCTTGGGAAACCGCAGGAGTCGATGGCGATGCTGGTGTCGTAACCGAAGTCACGTCAGGTGCGGGTGTAGCAGAAGCGGATGACGCTGCTGATGGCTCTGCGACAGTTGGTGCTACAGAAGGCGCGGGTGCTGCAGAAGCAACTTCTGAATAATCTTTATGTGCTTCGTCCTCAGAATAAAGAACATCTCCGTACGCTTCTAGCGGAACACGATCGTCATCATATACTTCGGCTACGGGCGCAGCCTGCTGTACTTGTGCTACAGATGCGCTCTGCTGTGCTTGGGGTGATTGCGCCCCAGGAGAAACCTGCTGCGACTGCGGCGCGCTCATAACCGTTGCGTCTTGTTGCACTTGCGGTGACGGCTGTGGCTGCGGCTGCGAAGAGGACTCGCTCGGCTGAGGCTGTTCTGCCCTTGCTTGCGCAGCCCGCGCTGCTGCTTGCGCTGCCTGAACTGCGGCACGAACCCTGTCTGCCTGCGTTGCAGCTGCCGAATTATTACCCGGCGCAGCTGGATTCGCCTGAGTATTCACCGCTGATGCCTGATTGTGCGTTAAAGGAATGGACGGAGCCATTGAAGCACTAGCTTCGCCCCCTTCAAGTACTAAACGATACGGGACAAAGCCTCCCGCAACCGATTCAATAGTCTGGGCTAAAAGCTGCTGCACTTCTGGTTTTTGTGCTGCCGTATAAGCAAAACCATTATCTTTGGCAAAAGTAACTACAAGGCCATTACCGCTAGGCTCTCCTGCAACTTTAGCATTCATAAACAGAACACCTCGGGCAGGATTCGATTTACGCAAAGACGCCGTTACTGCATGCCAAAAGCGTTGTACCGCAGCTGGATTCGTAAGATCAATTGCAGCGGATGGCGCTTGGTTTTGTGGCGCTGCAGGAGCTACTTGTGCTTGCGGTGATCCAGCAACTGCTTGTGCTTGCGGTGTCGCAAGCGCTGCTTGTTCGTTTGGTGATACAGGCGCTGTTTGCGCGTGCGGCGCTGCAGGCACTGTTTGAACTGTTGTTGACACAGATGATTGTGTCTCCTCTGAAACTGACGACGTTGCCAATGGCTCAGAATGTATCGTTGGCGCTTGAGCAGAAATACCAACCGAACCAGATTCCAACTTACGCTCTAATTCTTCTACCCGTTCTGCTAAAGCCTCAATAGTTAAGTCAGAATCAGGTCTAATCATACGAGTAAGCGCAACTTCAAAACTCAAACGCGGATTGCTTGAAGTGCGTAATTCCTTAGAAAGATCACCCAATACCAAAAGCAGACGGCTCAAACGGTCTTCGCCGAAGAATTTTAGCTGGTCAACCATAGCTTTACGCACAGGTTCATTAACATGAATTTCCACTTCAATACCCGCAATAGAAAGTAAATACATATTGCGAATATATTCAGCTAAATCGCGCACAAACTGGGCTAAATCCGCCCCTGTTTCCACATAGCGAGCTACCCAATTAAAGCAAGCAGCCGCATCGCGTTTTCCAATAGCAAGCACAATTTCTGAAAGATCAGTTTCGTCTAAGGAGCCCAATAAATTTTGAGCACCTTCCAATGTTACGTGTCCATTCCCAAACGCAATAAGCTGTTCTAGCGCAGTGAGCGCATTTCGCATTCCGCCCTCTGCGCGATAGGCAATTAAATCGAGCGCTTCACCTTCAAAATCAACGCCTTCTTCGACACAGATTGCGCCTAGTCGAGACACAATGGCTTCATTAGAAATACGATGAAAGTCGAAACGCTGACAACGAGACTGAATAGTGCCGGGAACCTGCTGAGGATCAGTGGTGCAAAGAATGAACATTACATGTGCAGGTGGCTCTTCAAGCGTTTTGAGTAACGCATTGAACGCCGGTACCGTAAGCATGTGGGCCTCGTCGATAATATATATCTTCCAAGCACCACGCGTTGGAGCGTAATTAACGCGAGAAATAATTTCTTCTCGGACATTATCAACGCCGGTACGGCTAGCAGCATCTAATTCATATACATCAGGATGTGTTCCCTGCGCAATAGCTTCGCATTCGGGACAAGTTCCATCAGGATCAATAGTAGGAGCCTTTTCACACATAAGCGCTTTGGCAAGAATGCGCGCCATGGTAGTCTTACCCGTACCACGTGGCCCACAGAACAAATACGCGTGAGAAACTTTGTTCTGTTCAATAGCATTCTTTAAGGTACGTTCAATGTGTTCCTGCCCTACTACATCCGAAAAAGTAGTGGGACGATATTTCCGATAGAGTGCCTCCATGATTTAGTTTTCCTCATCAGATTTTGCATGCTTAACGCGAGCAAGACGCTCCGCCTCTGCAGCAGTTTCTACCTGAAAATCGCGAGTACCACTTTTTCGAGCTACGAGTGCTGCCTTGATTGCGCCAATAACCGCAGGAGCTACCGAAACCGCAACAATACCTAAAACGATAACTTCGAAATGTTCCTGAACAAAAGGAACACCACCGAAAAAATAACCTACGAGTACAAAAAGCGAAACCCACGAAATACCACCCAAGCAATTAAAGAACGTGAATTTTCCGAAATTCATATGACCCGTACCAGCAATAAAAGGAGCGAAGGTACGGAAAAATGGCATGAAGCGCGTAATTACAATGGTGAGTCCACCGTACTTTTCAAAGAAATGATCCAGCTTTGCCATGCGCTCTGGCGTAAGCGCCTTAACCTTGCCCGAGTCAATAATGCGTGAACCGAACAATCGCGCAATCCAATAGTTGGAGGTATTACCTAAAATTGCCGCAACATAAAAAACAATAAGCGTTGCAGCAAGACTTAGTCCGCCACCATCGGCAGAAAAAACACCCGCAGCAAACAAAAGTGAATCACCAGGTAAGAATGGGAAAAATACCAAACCTGTCTCAACAAAAACAATAAGGAAGAGCGGGGTGTAGACCCAAACAGGACCTAGCGTAATAATCCAACCAGCAATAGCACCTCGAGGATCTTGTAGAAGGCCCATAATAAAGTCGATGAATTC
>URMQ01000085.1 GCA_900548955.1 uncultured Eggerthella sp. | reverse complement strand
CTATTACTCTTTGTAAGGACAAGGCAGAATGTCGCCGTATCTTAGAGCCACTGTTTCCCGATTATGTTTTCGAAGAATACAGCGTTGATCAGTTAACAGAGGTTGATCCTTCAGCGTTTACTCTCCCCGTAGTTCTGAAGCCTTCAACAGGATTTTTCAGCTTGGGAATTTACCCTATTTTTTCCGTAGAAGATTGGCAGGCAGCTTGCGATGACATTCGTGAGCACTCCAATACGTGGAGTGAACAGTATGGCGCTACCGTGGTAAACAATACGAACTTTTTGGTAGAGAGCTACCTGGATGGTGAAGAATACGCTATTGATGCGTATTTTAATGAGCAGGGCGAAACGATAATTCTTGATATTCTGAAACATGATTTTGCTGGTACGGAGGATGTATCTGATCGTCTGTATTACACCTCTAAGGTGGTAGTCGAAGATACTATGCAGGCAATGAAGGACTTTTTGATTAAAAGCAACGAATTGCTGGGCTTTAAGAATTTTCCTGTGCACGTAGAGGTTCGTGTAGATGAAGCTGGGGTAGTAACCCCCATCGAATTTAACCCCATGCGTTTTGCGGGATTGTGTACCACAGATCTGTCTTACTTTGCATATGGCTTCAAAACCTATGAAATGTATTTACGAAACGAACAGCCAAATTGGGATGATGTTTTAGCGGATAAGACAGGCAAGCGTTATAGCATGGTTATGCTTTCCACTGATGGTACGGCGCTTCCCGATACGTATTCATTTGATTACGAAGCAGTTCAGCGAAAGTTTTCCAAGGTTTTAGCTTGCCGTAAGCTCAACGCAAAGCAATACAACACGTTTGGTGTGTTGTTCACTGAAGCTAGTGATGAGGATTGGAAGGCAGAGTCCGACTATATTCTGCATTCATCGCTAAAGGAATTTCTTTCTTAGTTAGTGGTGCGCACTATAGCTATTGGCTCGTTTAGCTACGGACGTGCGCTTTCGTTATTGGTGCACTTTGCTTGCTAATGTGCGCTTTCGTTACTGGTGCGCACTGATATAGCTTTGGTCGATAGTTATCTTGCAAATAGCTTTGGGATGTTTTTTAACGACCAATTCTGAAATACGTTCTTTTAGTTCATCGTCCGATAGAGCAAAATCAGCAGGCTTCACGCAATCAAAAATAACATTGGCATGCGTGGGGCCTGGCACGGTACGTAAGTCATGAATAGATAGCTGCGGATCAATTGACTTAACCAGCTCGTTAATCTGGTTACGCAGATTCTTTACTTCGGGGTCATCGGTAACAATGGGATCATAATGCAGGGTAACAATTAAGCCTTCGTCGTTTTTAAAATCCTGCTCAATGTTGTCAATAAGATCATGGCTCTCCATTGGATCTGCTTCAGCAGCCATTTCTACATGAGCGCTGGCAAACTGACGACCGGGACCATAATCGTGCACCATTAAATCATGTGTCCCTAAAACGCCAGGGTAGCTCATTATTTTCTTTTGGATATGGGCTACTACTTCAGGTTCTGCCGCTTTGCCAAGCAGAGGGCTTATGGTTTCTCGCATAAGCTGAATACCGCTATAAACAATGAATACGCCAACAGCAATACCAACCCAACCGTCAAGATCGATTCCTGTTTGGCTAGAGATAATGGCGCAAATCAGAACAACGCCCGTAGCTATTACGTCGTTGCGTGAATCAACTGCGGTAGCTTCAAGAGTGGTGGAAGAAATGCGCTTACCTACGGTGCGGTTAAACACTGCCATCCAAAGTTTCACTAAGATGGACAGAATCAAGATAATAGCTACAACCAAATTGAATTCAGTTGGAGTAGGATTAAGCACCTTATCAACAGAGGATTGAATAAGTTCAACACCAATTACGACAATTATTACTGCTACTGCTAGGCCAGAAAGATATTCGTAGCGGCCGTGTCCGTAGGGGTGTTCAGGATCAGCAGGCTTGCTTGCCAACTTGAATCCGAGCAAGCTAATCACATTACTTGCAGCATCGGATAAGTTGTTCAATGCATCAGCAATTATGGATACCGAACCTGCCAAAAATCCAATAAAACCCTTAGCAGCGCACAGCATAATATTGCAAATAATGCCAACAATACCAGCGAACTGCCCATAAGCAGTGCGAACCTTAGGGTCGTCTTGGTATTCGTATCCTTTAACAAAATGTCTGATTAGCCATTCGGTCATAGTAAAATCGCATCCTTTTTTGCTGAGGGGATTAGTTGATCAGTCTAGCCCTTTTGGTGAAGTGCTGCCACTGTTGGTTAGCTAGTTGTCTAAAAGAATCGAATTGCGACAACGAGCCATATTTAAAATTTGCATTCAAGAGGATAAGGTGACGATTGTCTTTCAGTGTCCGATTTAGGGAGTGTCTTCTTAGGGAGCTAGCTAATCTATAGTTGTTTAAATAAAAGAACATGGTCAGGGGAAAGCATGTGTACGGCAGTTCGGTTTGTAGATACTAAAGGTAATTTATATTTTGGTAGAAATTTAGATTGGACCTCTGATTATGGAGAGCGGATTGTGGTAACACCCGCTGAAGCAAGTGTTGTTAGCGCTTTTGAGAACCCTCCGATCTTTTATGACTCTTCGAGTTTTAAGAGTTATTCGGCACCAGATAAGCATTCGACGGTGGAAATCTGTTCAACTTCGACTAATTATTCTGAGATTCTAGATCATCCTAGTTATACGGTAATAGGTGTCGGCATTATTCAAGAAAAAATACCCTTGTACTTTGATTGCGCTAACGAGATGGGCCTTGCTGTTGCAGGATTGAATTTTTCACAAAGTACGGCGTATATGGATGTTAAAGAAGCAGAAGCGTCAAAAGCTGAGTCTTATTATGTCGCGGCATATGAATTCCCGTTTTGGGTGGCACGAAACTTTGCATCGGTAAAAACACTCAAAGAAGTACTTAATCGAGTGGTTATTGTGGGAAAACCGCTCAATGAACAGTTGCCTGTAGCCAAGCTTCACTGGATTATTTCCGACGCTAAGGAATGTATTGTTGTTGAATGCTTGGAAGATGGCTTAAAAATTTGGGAAAACGATATACAAGTCTTAACTAATGAGCCCGAATTTGGATGGCATCGTCAAAATTTACGAAATTATATATCACTCAACATAAACGATCCCTCATCAAAAAATTGGGCAGATGCTAACCTTATTCCTTTTGGATCTGGTGGGGGAATGCAAGGAATTCCAGGTGATTATTCTTCCCCTGCTCGTTTCGTAAAAGCTTCTTTTGTAGCCAATCATTATCCAATACAACAAAATGAGAATAATAATGTAGTGCGAATGTTTCGCACTTTAGGGTCGGTTGCGGTACCGAAAGGTTGCGTTCGAGTTGAAGACGGTTGTTCGAACGACCGACCCGAAGCGCCCTCTTTTGAAAAGACGCTTTATTCTAGCTGCTACTCTAGCAAAACGAAGACTTACTATTTTCAAAGGTATGAAGATCTACAAAATACTGCAGTATGTTTGGATAAGATTACGGATGAGGTAGCAGTTCCGTTTTATGCTAGCTAGAACTTTGTTGTAGTTTGTGAGCCTATCGCTTAAAACGTGTAAGCATGTGATTATGTAAAGTGATTACTACAATGTAGTGCGGATTACACACCGCGTAAAGCGGTTTTTGGAAGGGCTGCCTGTAGGGTAGGCAGTAGTGATCGTAATTCATCTTCATTCCATGGCGTAAAAACCCCTTCTCCTGCAAAAACCGTTTCAGAATCAACGAATTGCTGAATAAACCAAGCGACATTGCTTAGGGGATATGCATTCTTGTTTGCAAGGCCAGCAATCCAATGTGCGGCTTCAAGAAGGAAGTCTTTCGTATGGAGTTCGTTTAGAACAGTGGTGCGAAATTCAAAAGGAATTGTGCACTGCAACAACAAAGACATGCTTTCTTCTATTGGCTGAATTTCAAAGTTGCATTTAGACGAAGCATTATTGGTCGCGCTAAGCCCGACCGTCTCTGCGTAGTGGACGGGGGAGTTCTTTACATCCATTGCAACATAATCAATGAGAGCATTTTCTAGTAAATACTGCAAAATGGCAGGGTGCGACCCGTTAGTGTCCAGCTTAACAAGGAATCCAAGATCTTTAATGCGCTTGCAAAAATCTGCTAGGTCATGTTGAAGAGTGGGCTCGCCTCCCGTGATACAAATGCCGTCAAGAAGACCTTGGCGCTTCTTTAAGAATGTAAAGAATTCTTCTTCTGGCAGAAGCATTGGAGAAGGTTTATCGCTCGCAGGTGTTACCAAATCCGCATTATGGCAAAACGGGCAGCGGAAATTACATCCAAGCGTAAAAACGGTGGCAGCTGTTTTGCCAGGGTAATCCAGAAGGGTAAGTTTTTGTAAGCCAGCGATCTTCATGGCGCGGATACTAGCACATAACAGGTGCGATTCTCGTCATATCTGGGTGAAGTTAGTCTATCTTTCGGTGGTCAGTGATTTTAAATACTTGTTAACATCTTATCAACACGGTATACACAATATATAGTGGTTCAACTTTTACCAAATACCTATATATTCCAATTTGTGTATTGAAGGCCTAACGTTATACGGGTAAGGTGAATAGCACGCAAGGGGAGTGGGACCTTTTTGAAGTCTTTCGATTAATGAAGGTGCCGCTATAAAACCACTCGCTTAGCGTTTATTTGGTTTGTTTTCGTTAGCAAAGCAGTTCTAGCAAAACCCAGTTTAGGAGAGCAGTATGTATCAGGTTCAAAAGCGCGACGGCAAAATCGCAGATTTTGACGTTACGAAAATCACTGCTGCTATTTCAAAGGCGTTTGACGCTCTTGAAAAGCAGTACCATCCTTCAACGATCGATTTGCTTGGCCTTAACGTAACCGCTCATTTTGAGCCAAAAGTTAAAGACGGCATCGTTTCGGTTGAGGATATTCAGGACAGTGTTGAAGAAGTACTTTCTAATGCTGGTTATGCTGATGTTGCCAAGGCCTATATTCTTTATCGTAAGCAGCGTGAAAATGTGCGTAATGCTAAGGCAACGCTTTTGGACTACAAAGCGCTTGTTGATAGCTACCTAAAGGTAGAAGACTGGCGTGTAAAGGAAAATTCCACCGTCACCTATTCTGTTGGTGGACTTATTCTTTCTAATTCTGGTGCTATTACGGCAAACTACTGGCTCTCCGAAGTATATGATCGCGAAATTGCAGATGCGCACCGCAATGCCGAAATGCATATCCATGACCTGTCTATGCTCACTGGTTATTGCGCCGGTTGGTCTTTAAAGCAGCTTATTCAAGAAGGCTTAGGTGGCATTCCCGGCAAAGTAACCTCAAAGCCTGCAAGCCATCTTTCTAGTCTTTGCAACCAGATGGTGAATTTTCTCGGTATCATGCAGAATGAATGGGCGGGGGCCCAGGCGTTCTCATCCTTTGATACATATCTTGCTCCGTTTGTGCGGACGGACCATTTAAGCTATACCGAGGTAAAGAAGTGTATTGAATCTTTTGTGTACGGTGTCAATACACCGTCCCGGTGGGGTACTCAGGCTCCATTTACGAATATTACTTTGGACTGGACGGTTCCGGATGATCTGAAGAAGAAACCGGCCATTGTAGGCGGCAGGGAGATGAACTTTACCTACGGTGACTGCGAAGAAGAAATGGACATGGTAAACAAGGCGTTCATTGAAGTGATGATTGAAGGCGATGCACAGGGCAGAGGATTTCAGTACCCGATTCCGACTTATTCCATCACCAAAGACTTTGACTGGTCCGATACGGAAAATAACCGCTTGCTTTTTGAAATGACATCCAAATACGGGACGCCGTATTTTTCTAACTATATCAACAGCGATATGGAGCCAAGCGACGTCCGCAGTATGTGCTGCCGTCTAAGACTTGATCTGCGGGAGCTTAGAAAGAAAGCGGGCGGCTTCTTCGGAAGCGGCGAAAGTACAGGTTCTATCGGTGTGGTTACGATCAACCTGCCCCGGATGGCATACCTCGCAAAGGATGAGGAGGACTTCTTTAAGAGACTGGCACATATGATGGATATTGCAGCCAGATCCCTTCACATTAAGAGACAGGTGATCTCCAAGCTTCTGGACGAGGGACTTTACCCGTACACGAAGCGGTATCTTGGCGGATTCGGAAATCATTTTTCTACCATTGGTCTGATCGGCATGAACGAGGTGGGACTGAACGCCAACTGGCTGAGAGCCGATATGTCCAGTGAAAAGACGCAGAAGTTCACCATTGAGGTGCTCAACCACATGAGAGAGCGTCTCTCCGACTATCAGGAGCAGTATGGCGACCTTTACAATCTGGAGGCTACCCCGGCGGAGTCCACGACCTACCGCCTGGCCAAGCACGACAAGCAGCGCTATCCCGATATTATCACCGCGGGAAAGGAAGGGGAAACGCCCTATTATACCAACAGCTCTCACCTTCCTGTAGGCTATACAGAGGATATTTTCGATGCGCTGGATATCCAGGACGAGCTGCAAACCCTGTATACGTCGGGGACCGTTTTCCATGCGTTCCTGGGGGAGAAACTGCAGGATTGGAAGTCGGCGGCGGAGCTGGTGCGTACGATCGCGGAGAATTACAAGCTTCCTTACTATACACTGTCACCGACTTACTCTATCTGCAAGAATCACGGTTATCTGACCGGCGAGCACTTTACCTGTCCTTACTGTGGAGAAAAGGCTGAGGTCTATTCCAGGATTACCGGCTACTATCGTCCGGTCCAGAACTGGAACGAGGGTAAGATACAGGAGTATAAGAATCGGAAACTTTACGATATCAAGCACTCCGTGTTAAAGCATCCGATCCGACACAAGGTCACGATTTCCGGGGACGATGTCAAGATTGAGAAGATGG
>URMQ01000084.1 GCA_900548955.1 uncultured Eggerthella sp. | reverse complement strand
GGAGTAATTAAAAGAAAGGGGATCAAAATGGGAGGTTTGCAAAAAACGACCGTAATCGACCTTACTGCATATGTTGCAGGACCAGCATGCGCTCGCATAATGGGTGATTTAGGTGCAGAGGTTATAAAGGTTGAGCCGTTCGGCGGTGACGAAATGCGAACTCAGGGAATGGCTTGGGGAATGAAATTCCGTACTGAGTTTGACGACGTAGCTATGGACTGCACTTCATTTAATAAACGTTGGGTATCAATAAACCTTAAAACGGAAGATGGCCACGCTTTTATGATGAAGATGTTGGAAAAGGCAGACATTTTGCTAACGTCTTATCGAGATAAAGCACTTGAGCATCTTGGACTTGATTATGAGACTCTTCATGAGAAATTCCCTCGGTTAGTTTTTGGTCAAATGAGGGGCTATGGGGAGTATGGCCCTATGAAAGATGCAAAGGGGTTTGACGCAACGAGTTTCGCTGCGCGATCTGGTTTCGTGCATGCAATTCCACAGGCAAACGAACATTTTGAACCCGGAAATTCTCCTATCGCTTTTGGTGATTGGAATGCATCCAATGCTTTGGCTGTAGGGGTACTTGCAGCTTACGCAAATGCCCTAAAGACTGGAGAAGGCGACAAGGTTACTACAAGTTTGTATCACGTGGGAACTTGGGGCATGACTGCTGCTTTGGTTGCGCAGCAACAAGGATGTGATTATCCAAAGGATAGGATGATGGCAAAGTGCCCGACGAACAATTCATATGTATCAGCAGATGGTATTTGGTTCTTAATGTGTTTCGGGCATTACAATCGTTACTGCAAGTTGGTATTTGAAACTTTGGAAATGGATTCAAAGTATTGGTCGGATCCAGAGTATAACAGCCTCGAAACTCTTGCCCAGAACGGAAATTATGTTGAAGTAACTGCAGCTATACATAAAGCATGCATGAAATGGCCCTATGCGGAGCTGGAAAAGCGTTTCCGCGAAAATGATATTCCGTTTGAAAAGATTCAATCAGTTAAAGATGTTCTGCACGATGAAGAAGCATTCGCTAATGATCAGCTTCGTCGCGTTAAATATGATGATGGTCAAGGTTATGGGGAGGATAGCAGCTACACCATTACTACGACACCATATCGTTTAAAGAGTATTGGGGATCCAGTGCTGCGGCGCTCAAAGCCTATTGGTTATGACACAAAAGAAGTTGCTCTTGAATATGGATATAGTGCTCAAGATGTTGAGCGAATGGTTTCTGAAGGTGCTGTGCTTGTGTATGACGGAAAACCGGTGCCCGATGCAGTACTTGAACCAAGTTATGGAATCCATTCATTGCGCTAAAGATATGCGTGAATTTGAGCAAATTGCTGTCTATTTTTCAAAGGATAAAGAATTGCCTATTTAGGAGGGAATGATTATGGAATTGACGATAAATGGAGAAACCAAATTGGCTGGCCTTATTGGCGGAGATACAATTACTCAGTCTTTTTCGCCGATGATGCATACTGCATCTTTTAAGGAAGTCGGAGTCAATGCGGTGTATTTAAGTCTTCCGATTGAGACGGATCAGTTAAAAGAAGTCGTTGCTGGTCTTAAAGATATTGCAGTTGGATATAACGTCACTATGCCTTTTAAAACATATATTGGCGAATATATGGATGAGCTATCTCCAGCAGCGGAATTGATGGGTGCTGTAAATACGGTTGAAATACGTGATGGTAAATGCATTGGACACAATACTGACGGTGCGGGATTTGTTGAGAATCTTAAGAACGTTGGCTTTGATCCAAAAGGAAAAATTGCAACAGTCATTGGTGCAGGTGGCGCAGGATCTGCGGTTTTCACGCAGTTAGCGCTTGAACAAGCTGAAGAAATATATGTTTACAACATTAAGGATAGCTTTTGGGATTCGACGGAAAAACGCCTAAGTCAGCTTATTGAACGTACTGGCGTAAAAGTTACCTTGCATGATCTAAACAATCGAGATGAGCTTAAAGAAAGTATTTTTGTGTCTGACTTGTTGGTTAATGCGACCAAAGTTGGCTCTGGGGAGCTTGAAGGACAATCATCGGTTGATGAAGAAATGCTTCATGAAGGTCTTGTCGTAGCAGATACCGTGTACAAACCCTCGGAAACAAAGCTGATTAAGATGGCAAAGGACTATGGCCTGGTTACTGCCGGAGGCGTAGGAATGCTTCTGCAACAGGCGGCTTTAGCTGAAAAGATATGGTTTGGCACTGATATGCCTGTTGCCTATATCGAAAAAAATTTCTTCTAATAATACGTGTTTAGGGGATCAAACACTGAAACGATACAACAATTCTTGTGGGGAGGAAAAATGTCAAAAGTAAAACTTGCCGTACTTGGTTTGAATCAGGGCTCAAAAATTGCTCATGATGCGGTGAAAAATGAAAATGTCGATTTAGTTGCTGTGGCAGGATTTGGAGATCAGGCAGTAGAAATTGCTAATGAGTTGCAAGTTATGAGGTTCGAAGACTATGGACTTCTTTTAAAGCAAGTGGAACTCGATGCAGTTGCAATTGCTCTTCCTAATGGCTTGCATGTTCCAGCGGTTGAAAAGTCTATCGAGGCTGGAATTAAGTATATTTTGCTGGAAAAACCAATAGCTAATACGGTTCCAGAGGCTGAGCACATTATTGATATATGCGAAAAAGCAGGGGTAACACTCTTAGTTGGCCACCATCGCAGATCTTCAAGTCGTTATCAATTTCTTCGCAAGTTTATTGAATCTGGAAAACTTGGAGACATAGTTGGTATTCAGAGCAGTTTCGCAATTGCAAATGATCGTGACTATTTTGACGTTGAGTGGCGCGTTAAAAAAGGAGGTGGACCACTTTTAATTAACGCTATTCACGATTTTGACGACTTGAACTTTGTTGCAGGAATGAAACCTCAAAGAGTGTATGCGGCAGCTAGGAATACTATTCGAGGCAATGAGGTTGAGGATTCTGTAACTGCAATTGTTGAATACGAAGGGGGCGTTACTGCGAGTTACTTTATTAGTGACGGGACGCCAGGACCTTGGAATTACGATCTTGCAGCGGAAGAAAATGTTTTTTGGAACATGTGTCCAGGAGAGAATAGTTTAAGAGTTTATGGAACGAAGGGGTCATTCGGCTTCCCGAATATGGATTTCTATTACTACGACGATGGCGCTTTTGGTTGGACGAGTCCATTGATTCATGAGCACTATGATGTTGAAAAAAATGATCCTATGCGTGCTGAGTTGGATCATTTTATTGATCTATGTCTCGGGAAAGAAACTCAACCGCGTTGTAGCGGGAAAGACGCATTAGATACTTTGAAAGTAATTAACGCGATCTTTGATTCGATAGATTCGAAATTACCTGTTGATCTGTAATTGTCGCTTTCAAATAAGAGTATGTTTAAAGGGTGTCCGACATTAGCGGGCACCCTTTCATAACGATATTTCATCAGCGGTAACGAAAATGTTTCTTTTTGTAATCTAAGTAGTCTTTTTGAAATTAGAACTCGGGCGTTAAGGGACGTAATCTCAAATTAGAAAGTTTCGTTCAGAGGGGTGTTGGACGAACTTTCAAGAATTGGAAGCCAAAAGCGAAGGGAATGGAGGTTTTAATTCGATGGGGATCTCATAGTTTCAGATGAATAGAAGGAGGGAAAAAATGAGTTCATCCGCTGAAATTAATGCAAGGCTTGATGCTGTAGAGGAATCAGCTAAGGGGTCTTTGCAAAAGTCGTACTATGGTATTGCGGCACGACTAGACAGAATTCCTGCTGGCAAAGCAGTACGTATTGTCCTTTGGCTAGCAGGTGGTATCTGCTTCTGTGACTCGATTGATATGAACATCGCGGGTCCAATTATTGCTCAATTTTTAACCACGGGGTGGTCTAACGTAGATGCTAATGCAATATTTGTTTCTATCACTGCGCTAGGTTACTTATTCGGTGGCTTGATTTCGGGTGTTGTTTCTGATGGTATCGGACGAAAGAAAGCATTACTTATCTTCCCAGCTATCTTTACCATTTCGGCAGTTGTTGCCTCTATGGCGCCGAACATGGTATTTCTTACCGTAACTCGATTCTTCATGGGACTTGGCTTGGGAGCAACATATCCATGTGGCTATGGTGCTATGAGTGAATTTAGTCCTATTGAACATCGAGGTCGCTATCAGGCTTGGGTAGGCCTTATTGCAAATGCTGGTACGCCAACGGCAACTTTGCTTTGCACGTTCCTTCTCCCAGTGGTCGGTTGGCGTGCTATGTTTATTATCGCAGCGTGTATGGGACTTGCTGTTATTTTGTGCATTGTTAAGTGGTTCCCTGAATCTCCTCGTTGGCTTGCTCAGCACGGCCGTAACGATGAAGCTGATGCACGTGTTACTCAAATGGAAAATCAGATGCGAGAACTGGGCCACACGGTCGATCCTATTCCTGATGAAGAAATCGCGAAAATGGTTGAAGAGGCAAAAAATCAGCCCAAAGAACTTCCATATCGATTCTTGTTCTCAAAGCGTATGCTTCCCCGTACTATCGTTGCGGGTACAATCCAGTTCTGTAATTTTGTAGTTAGCTATACGATTATTACGTGGACACCGACTATCTTTGTTCAGAGAGGTTTGGATGTTCAGTTCTCAACAGCGCTCACTACAATGATTCTTATCGGTATCCCGGTTGGTATTGCAATTCTGAGTTTGCTAGTTGATAAATGGGGAAGAAAGCCTCAGCTCATTATTGGTATTTTGGGATCAGGCATTATCGGTTATCTTTGGACGCTTATCCCAGTTGATAACTTTATCGCTATCGTTGCTGTTGGATTCTTCTTGGCAGCCTGGACAAATTATTGGGGCCTCATTGCTTCATCGGTTTATCTTCCAGAACCATTCCCAACACAAATTCGTGTTCGTGGTGCTGGCATGGGTAACGCCATTGGACGCGTAGGTGCGGTATTGAGCCCATTTTGGATTGCTGCGCTACTACAGACAAGTCTCGGTGCAACCGGTGTTTATTTAGTAAATGGTTTAATCTGCGTTGCCGGAGCCTTAATTGTTGCGTTCCTTGCTGTTGAGACAACAGGTCGCTCATTAGAGGAAATTAATGCGGATGTTCTTGAAGATGCTGAAAAGTATTCTAAGTAAGTAAGCTTCAGGTTATGTAAGGTATGGCAGAGGAGGGGTTTGAGATGCTGTTCAGTAAGTTTCGTCAACGCCGAGAAAAAGAACAGAAAGAATATGATGACATTATCCAACAAGCTCAGCAAAGAGAGATAGCATCAAAAGCAGCAGAGAGATCTGCTTGGGGCTGTGCGTTTTCTTTGCCAAAAACTCTTAGCTCTCGCGTTTTTACCTCCTCTGATCAAATGTTTTTAGAGCCGCTTTTAGAAAGAGCCCGCTGTACTTCAAATTATCCCTCTCTTTTTGAAGACAAGGCTGCGGTTCAAGTTGCTGAAACATGCTGCACGTCTGAGCAGGTTAAAAGCTTTTATCCCCTGTCGTACCTTCATGCATATGAACAAAGCCATTACATTGCCGTGGCAAGAAACTTCTTGAAGCGGAATCCAAAAGCGAACATAGTAGAAATCAATTGCGGACTAAGCACATTGTATTATCAATTAGATAATAAAAGGGCGCGTTGGATAGAGCTAGACAGCCCAGAAGTTCTTAAATTGCGAAAAGATTTAGGTTTTGACCAAGATTCCCGAATCAACCAAGTTGTTTGGGATTCAGACAATACGGAATGGATAAAGCGAGTCTTGGAATTGTGTAAAGCAAAGAACGGTTTCGTTTTTATTGCCGCTATTGGTGAAAACTGGCCAGCAAAAAAAGTAAAAGAATTGGTTTGTTTGATAAGAGCCACTTTTGCAAATGCTTTGGTGATGTTGAAGTGCTGCGGAGGAAAAGCTGGAAATAGTGAAATCGGATTCCACCTGTTTGACCTTAATGCGAAAAGCGTATTTCATTCTTGGTTTAAGAATGATCCATCTGTTCAAGTATTTGATACGGCGTTTCCTCCTAAAGAAGCGCTAGAAGATATTGACAGAGCTAATCGAAAGAAGATATCTAAGTTATATCGCCAGGGTAATCAGATTCTAGTAGATCTCAAATTTGCGTAGTTGAATGTTCGTTATATTGAAGAAATCGACCTTACTTTAAACGGTAAGGTCGATTTCTTTTCTCTCTTTTTCAACGCGTTTATTGCATAGGATAATACAAGAAGAAAAAAGAATGCCAAGAAGTGCAATGGGATCAAAAGCGCTAATTGTAAGCAAAAATATTTCCCAAACCACACAAGCAATTATGGCAGCAAAGAGTGCGATTAAGAATACTTTTTGGCTTCTTCTCTCATAGAGCCACATGAAGCCCGCTTGGTAAATAACTACAAAAAGAATCCCAAGTACAAAACAAAGAGCAGCTTCAATTCTTAGAAGATCTGCGGTGTAATATCCGTTGAAGGTATTACCGCCATACGCTTTAAGCTCCCATCCAATAAAAGTTTGCCCTTGGAAGTAAGCGAGGGCGGCAAATAGAAGCGTTAGTAAAAATGAAACTATTCCCCAAACCAGTGCAAAGTTAAGGATGTGGTGCATCATAATTCGTTTTTTCGTCATATAGAGACCATCGTCTCCGACACTAGCTTCTTTGTGGTCCAATCAAATCCCCTCATTTCGAATGTAATGAAATTTCGATATGAATATCTATACGGTAGATCACAAAAAGATAAGGGAATCATTTCAAATAAGAGGTATTAATCACAATATGAAATGAAACTTTGAATGAAAGATATCTAATAATTCTACAAAAAAATTAATTAAAAACTTTTACCGACGGCAATACTTTTCCCTGGCAATCAAATAGCGCCTGATTTTCACGTGCATTACCCTCTTTCCACTCGTCGT
>URMQ01000083.1 GCA_900548955.1 uncultured Eggerthella sp. | reverse complement strand
CCTCCCAGTTCGGTAGTTCGAAACGCTTCGCGCCCTTTTATTCTTTCGGGATCTATTCGGGCAACGCTTTTGCAAGGGGGCGAACCGCGTGAAGTAGCGCGATTTACTAAAGGCGATTCGTTTGCTGAAGCGGTGCCAGTAGCATTGAAACATTGTCCCGTGGATATTTGGGTGATAGAAGATGCAGCCATTTTGTGTATACCCGCTGAAACACTTGCGCAAAGCAATGAACTGTGGGCGTTAAAAATGAGGGACAACCTAGCCAAAGAGATGTCAAAGAAAGTAATGCGTCTATCGGAAAACTTACGCATTCTAGGGGAACCACGCTTGTCGGATAAGATTCTTGCCTATGTTCGCGCCCTTCCTGCTGATGCTGATGGATATGCAACGGTCCCTCTTTCGCGTATTGAATGGGCAAGTTATTTACGAGTGAGCGATAAATCACTTATTCGCGAATTGCGAACCATGAAAACCCAAGGGGTACTGGATGTAGATGGTAGACGAATTCGCATTCTTACTGAAGATCGACCAACGTGTAATGGATTTCCTAACGATTGTAAAACGTGCCTGGGAGGAGCCCGATAATGGATACTACAAAAACTATGCGAGCCTTGTGTGCCGATGAACCCCTTTTGGAAAGCTTTTTGGTGCTAAAGGGTTTTCCGTTTTCTTTAGAAAATCCCATTGTTGATTTAGTTACCTTTGAAGATGTGGTGGTTGTTCGCCAGCTTGATAAAGAAGCATTCTTGTCTGAATTCGAAGAATACAAGCAAAGAGCAGCTGAAGCAGAATCGCTATAAAACTAAGGTTGGAGTGAGTCTTTATGTATGACAAAAATAAGCACTACACCTTAGGAATAGATTTAGGAGCAAGTTCAGTAAAGCTGGTAGCGCTGTTAGGCGGCGATGAAGCAAGGGGTAAAGCGCAGGACCTTGAGATATCGACCGAGACGCAGGGCTTTGGTTATGTGAAACGAAGAACGTTGTGTCGGCTGTATAAACTACATAAAGGCAATGTGGCACAGTGCCTGTATGAACAACTTGAAGTTTTACAGCGAGTACTTTTGGGGAAAGGGTATAACTTTGATGATTGTATTGGGATATGTTTGACTGGCAGTGCGGCAAATATCGTTGCTGAACATGGAATAACGATCCCAGTTATTGGTGATGTTCCTGCTCTTACTCGTGGTGCAGCGTTGCTTGCTCCTCGGGCATTATCAATAGCAGCAATTGGAGGTCAAACTGCGTGCTATATCGTATCTCGCGCAGAAAAGAACTGTGCGACGGATAACGTCGTAGATAATTCGAAAGAAGATAGCACAATATCAACTCTGCCTGACGAACAGGAAAACCCCTTTAATGCAAACCCTGCGCAACGTTGGTTGGTTAATGCGCCCGATTTTGAGATGAATGATAGTTGTGCGGCGGGTACTGGCTCATTTTTTGAAGATCAGATGCAGCGCTTGGGACTTTCTATTGAAGACTATTCTTCTGTGGTTGCAAAAGCTAAAAGCATTCCGCGCCTTTCAGGAAGATGTGCAGTGTTTGCTAAAACCGACATTATCCATCGCCAGCAAGAAGGGGTTGCAGTTGAGGATATCTTGCTTGGGCTTAGTTACGCTTTAATAAGAAGCTATAAGTCCATGGTGGTGCGAGGTTTACCTGAACGAAAACCATTGTTGCTTGCGGGGGGAGTCGTACATAATGCTGGTGTTATCCGGGCAATAAAAGATGTGTTTAACCTGGCGGATGACGAACTGTTCGCCAGTGAAGACACGGCATTATTGCAGGCCTACGGCGCTGCAAGTGCTGCTCAAGCACATATGAGGGGAAAAGATGTGACTGGAGCTGCATGTGCTAGCAGTAATGGTGCTATCAGTAATGGTGCTGGCAGTGATGGTGCTAGCAGTAATGATGCTGGCAGTGATGGTGCTGTTAAAAGTGCTCCTGAGCTTATTTATTCACTGCAGCAGGCATTACTTGGATCCGTAAAACAACAGACTCTTCCTCGTTTACACCCTTTGGCGGATGAGGGCTATCTTCCAGGAGTAGGTTACTCCCTTCGTGAAGTTGATTGGGAAGCGACTTCTCATAACCCTATTGCTTGTTTTTTGGGGGTGGATGTGGGATCTACCAGCACCAATTTGGTTTTGCTTGACCAGAGCCACTCCTTGCTTGATGCGCAGTATTTGCGTACGCGGGGCGATGCTAAACTTGCTGTGCGCGAAGGGCTGACTTCACTTAAAGAACGCTTAGACGGTAAAATTCGTATCTTAGCGGTAGGAGTTACTGGCTCGGGTAGAACTCGTATGGGTGAATTTATTGGCGCGGATACCGTTCGTGATGAAATTACCGCACAGGCGCAAGCGGCAGCTGAAGCTAATAATGAAGTAGATACTGTTTTTGAAATAGGCGGGCAAGACTCTAAATATATTTCCCTTAAAAGCGGACAGGTAGCAGATTTCCAGATGAATAAAATCTGTGCTGCGGGTACTGGTTCGTTTATCGAAGAACAAGCGCTCCGGCTTGCTATTCCGCTTAACGAATATGGCGCGCTCGCTTTTTCTTCTCAGGCGCCCGTTGATCTAGGAGAACGGTGCACCGTATTTGTGGAAACTGCAATTAATGCGGCACTTTCTAGAGGCGCTGAAAAGCAGGATATTGCAGCGGGCTTAGCGCTTTCTATTGTGCGTAATTATTTACATAAAGTTGTAGGCTCTAAACCTGTAGGATCGCACGTGGTTCTGCAAGGTGGTGTTGCCTATAACCCCGCAATTGTGGCAGCATTTCGTCAATTTTTAGGGGATAGGCTTACCGTTTCACCGTGGTTTGCGGTATCAGGTGCAGTAGGAGCCGCACTGTTAGCTGAACAAGATTTCGAAAAAAAACAACGTAGTGGGAAAAACAGCCAAACCTCTTTTAGAGGATTTGATCTTTCTGGCAAAGCGGTGCAAAACAAATCACTCGATCCAGCTCAGATTGCTCTTAATCGAAAGTTTTTCCAAAAAACTGAAGAATTCTATTTAGAGGGATACGACTCCCAGATTGATCCAGACAAAAAAACAGTGGGTATTCCTCGTTGTTTGATGCTTCATAAATTATTTCCTTTGGCAAATGCTTTCTTTAAAACGCTTGGCTATAACGTGCAATTAAGTGATGCTTCTCATGAACAAACCATTGCGCTTGCTCAGCAGCTTTCTCAAGGAGAGGTTTGCTATCCAGTTAAGTTGCTGTATGGGCATATGGAACAGCTTGCTCGCAAAAACGTCGACTATATTTTTATGCCTCATATGCATACCATTCGTCATGTTATGTCGAAGGTTGATCATAATTATGCTTGTCCCTACATGCAGGCAGCGCCATTAATGGTGGCACGAGTGCTTGGTTTGGAAAATCGGGGCATTGAACTTATTAGTCCTTTAATGGATATGGACTTTGGTCAACAGGCGCTTGCGAATGCGTTGTTAGGAGTAGGTAAGCAGCTAGGTCATACGCCTCAGGAAAGTGCGCGCGCTATGATGGCGGGTGGTTTTGCGGTACAGGAATTTACGCGCAAAACAGAAGCGCTAGGGGAAGAACTGCTGAATTCGCTTGATCCTAATGAGCGCGTTTTGGTAATTATTACCAGGCAATACAATACTGCAGATCCGGCTCTTAACATGGGTATCGCTAATGCGCTTATTGATAGAGGGCAGAAGGTAATTACCGTAAGTCATCTTCATGCGCATGATCTAGATATATCGCAGGATTATCCGCATATGTATTGGCCGTTTGGTCAGCATTTGCTGTCAGGGGCGAAGTTGGTGCGTCGTGACCCGCGTTTATTTGCGGTGTACTTAACTAATCATGGTTGCGGTCCTGATACTATGGTGAGCCATTTGTTTGCTGAAGAAATGGGAGATAAACCTTATCTTCATATAGAAATGGATGAGCATTTTTCGCAAGTAGGTATTATTACGCGTATTGAAGCATTCTTAAACGCTCTTGATAACTATCAGACAAAAGATGAATCTACGCGTCCCCAAGCAACAAAAACCATCACAAGTGGGCATGACAAACTTGACAGGCAGGCATCGGCAGCCCTTTTGTCGGTAGGACCCTATGGACCACTGGTGGGTGAGTGGCTTGCGCGGCAAGGAGCGCAGGTAAGCTTAGCTAAAATGGGCACTTCACAATCTTTGAGTGTTGGACGTGCGGAAGTAAGATCGAAAGAATATTATTCGTTTGTGTTAGCGCTTGGGGCAGTGTTGCAAGCAGTAGAGGGTAATGCTTCAGACAATACCAATTCCATACTTTCCGAACAAAGTTCAGTTCAGCAGATTTTGATGCCTTCCTCTGAAGGTGCGGAAGCTGATGGGGTATATGATCGAGTTGTGCGAAGTATTCTGGATGCAAAAGGCTATACCAATGTTCGCTTAATTGCGCCTAGCTTAGAAAAGCTTCCGTGGCTTGTTCACGATACTGATCAGCTCTTTTTGATGCTTATTGCGGGAGATTTATATTGGGCGGCGCACTATTCCTATCGCAGCACACTAATGGAATGGTTGCTAAAAGGGCCTTTTACCTTTGAACGAGTTCTTGAAGCCGCGAAACGGGCGAAGCTATCATGGCTCGACCAGGAATCATCTGAAGAAGCAGCCTTAGGCAACAAGGTACTTGGTGTTGTTGGTGAATGGTGGCTTGTCTGCGATGATGAATTAATGGGTAAGGTAGGAGCGAAATTAGAAGAGGCGCAATGGCGTCTTTGGCGCATGCCCTTAGCTGAATATTTGTTATTTAGTTGGTATGACGCAGCAAAAGAGGATGCGGTTAAACGCTCCCGCACACCGTTTTTCTTAGATCAGGTATCTACAGGCGGGGGCAGTTCTTGCTTGTTGAGGCAGGCAAAGCCTAATGCGGCGGAGCAGGCTGATCTTGCAGTTGAAGAACAGGCTGATCTTGCAGTTGAAGAACAAGTAAAACTTTCCGCAGCGAAACAGACAAAATCTGTTATTCCTAGTAGTGAAGAGCCTTCTTTTGAAGAAAAACGCACCATTCTTGCTGAATATGCATCCAAACTTAGTAAGGTTCACCATGTTCTTGGGGTAGTATCCCCCTACGAGGATGATCTTGATTCGCTTAAGGTAAAGGCAGATTCTTTGCTGGGAGAATATCGTGGAGCTAATGGAAGATATCGTGCAGCAAAGATGGAAAGTATGGCAGCTAGTGCTAAAGGTGTTATTGCCGTATCGTCTCTGTATGAAAATACCGATACGGTGTTGCGCTTATTGGAAAGAAAAGTAGCGGCTCCTGTTCTGCATCTTTCTTTTGATGGGACGCTTGAACAGGGGTTACAAGAAAAACTTGATTCGTTTTTGTATTATTTGTAGACGCGCATTTGTATTTTGCTCTTGATTTTACTTTTCCTCTTGCGCAGCGCTTAATTTGAGAGTACAATTCTCTGCTGTGTCAAAAGACACCACATAAGTACATACAAGTATTTACTATATAGAAGGATAAGGAAAACCATGGATATCATCCGCGCAATCGAACAGCAGCAGATCAACCCTGATGTTGCAGAATTCAATGTAGGTGACAATGTTAAGGTTCACTATCGCATTAAGGAAGGCAACCGCGAACGTATTCAGGTCTTCCAGGGCGATGTAATTCGTCGTCACGGTGCTTCCAACCGTGAAACCTTCACCGTACGTAAGATTAGCTTTTCCGTTGGTGTAGAGCGAACGTTCCCAGTACATTCTCCAAAGATTGAAAAGATTGAAGTTGTTCGTCGTGGCGATGTAAGCCGCGCAAAGCTCTACTACCTCCGCGACAAGGTAGGCAAGGCTGCAAAAATCAAGGAAAAGGCATTCTAAGTCTTATTTTGAAACTTGTTTGGGGGCACGAAGCAATTCGTGCCCTTTTTTCGTTCTGAGGGAATTAAAAGGAGTGAGTGCTATGTCTCAAACGGTAGCTGATATTCGTGAGCGGTTATCAAAAGTAACCGCTGAAGAGTTTGCAGTATTAGAACGCTCACTTTGTGCTGATACGCGAAAAGGGGTACAGCTTGCCCTGCAGCAAACCCGTCATAGATTAGAAGCTGAAGAAGCAGAAAAGCAACGGCTGGACGGGATGTATAGTTTTGAGCGTGAATTGACGGCGGGCAAGCTTGTAGTCGGGCTAGATGAAGTAGGACGTGGGCCTCTTGCGGGACCTTTGACGGTTGGTGCGGTAGTTCTGCGGTTGGATGCTCCTCGTATTGGGGGACTTAACGATTCTAAGCAGGTAGCTGAATCACATCGCCCTTTACTGGCTCAGGCAGTAAAAGAGCATGCTTTTGCTTGGGCTATCGTGAATATTCCGCCAGAACAAATTGATGAACAAGGTATTACGGCATGTTTGTGTAGTGCTTTTACCCAGGCAATTGCTGAAATAGAGCATCAAGGAGTTCATCCTGAAGTGGTACTGCTTGACGGGAACCCCTTACATATAGATCCGCGAGAAATCAACGTGGTACATGGAGATGCCCGCTGCGCTTCTATTGCTGCGGCTTCGCTTATCGCTAAGGTTTCTCGTGATACTTTAATGATTGGTTATGACGAAGTGTATCCAGGCTATGATTTTGCCTCTTCGAAAGGATATGGTAGTGCACGGCACCGTCAAGCAATTCAGGAAAAAGGATTAACCCCTATTCATCGTGTTTCTTTTTGCCAGAATTTCTTGCAAGAAACTCTTTTCTAGTGGCTGTTTTGAGCCGTTTCGTGTTTTATGTGATATAGCTATGCACGTAATGTGAGTCTGACGTGCACTTTTTGTGCAATTTATAGTGCGAAAATATGCACAAAATGTGACTAAAACTTCTCTTTTTTGTGAATTTCCCCCTCTATCCTTTTAAGTGTTAGGAGGACAAGATGGGTAATTCACCAACACAAATATTAGGTGTTCCAGAACA
>URMQ01000082.1 GCA_900548955.1 uncultured Eggerthella sp. | reverse complement strand
TGGATTATTTTTATGATGTTGCAGCAGAAATTCCAGGAAAAGACGCTGCCTACAGAAATGAACAGGGTAGTGCAATTTCTGCTCTTCGTAGCGTGTATGAACAGGCTCGTGTATGGCATTTAAGCCCCGGAGAATTTGATTTTGCTCTTGATGGGATATCGATAGATAGCTCTTGTGTAGTTGATACTGAGAGTCAGAACAACAAAAACGTTAATTTTACGATTTTGATGGTAAGCCCTGATAAGGCTAAGGACTATTTTGGTCAGTCCTTCGATTATGTCTATTTGTGTGATTTAGATTCACGTTATTATTCAGCAGACGAGCGACACGATGCTCTTTCTACGCTTGAGGGGAAGCTTGGAATTACTCAGGTATCTTCTCAGCTGCAAATCAAGCGAGCATGGTTTGAACAGGTGAAGGCACTTGCCACTAAATCGTTCATTTGCCAACGTGTGCTAACCTCCGGTGAGGATGAGGATATTTATCCTTCGTTTTTATGGGATGAATTTGTTGCTTGTTATCGCGTTTCCGATGAAGAGCTTGAAGAAATTGATGATCTTCCTGCCTTTTGGGAAAACAATTCCACGAGGCAAAGTGAATTGCAGTATGACAAAAATGCTAATTGCTATTTTGCGCACAAAGAACCCCTTAAGCTCGAGCATCAATCTAGTGGTCGTGTCTCAGATTCAATGGATCAATACCTCTTCTTATCAAGGATTGGTCAGTATGATCGCGAAAAGCTAGTTTTGTCTCCTTCTGCTATAGAGCAATACGTAAACTGTCCGTATAGTTGGTTTGTTTCGCAAAGACTTCGTCCTGAATCGCCAGACGAAGAGTTAGGTCCACTTGAACAAGGTACGTTTGTTCACAGCGTGTTTGATGAGTTCTATAAAACATTGCCTGCAGTACTCGGTCAGGCGCGTGTTACTGAAGATAATCTCAAACAAGCACAGTCGTACTTATGCGATGTGTTCGATAAACAGTTGACACTCCAGCCAGATTCTCAATCAACGCGTTATGTTCCAGTAACTCCCATGGAAAAAGCGGAAGCTGAAAAGCTTAAGCAAACACTGCTTACGAATCTTCTTGTTCAAAGTAGATTGATGCCAGAATTTTCGCCTGCGCATTCTGAATACGTAATATCTCCTAAGGATAATTGCGAATATGCAGGAGTTATCATTAGAGGCAGAATAGACCGAATAGATGTTAATGCTGCACTTGGTCAGTATGTTGTTGTTGATTATAAAGGCGGTATTACGGGTCATGATGCAGGCTATGATCCTGATTCTTTTCCTAATGATAATTTAAGTTCTGGTGTTCCGAATAAATCTAGCGAAGAGATGTCCAATTCTGTTGAGGGCAATTCATTTGAGGGATTAGTTCAAGAAGCTGTTCCTCATAAAATTCAGACGCTTATATACGCCCAGGCACTTCGCACTCTTTTGCCCGAACGCCCTGTTGGAGCGCTGTATCTTAGCTATCGTGCTCAGGAATATAGAAATTCGGTTGCAGGTTCTTACGATGATTCATTTCTTGATCTTACGGGATTTGCTCGTCGAGCCAGTGCGGTGAAAATCAATTTCGTTTCGTATCTTTCTTTGGTTGAGGGCTATGTTGCTCGCCGTTTGGATGAAATGAAAGCCGGAAATATTGAGCAGAAGCCTTTAACGAAAGATTCTTGTAAGTATTGTCCTGTAGCGACGTGTCCTAGGAGGCTTTCATGAATTTAGATACGTGTACGCCCGGTCAGCGTCGCATCATAACCACCCTTGATAAGCCTTTAATGGTATCTGCAGGGGCTGGAAGTGGAAAAACTTTTACCTTAACTCAACGCATTGCCTATGCGCTTACCGAACCCGTTTGTTCTGTATTGGATAGATCGAACCGTACAAGTTCTGCGGATACAGTTGAAGAGCCTTCTAGCTCTCATTCGGGTGCGCCGTTTGCCCAGAACATTGATGAAGTTTTAGCTATTACTTTTACAAAAAAAGCAGCTGCTGAATTAAAATCGCGCATAAAATCGAAGCTTTTAGAGCTTGGATTAACTTCGCAAGCTTTAAAAGTTGATGATGCTTGGATTTCCACTATTCATGGTATGTGTTCTCGTATTTTGCGCGAACATTCTTTGGAGTTGGGTATTGATCCTAATTTCCAAGTGCTATCGGACACCGAAGCTAATCGTTTAAAAGAACAAGCATTTGACCAGGTAATCTTTGAAATAAACCAGTCGAATAATACCTCTTTAAAAGACTATATTCATTCGGTAGGTATTGTTTCGTATGGCGCTAATGGGTCAAGCATTCAAGATTATGTTACTACGCTTACCAACAAGGTTTTAGCGGTTCCTAATGGGTTCGATTCTTTGCAGCTTCCGCCTATTGAAGGTAATCCTTCAGAAATTTTGCGTCAGATGATTGAGTTAGGACAACAGTTCGTTGAGGTTTCTTCAACTCTTTCAAAACCTACTAAAACAGATGCAAAACACTTAGAAGCTTGTGAATCTGCACTTAATCGTGCGCAAACGTATCTAGAAAATGGGGTTGCTACTTCGTTTGATGAACCATCGCTTAACTCGTCTTTTGCCTCAGTTTTTTTTACATTTCCTAAAACAAGCCCAAAATATCGTGTAAAAGAAAGCGATCCTGCATTTTTTGCCCAGTATCGTCAAACTTACGCAGAATTAGCTTGTAAAGTTGAAGCAGCGTTTGCCGCCAAAGAGCAACGAAACATTGTTGCTATTGCAAAACGGGTATACGAAGTTTTTCAGGAGTTGAAAAAACCTGCCTATTTAGATAACACAGATCTTCTTCGATTAACGTATCAGGCACTGAAGACTCATCCCAATATTGCATCGTCTTATAGAGACCAATTTCGTCTGATAATGATTGATGAATTCCAAGATACTGATGAGCTTCAAGTGGCTATTTTTTCTCAAATTGCTCAGTCAGGGTTTACTAATGTATGCACTGTTGGTGATGCTCAGCAAAGTATTTATCGTTTTCGTGGCGCAGATGTTGGTGTTTTTTATTCCTATCAGAGCATGCTTGCTTCAAGTTCCAATGAATCAGTATTCGTTAACTTGCCTGATAACTTTAGAAGCCACGCAGACGTTTTGTCGTTTGTCGATGCTATTTTCTCGCAGGCTCACGTCTTTGGAGAGAGATTCTTATCGCTGCAGCCGAAGGGTAAGGTGAACGATCAGCTTGATGAGACGTTTGAAAACAGACCACGAATTTCTGCAGCACTTTATGATTGTCCAACAGAGGGCCCTGGCGTATCAGGCGGTCGTGTAGCTTGTGCGCGAAGAATTGCTCAGCATTTTGCGGAATTGCAAGATGCGGGGGTTTCTCCTTCAGATATGACTCTTTTGCTTGGAAGCATGAGTAACGTTGACATATATGCGCAGGCATTACGAGATTTTGGATTTCAAAGTTTAGTTTCGGGTGGATCTACGTTTTCGGCTGCGTATGAGGTGGACCTAATTAAGTCGCTTACTTCTTATTTTGCTAATCCTCTCAATGATGCTGCTTTGTATCAGGTGCTCAGCTCGCCGTTATTTGCTATCGATGATGATTCGCTACTGTATTTGGCAACTCAATTCGATAGGGAAGGAAAGCCTCATCGAAGAGCACTTTCTGCTGGTTTTGTGTCATGGGAACGTGAACGCGGGCTTTCTTGCTTATCGGACGGTGAAAAGGATTCTCTTGATTTTGCTCATGGTACGCTAAAGGCGGCTCGTGAGATGGTGGCTCGTGGAGGTTTAGCTGCGGGCGTTCTTGAAGCCTGCCGAGCAAGCGGTTGGTTTATTCGCTTAGATAGCCAAGGTGATGCAGAGGCACAAGCCATTGTTGGCAATGTTTATAAAGCACTTCGCATGATAAACGATATTGAAAAGTTAGGTTTAGGGCTTGAGCGAAGTGTCCAGCAGTTCATTGATGATTGTGAAACGTTAAAAATTGCTCCGGGTTCTTTATCAAATGAATCAGGTAATTTCATCAGGATAATGACTATTCACGCAAGTAAGGGATTGGAATTTCCTCACGTTGCTGTTGCGGAACTTCGTTTGGATTCATGGACGGGATCGTTTTTAGTTGAAAATATATCTGGTAAGACGTTTGGTTATGTTAAGCCGAAAGAACTTGAATCGTTTAGGCTATTAATTAAGTCATTAAAAGAATATTTGGAGCCAATGGAAGGTACGGCCGAAGAAGTTCTTAATGCTTCTTCTCAGTTCCAACCACGTGCTTTGGAAGCTTGTATAGCTGCTCAAGAACTGTCTGAAGCACGTCGATTGTTGTATGTTGCGCTTACTCGAGCAAGTAAATCTCTGTTTGTTGGCATTGCTTATCGCGGGAAAAAAGAACCTGATTATACGAATAAAGGCATCTTAGAAGATCTGTATACCGCGCTGCATTGGCAAGCAAGTGCTTCGGCTCCTCGGCAATATATAGATTACGGCGGATCAGCTCCGATGTGTTTGGAATTCAACGTGGTTGATAACGCTTTTGAAGATAATCATCCGCTTGAGTCTTATTTTTCTTTTGATGTGAATGATTGCCGCTTTTCAAAGTCGAATACTACAGATGAATTTGTTGGTTCACCAAAAGATTTCTTGATTCCTGGTTTTCCTCCTCAACCAGCTCTTTTTGCTGAGCCAGTTTCATGGAGTCATTCCGAAGTTTGCTCGTATTCTTCTCTTGGTAGCAGCGAACATGCACAAACCACGGAAACTAATGATCCGTGCCATCAAGGAGTCAACCCTTTGCTTCAAAGCAGTGAACCCGTTGCTTTTGATACTGGTGATAATCAATTTAGTGTTTCATTATCCACGGAAGATGATGCTACAGCTCTAGGCAGTGCATTTCATAGGTTGGCGCAAAGGGCTATCGATGAATCCACGGAAGGAAAGCTTCAAGTTCCAAGTTCTATAGTTGTACAATCGCAATGCTCTACGTATTCTTTATCGACCCAGCAGCAAGCACGGCTGCATTGTGCACTCGATTTGTGGTTTGCAAGTGACTGTGCTCATAAGTTTGCCTCTTATCCTTATCGTTATGCTGAAGTTCCTTTCATGGTTTCGTTTGGGGTTGATAATGTGCAGTTCCTAGAAGGAGAAATTGATGGATTAGCTTGCGATTTCCCATATGAAGAGGTATTAAATCAGCCAGAAGATACAAGGAAAGCTTATCTGATTGACTACAAAACAGGTGGCTCTCCCTTAGAATTACCCCAGGAAATTTACCATAAGCATCTTCTTCAAGCTCAGTGTTATGCATTCGCATTACTCAAGCAAGGTTTTACGAGCATTAAGGCTTGTTTTGTTCGTGTTGAGCAGGAAGATCCAATGTATCCTTGTCAGCCCCAAATCCAAGAATACGAATTTGAATCAAGCCAACTTTCTTATTTGGAATCAATGATTTATCAAAGGTACTTGGCTTAAAGTAAGTAAAATTACGCTTGTGGTTATTCTTGATGTTGTGCAAGTTGGCTTTCTGGATACAAGAATGTTTGCTTTCTGGATTCAAGAAAAGCGTTGCTACATTTGCTTGGGTTGGGTTGATTATAAGCATTAGGAGGGACGTGTTAGCGCTAAAACCATGGAAACCTTATTTAGCGACATAGAAAATCAAACGCGCAAGGCTCATGCTCCTCTTGCGGTTCGCATGCGTCCTCAAGTCTTAGATGAACTTATAGGTCAAGAAGATGCGGTAGGTGAGGGCACGTGGCTTCGCAGCGCTATTGTAAACGACACGCTTTCTTCAGTTATTCTGTATGGTCCTGCTGGTACGGGCAAAACTTCGCTTGCGCACGTTATTGCCGAAAGTACCCATGCTCATTTTGTTGAAGTGTCTGCCATTGGTGGTACGGTTTCAGATTTACGACGCGAAATCAAAGAAGCTGATAGTCGTTTAATTAATCTTGGCATTCGAACCATCTTGTTCGTTGATGAGATTCACCGTTTTAATAGAGCTCAACAAGATGCGCTTCTTCATGCGGTGGAAGATGGTGTTGTGGTGCTAATTGGAGCGACAACAGAAAATCCCTTTTTTGAAGTTAACTCAGCTTTAATTTCTCGTTCTCGTGTTGTTGAACTTCATCGTTTAAACGATGACGCAATTTCTCGAATATTGGATCATGCACTAAGTAGCGAACAGGGACTTAAAGGAGAATTTTCTCTTGATGATAAGGCGCGAGAAGCCCTTTTAATTCTTGCTGGAGGCGATGCGCGTAGTGCCCTTAATACGCTATCGCTTAGTGCTGATTTAGCAAAAGCTCAACATGAAACAATAATCACTGATGAAATGGTTCATAGTGCTGTTCCGCAACGTGCACTTCCTTATGATAAAAACCAGGACATGCACTACGATGTGATTTCTGCTTTCATTAAGTCCATGCGTGGTTCGGATCCTGATGCAGCTCTATATTGGCTTGCTCGAATGATTGATGGCGGAGAAGATCCGAAATTTATTGCCCGACGTATCTTTATATTTGCCGCAGAAGATATTGGCAACGCAGATCCTCAGGCAGTTTTAATTGGCGAGGCTGCTTTCAGGGCTGCTGAGGTTATTGGGTATCCTGAATGTCGCTTAAATCTTGCTCAAGCAGCGGTATATATGGCGCTTGCACCAAAATCTAATGCTTCATATGAAGGATTAGCAAAAGCCCTTGAAGAGGTTAGAAAAGGGCCGCTTCGCCCAGTACCTGATCATCTTCGTGATAGGCATCGTCCGGGATCGGATGAATATCCCGACTACCTGTATCCTCATGCCTATCCTGCTGGATATGTTTCGCAACAATATTTGCCTGATGGTCTAGAACGAGGAGTTTTTTTTACACCTGGACAGCGAGGTTGGGAACGTTATCGTATAGATGCCACTTTGCGTGATAGGATGGAATAAGTCATGATTCTGAAGTGCTGCCTGGTATGCAGCCCAGCT
>URMQ01000081.1 GCA_900548955.1 uncultured Eggerthella sp. | reverse complement strand
GAAATTCACCCTACTTTGGGTTTTACAGAATTTGATATTCTGGAAAAATACCGCATGCCCTGCCACTAAACCAAGAAATACAAGAACCGCTCCGACACCTATTCCAACAACAATACCCGCACGAGAAGTAAGCGAAGTTAATGTTCTAGCACGCTGAAATTCCCGAGCACCCAATTCAGCACCAACGAGTGTTTGGCCCGCAATAGCAACAGAATCTAGAGCGTTTGCAGCGAAGTTCCAGACTGCATTTACAACCTGATATCCTGCAAGTACTTCAGTACCCATAGATACTGCAGCCATAACACCTGCCACCAACGCAACACGAAGCGCAACCGAACGCAGAAAAAGCGGAAAACCATCGCCACCAGCTTCTATAATTCCCGTAATTTGAGGTACAACAGATGCTCCACCTTGCACAACCCAACGAACAGCAGGCACAACCAAGAGCAATCCCATAGTCCATTGCGCAATTGCCGTTGCAATACCAGATCCAGCTATGCCCCAACCCCAAACAATAACAAACAAAACATCAAGTACAGCGTTGATTGCGGCACCACTTACCGCAACTACCAAAGTAATAGAAACTTTCTGCAAACCTCGAAATATCCCATTTGCGGCATACACCAAAAGCATACCTGGAACGCCAAGAACAACCAGTTGGGTGTAAATAACTGCTTGATTTAGCGTTTCTTCTCTACCACCTAAAAAGTAACAAATTGGTTCTGCAAAAAGAAAAAGTACTGTCGCTAACACAATTCCTATACATAACGAAAGCCACAAACCATTCATGCCTGCTTGCAATCCTTCGCGCGTTCTTTTTGCACCAAGTAAACGAGAAACTTGTGAAGTAGTGGAATATGCCAAAAACACACAGAGCCCTACTGCCGTAAGAATTATCGTAGAGCCAAGAGAAAGACCCGCCAAGGCAAAATCACTTACATGCCCCACGATTGCGGTATCTATCAAAACGAAGGTAGGCTCAGCAATGAGCTGACCAAACGTAGGGATGGCAAGAATTGCTAACTTTTTATTCACTGAAGAAGGGTTGTTATGTTGCGAGGGAGCATTATTCATGCAGGCTATTCTACCCGCCGACAACGCTATCAACAAATACCCAACAGATTGCACAATGCGGCATAATAGCTATTCATGCCTTCGATATAATTAAACTGCTATTTGAAACAGCCTGATCATTCTTGAGGGATTATCATGACCACGAAAAACTCCAAGTCCGAAATCACCGAACCTGAAGTAATCGAAATCGAAGCAATTGAGATTGAAGCCATTGAATCAAAAGAGAATAAAAACTCTGAGCAAGCTAGAACAGCTAACGCGGTTGATGGTGATATCTTCGAAAAGGTAACCGCAACATATTACGACACAGCTAAAGCTACGGGAAAATCGGAAAGATCATCCTCTTTTGCTGACAAAGTAACTGCCACGGCAGAATCTACCGACGATCCAGTAAACGTAATTCCCGACGTACTGCCTCATGATGGAAAACATTCTTCCGCTTCTCAATCACAAAAAATCAAAGGTGTGGCTCAAATGATTGCAGGTGGAGCTTTAACCGTCGCTGGTGTTCCTCTGCTTATTTTGCCAGGACCCGGAGCGGTATTTATCGTAGGCGGCGTCGCGCTTGCCAGCAAGGGTCAGCGCAATTTCTCTGGACGCGTTGCTTCACCTTTGGAATCCAAACTGGACTCTGCTGCAGCTAAAATGGCTGAAATTGCCAAAGATCAAGCAAAGCAAGCAGCTCAAAAAGCTGCAAAAGAAGCACCAAGTGTTGCGAAAAATGTAGCTCAGCAAGTTCCTGTTGTTGCTAAGAAAGCTGTGGAAGCAGCTCCTGCTGTAGCAAAGAAAGTCGCTGATACGGCACCTGTTGTAGCTAAGAAGGTCGCTGATACTGCACCTGTATTTGCAGAAAAAGTTGCTGAACATGCCCCCGTAGTTGCAAGCAAAGTAGCTGAAGGTGTTAGTTCTGTTGCTAACACCGCTATAAAAACAGCACCTATCGTTGCCGATAAAATGGCAAAATCTGCACCAAAAGTTGTCGAAAAAGTTGCAAAAGGTGCGCCTGAAGTTGCAGAAAAAGTTATTGCTAATGCTCCTACCGTTGCCGAAAACGTAGCTAAGGGATTCACGAAGGGTATCTCTCTGGGTGCAAGCCTAATTAAACAAGCAGGAACAAAAGTAGCCGAAGCAGGAGCGAAAGCTAAATCTAAATCAGCAGAACCTATGTCTGACACAGAGAACACTTTCCTGATCAAAAAGAAGTAACGATTGCTAACCAAATAGGCACCTATACGACGACTTAATAGCAAGCGCAAAATGAGTCGTCGTTTTTTTTGCACATATAGAAAGCTACTGATTAATGCAAGAAATTATCTATACGTAATCAAGCTCGTTATTGTTACAACGCCTAAACCAGCACCATTCGACATTGAAGCATGCTGGACATTTATTATTTCAAAACCATCCGATTGCATTCCTTGCAAAATACTATCAATATCAGCGGTATAGCCCTCGTTGCAATGAAGTTTAGTTGTAGTCCACGTATGATAGGTGTTTATCATGACCACATGAGTGTTTCCGTCTTTCTCTGCTAAATTTAGACGAACCCTTTCATACGCTGATACTTCTTCGTCTTTAGAAAACAATCCCATGGTCTCTATCCCTTCAAGAGCTTATTTAATAATCATGAAAGAAAACTCATTTTAATCTACCTATATCCACACACTTCATACGAAGCAGAACAAAAACAAAACCTAAAATCAAACAAGGAAGTGTTCCCCACACCGAAAACGAAATTCCCATTTCGGAGATAAACATTCCACACACACTCGTACCGATAGTGGTTCCTAAATTGGTCGTAGTCAAGAAGAGCCCATTAATAAAATCAGGAGCATCGGGAGCAGATCTGGACACCATAAACTGATCTGTCGTATTCGCTATACCCACCACAACACCAAGAATAATCACAATAGAAATAACAAGAACAACCTGCGTTTCTGCAATAAATAAAGCACTGTATAAAACCACCAAGGCAATAGGTCCCACAATCATGGTGATATAGGGGGCCGACCCTAATGTCCTACCTGAAATCACATTGCCAATAACGTTTGACAAACCATAAAGTAGAAGCATTGCGCTTACTAACGCAGCTCCCATTCCCACCGCAGAACCTAAGTATTCCGCCAAAAAGCTATAAAATCCAAACATCGCCGCATTAATACTTCCTGCCGCCAGTAGCGAAACCAACACTACAGGTCGTTTAAGCACTGCAATTTGCTTGCCGTAGGAAAGCGGGTTTTGTACAGGCATGGACGGAATACAAACTACCGTAAGAAAAAGAGCTGCAATAGTAACTACTGCAAAAAATGCCATTGCGACCGAAAAAGCAATTGAGTCCGCAAACATACCAGCAATTGGAGCACCCACAACCATACCTGCAGAAACACCAATGAAAACCTGAGCCGATGCTTTAGCACATTCTTCAGGAGTATCTCCAGAATGCTGAGCAATTGCCATAGCCATCGAGACATACAGTGGATGAAATGCCGCAGGAATTACACGAGCCGCTAAAAGAACTTCGAAACTTGGTGCAAAAATAGCAACAATGTTGCAAATCGAAAAAATACCAAGAGAAACCACCATCACTTTTTTTCGATTTATACGCGAAAACAAGAGAGGCATAGTAGGACCTGCAACAGCCACAATAAGCGCAAATCCACTTACTAACAGCCCCGCATCAGGAATTGACACATTGAACTGTTCTGAAGCATACGGAATAACACCAACAATTCCCATTTCGGTATTAAGAATACCGAAAACACCAATAGTAAGAATTAAAACGAGCATTTTATTGCTTATCTTTTTCACGAGTTTCATTCCTTATGGTCAAGCTGCCAAATAAGATGATCTATATGGTCTAAATCATGTTGCCTGTTGTGAATCTCGCTTAGAATCTGCTTCCGTTCCTGATATAACAAGCGTTTAACTTCTCTTGTTTTTTGTTCTAAATAGCAAGAACACACACGCTTAACAATTTCTTTATCGCAATGCGCATCACATAAACAGCGCTTCAAATCGTCACTTTCGATACCCAAGATCATCACCTTCTTACCTGAATAAAGTGTATGAAGAACCAAGGAATATGTATAATACTTATAGTAAATTACTAAGTATCACTGTTTGTTATACCAATAGTCACACCAAACAAGGCCTCGCTTTCAAAAACAGAACTAAAGAAAGGTCATCTCATGGAATTTCGTTCGCTTCGCTATTTTCTGATGATCGCCCGTGAAGGCACTATATTAGGAGCTGCAAAGGTACTCCATGTATCTCAGCCAGCCTTATCGCGCCAAATGAAAGACCTTGAGCGCGAACTTGGTTGCACCCTTTTCAATCGAGGAAGTAGACATATTGAACTTACAGAAGCTGGCATGCGCCTTCGTAAACGTGCAGAAGAAATTGTGGATCTAATGGAACGAACCGAAGCAGACTTTCTTGTTTCAGGCGATACC
Organism: uncultured Eggerthella sp.; assembly: GCA_900548955.1. Taxonomy (GTDB): domain Bacteria; phylum Actinomycetota; class Coriobacteriia; order Coriobacteriales; family Eggerthellaceae; genus Anaerotardibacter. Next base: position 2,420 of record URMQ01000081.1, on the reverse strand, counting down.
ATTACAGGCGAAGTTCGCATTGGTGGCGGCGAAACACCAGCCGTTGCCTTAATTGCTGATGCTATAGAAGAAGTGCAATCCGAATATCCCCTTGTAACTTTCAATCTGTATAGCGGAAATGGATTGGACGTAAGCGAGCGCCTTGATATGGGACGCATAGATTTCGGTTTATTTGTAGGCAACGTCGATCATGACAAATACGAAACCCTACGCCTTCCCGCAAAGGATACATGGGGTGTAATTATGCGGAAAGATAGCGCCTTGGCACAAAACACAACTATTAAGCCGAAAGATTTATATGACCAGCCACTAATCCTATCCCAGCAAGCACTGGGAGATATGTCTTCATGGCTTGGCCGAAACACTGAACACTTAAATGTTGTTGCAACGTATAACCTGCTCTACAATGCATCAATTCTTGTTTCAAAAGGCATTGGCTATGCCCTTAGCCTTGATGGCTTGGTAACTGCTAGCACCTACAACAATTCCTCCATTGCAAGCGTAGGAGGAGAACGATCCGAGATGCTTGATCTTACGTTCCGACCACTAGAACCGCCACTTGAGGCCAGCATCTTTATTGCATGGAAACGCTACCAAAGTTTTTCTCCTGCTGCAGGAATTTTCTTAGAAAAGATTAAAGAATTATGGGGCTAAATAACTAGCCCTACTTACTAACACTTCGCCTGACAAGTGTCCAAATTTCGCAATTCTTTATATTTAGCAATTCTACAAATTTAGAAATCCCCTGTATATGCAATTTAGCAATTCCCCGTATACACATACCGTAAGTGTTTGCGCGCCACCTCAGCCAAGTGATACACCGTGCGAACAGGAGTTGGATTTATACCCTGCATTTTGTAGCATGGGAAAAAGCGGCTGACATGATACGGAATTTCAGGATTAAGCGCTGCCAACCACCCTGCAAGCGCATCAATTTCTTCATCGGTGTCATTTTTGCTAGGAACAATAAGGGTCGTCGCTTCAACGTGGCAAGTTGGACAAGCCGCTAAAAGTTTTATGGTTTGCTTTACCATATCAAGTGACCCACCAACAAAATCATAAAAATCTTGCGTGAACCCTTTAAGGTCAATATTGACCGCGTCTAACAGCGGTGCAAGTTCAGTAATTATCTCCGCATTTGCCATTCCGTTGCTTACCAGTACGTTCACAAGACCAACCTCTTGGGCAAGCTTGGCGCAATCGCGAACAAATTCGAAGTTCACCAAAGGTTCGTTGTAGGTATAAGCAATACCAACATTACCTTGCACTTTCAAACGGATCGCCTTTTCAACAAGTTGTTCAGGTGTAATTTCTTGCCACGGAACATCATCAATTCCCGCATGCGCAATAGACGCGTTCTGACAAAAAGGACACCGTAAATTACAACCAAACGATCCTAGCGACAAAATCATGCTTCCTGGCATAAAACGAGCAAGGGGCTTCTTTTCTATAGGGTCAAGGGCCAAACTCGTGATTCGGCCATAAGAATCAGAAACCACCGCTCCCTGTTTATTTTGACGAGCATGACAAATACCAATTTGCCCCTCTTTCAGGGTGCAGGCATGAGGACAAATTCGACACTGAGCTTTATAGCTAGACCTATTTCCAGCGGTGAAGTCGCTCCGCTCTGTTTGGTTGTCTCTTTGACTATTCATGACGAATCACTTCAAAACGCTCTAGTTCAACGTCCCGATCATCAACACGAATTCCTGCTTTTTGTTTCGCGATAGCAACCTGATCTTCTACAGAGTCCACCCCTTCCAAATTAGGAAGCAGTAATCCTCGCCTGAAACCTTTCGTCACTATTACGCCGTAGCGTTTAACATCCAGTTCTTCAAGTGAAGATACAGGCTCAGCCTCTGAAAGTACATCAACACTAATTTCTAACTGATCCAACTCATATTCCTCGATAGCAGGAAAACGTGGATCGCGCGTAGAAGCCGAAATACCATTTTGAATAATCTCTTCAGCAATACAGTTCGTGGTAGGGGCTATTGTTCCTATGCACCCACGAAGTTCACCCCATTCATGGATTGACACAAATACGCCTGCTTGTTGTGAGAGCATTTCTTCAGGAAGCATGTTTGCATCTTTGCCATATAACCGCCCTACTTGTTTTTGATAATCGGATAACTTAAGAGCTCTACCAGTTTTTATGTAAGTTTCCACACTTGCCCGCGCCAGTGCCACATAAGGATCTGAAACTTCATCGGAAGCACGTGCAGTGCCATCATGGCTTAAAGTTTCATTTGTATTATTGTGCGCTACCTTACTATTGCAATCAGTGACATCGCAATCTTCAGGCATCGCAGTTTCAAAAGCAGCTACCGCATACCCCACTCCAAACGGTCCCTCATAACTTAGCAACTCCGACGAAACGCCTTGGGGATACATCATTTCAAGTGCAGCAGCCATAATCT
>URMQ01000080.1 GCA_900548955.1 uncultured Eggerthella sp. | reverse complement strand
GCAATAACCTTGCCTGTCTTCGCTAGATCATTAAGCATAGGAATTACTTGCTTGGGGTCGTATTCTTTTGGCAAATCGTTTCGCGGACCGTGGTACAAAAGATCGCCTAACAAAAGTATTTTATCGGGAGCTTGCATTTCTACAGCGTTCACAAGCTGTTTCGTCCAATACGCTGAACCGTGTATATCAGATGCAATAAGAATTTTCATTGCGTCCCTTTCGTTTGTATTTTCTTATGATAATTTGTTCTGCCTTATGATTATTCGTCTTGTTTTGGAGTTGTTTACTATAACTCGTATCTGTTTACTTCGTTTCATGGTTGCGTGTTTTAACTCGCATCCACTTACTTCGTCTTGTAATTATCTGTTTTAACTCTTGACTGTTTACTTTATCTCACGATCACGCTTGTTCTTTGAGTGGTTTCTTACTTTATACTACCTGTTATAACAACAAAGAAATTGAGGTCGCAATGAATCCTTCATCCATGCTTGCAGTAAATATTGGGAATACCGTTACCAAAATTGGACTTTATAACGATGATTCATTGATAGCAAAATGGATTGTTACTACCCCTTCTACCATTACCGTAAGCGAAGTCCAAACTATTCTTATGAACTTTACTTCCTCGCTCTCCTACAACAAAGAACTTCGAGATGCAGGTATATCAGCCCAGGATCTTGCTCCAAAAGGAAGTATCATTGCCTCCGTTGCACCACCTATTACTAATGCTTGGATTTCAGCATTGACCTTAACCTGCGGGCGTAAACCTTTAGTAGTTGGTCCTGGATTGAAAACCGGAATCAAACTTGGCTACAGTGATCCATCAGAGTTAGGAGCCGATCGTATTGCTGAAATGGTAGGTGCACGAGACTTATTCGGCTATCCATTAGTGGTTATCAATCTTGAAACCACTACCACTTTCGAAGTGATCAATGATAAAGGAGAATTTGAAGGAGGCATTATTGCGCCTGGACTAGAAACGTCCGCTAAAGAATTAGCCAATGCTGCAGCAAAAATTCCTGTAGTTGATTTGAAAGCCCCTAAAAAAGCAATTGGCAAATCTACCAGAGAAGCAGTGCAAGCAGGAGTGGTACTAGGAGAAGTTGCCCGCATTGATGGATTGGTTTCCTATGTTTGGAGCGAATTGGGCTACAAAACAAAAGTTATTGCTGCAGGTGCGGATGCAAAACTTATAAAAACGCTTTCACGAACCATCGATGAAACAGCAGAAAACTTAACCCTCTACGGATTGAAGCTTCTCCACGACCGCAATACAAAATCGTAAAACTGGCGGCTTTTTCGCAGTTACACCAACATTTATCGGCAATTATTAGCTACTGTTTCGATTTCGCAGAACTTGGAATTCGCACAAACATGAGATAGAACAACCACAGTAGCACGAGCTCTAAAGTAAACCACACCACGAAGTTTATACCTGCAAGATCCTTTACCGCATAGGCACTTATTCCCATAACCACGCACGAAACAATGAGAATGCGTGCTTTAGTGGCAACTGGAATAGCCTGCTTTTCAACAAACGGCATCACGTATGTTTTCCAGGCACGAGTTGAAGCCAGCCAATCATTAAGGCGCTTAGAAGAACGGGCAAACAGGAAGCCTGCCAATAAAAGAAATGGAGTTGTTGGTAGTACAGGGATAAACATTCCAATAATTCCCAGCGCAGCAAAAATAAAGCCAAGTGGTATACATACTATGCGAATTATCAGTTTGCTCATACCAACTCCAGGTATATCCGCAATGCGTTTAATGAACCAGTGGAAAGCTTATCAAAGAAGTTCCGCAATTTAGCTATGATCCGACAATGCAGAAGATAAAAGGTTCTAGTTTTCTCTGACTGGTTTTGCGAGAGTCCGCTATTTGCAACTACAAGAGTTCGCTATTTGCTACTGCAAGAGTTCGCTACGGCAAGGAACCTCCATACGAGCAACCGTAATGCTATTAATTAACATTGCATGAGCTAGTAGAAAGCCGTATTATTCCTGTTCGTGGACAGAAACATTTACCCATTGATCCTGCTTAACATTCGCACCAGAGAAAACACCGATATCCAACATGCAATCTCGGTAATCGCGACCATGGGCAATAGTGATGTAGTTATCATCAATCAGACGATTATGCGTTGGATCTAATCCTACCCACCTATTTTCATGGTAGACCTCAACCCATGCATGAGTTGCACCTTCTCCGCCAAGCATGCCTGCAATATAGCGCGCAGGAATACCTACATGACGACATATCGAAAGCATTACATGAGCATAGTCCTGACAAACCCCTTTGCCTAACGAAAGAGCTTCTTCCGCGGTAGTTCGAATGGTAGTAGCGCCAGGTGTATAAACGAATGCCTTGTACACTTCATCCATTACTTCGCACGCTTGCTCAACAGGTGTGACTTGCGCAGGAAGTGCACTAATCCGCGCTGCACATACAGAAATAAGTGCTTCTATAGAAGGACCGGGAATAGTAAGCGCCGAATCAAACTTATATAGGGGCTTAAAAGGTTCTGGCTTGGTATTTTCGTTGTCCACAAACGCTATACCAGAAACGTTGTAGCTGAAAATATCGTGCGGTTCCGGGATAAATCCTGTTACCACTACCGAATCGAACGAATCTACAAGTTTTTTCAATTTTGTATCCGGTTCAAGGCTCATTTCAACATTGACTATCTGCTGACGGGGTCCAGTTGCCGGAATACAACGAAGCTGAAATTTGTGGTCAGTAACTGGGTGGCTAAATGTTAGCTTCATTTCGTAATCAAACTTAAGCTTTTTCACGCCACCCTCCTTTTCTAGTTGCAAGTTAATTAGTTATATGGGCATATCGTTGAACAGCCATACAGCAGTATCGATACCCTGTTGTTTGCGAACGCTAATTTGCATCTAGCGGATTATCATACCACTACCGAAAAGATATCCCTGCTTCCTGAAACAAGTAGCCTTTTACCTACATTCTTGCTTGTAGTTTAGCCACAAATCTACGGACGAGCAGCATCCATATCCATGCAGTTCAAAAGCGATCCCGCATCTGGATCAAAAGCAACCACACGCTCATCAAAGTCAGAAATAAGATTGGACAACTGCTCAACAATACTTTCATAACCACGTTCAGGCAGCTGTTCAATCAACCAATGCAGACTATCAGCAAAACATTGAGGCAGCGGCAAACCTTCAAGTTCTTTTACGTACGCCAACAACTTACGCATGGTGGTTTGCAAAACTTCTTCGGAAAATACAAATCGCGTATATAAATCAATACGTTCCAGATATTTCCCTAAGAAAATAAACGCCTTCATGGTTGGCTCAACAGCAGAATTTTCAATGCCACCCCAAAACGCCAAAACATAGTCGGTAATATCACGCTGGTCATACACGTCTTGAGAAGCATTTGCATGATGCGATGCATCCACAATACGGTTCATCGCCAGTTCGATGTACTGCATCAGAGTTGAGCCAATTTCGGGACGCAGAATAACCGCATTGTAGAACGCAGAAATAATAGCGCTGCGCACTGAATCCCTATTGCTCTTGTCATACAAGAAGCTATGTACAAAAGCGTCAAAATCTTCAAAGTCACTTGGCAAATCCAGAGAACGAGCAAAAGGTCTAAACGCATCAATATTGGTGTCCATAACGCGATCGTAGTAAGGGAAGAACACATCCAACGTAGTGAATACGCGCTCCATATAACGCCCAAGCCAAAACAAGTTTTCTGCTTTTGATGCCGTAACATGAGCTAAGCTGCGGCGGTTTTTACGATTGATTTCTACACGCACCTGTTCGCGCGACTGCGCATTTTCCTTAGCTTTTTTCTGTGCGTCCTCGGATGCCAAAATCCACGTGTCTTTAAATCCGCCACCTTGGGAAGAATTCACGATCATCTCCCCAGGAACCGACGAATAACGCGTCAAGCCCGAATACCAAACATGAGTATTTTGGCCCGTAAGCACAAATGCGCGCAAATCGCATTTACGAGGACTTGGTTTACCCAATTCATCAATAACATCAATATCGCGGAACTGAATTACTTCTTGAGCAATAAAACGACGCGGCTCTGCCTTAATACGGTCTGCCAACTCTTCGCGCTGAGCTTTACCAAGACTCGAACCGAAGACCACACCATAGCCACCCGCCTCAGCAACATCCTTGATAACCAACTCACCCATGCGCGAAAGAACAATCTTGCGATCTTCATCAAAAAGCGGCATATACGTTGGAGCATTATGCAAAATCGGTGTTTCACCCAAGTAGTATTCAATCATCTTGGGAACGAAATAATAGACCGCTTTATCGTCCGCCACGCCGTTGCCGATCGCATTCATGATGGCAACATTTCCTGCGCGATACGCCCCTAATATTCCCGGAACACCAATAACTGAATCAGGGTTAAAGGCAAACGGATCCAAATATTCATCAGACAAGCGGCGATATACCACGCCAACACGATGGCGTTGACCAGCATAATCGCGCAGATAAACTTTGTTATCAACCACTTCTAAATCTTCCGGGAACACCAATTCGGCACCTGTTTTTTCCGCCAAATAAGCATGTTCAAAAAATGCTGAATTATAACGACCAGGCGTGAGTACTACCGCTATGCCTTCTGTTGAAACAAAATCCATCGTTTTACGAAGCAAGCGGGGATAATCGCGATTGTCACGAATGTGTACATCGCGGAACAATTTAGGATCAGCTCGACGTTCAATGTCGCGCACGAACAAGGGGTAACTAGCACCTGAAGGAATTCGTAAGTTATCTTCAAGAACCCACCAACGACCATCTTCACCTTGAACCAGGTCTTCGCCTGCAATGTGAGCAAAGACACCACCCGGAGGCGTTACCCCATTAACCTGAGGCAAGTAACCTGCAGAAGTGTATACAAATTCTTCCGGAATAACCCCATCATGAATAATGTTTTTATCGGAATAAATATCTCGCAAGTATGCGTTTAGAGCGTTAACACGCTGCTTTAAACCACGTTCGAGTTCATCGTATTCATCGGAGTCGATAATGCGAGGGATAGGATCATAGGGAAATAATCGGTCGTGATATTCGCCATCGTGATAAATACCAAAACGCACGCCATTTCTTGCTAATTCGCGATTGATGGATTCACGACGGTTGACTAATTCTTCTGCTAATTTACGTGCGGCTGTTTCAATAGCCATAGCTCTTCCCTGCCCTTAAAAGTCGTGCGCATACGCGCGAGCTTCCCCCGACGCAACATCAAGCTAAAACTGATAGGTACTGCGTGCCAGTTATGCACCAGCACCTCATCATCTAACCAGGTTTTGTTGCGTATCACTTTAGTGTAGCGTAGTGCACTTAACATTTGAGTACAGCTAAAAAATACTCGGTGAGTTTTTACATAGAGGAAACGACTTCAGGTATTGCTAGCGAATCGCAAAAGCAAAATAAAACGCGGGTAAAGGTTATAGAAAATGTTTTACGAAGCACCGCAAAAAATCCCTCTCCTGCGATATATCACAAAAGAGGGATTACATTACTTTCGAAATGCCCAAGCTAGGCTTTTCGCAATGCTTTCACATTACATGCAGGTGTAACCACCATCAACAGGAACCATAATTCCAGTTACATAAGAAGATGCGGGAGATGCCAAGAACAATACTGCGGTGTCCAGTTCGCCTTCATTACCATAACGCTCTGCAGGAATCATGGTGCGAGCGTTCTCCTGGAAGAAATCGCTATCCAAGGTTTCCTGCGTAAGCGGGGTGTAGAAATAACCTGGGCAAATTGCATTTACATTGATGCCCTTTGCAGACCATTCAGCTGCCAATGCGCGAGTGAGGTTAACAACGCCGCCCTTTGCTGCATGATAAGGAGCAGAACCAGCAACCTTGTTGCCTACCAAACCATACATGGAGGCAATATTGATGATGCGACCATATCCAGCAGGAATCATTGCCTGCTTAGCAACCGTACGAGCAACCTTGAAGGTACCGAACAGGTCGATATCCATTTCATGGGAGAACTGATCGTCGGTGATGTCTTCAGCAGGAGCAACGGCGCCAGTGCCAGCATTGTTTACCAAAATATCAATACGGCCATACTTTTCCATAACCTTAGCTACCGTATCGTCAACCATTTCGGTATCGGTAATATCGCAACGAATTGGATAAGTTTCTACACCGAATTCTTCGTTAAGCTGCTTTGCAACTTCTTCAATTTTTTCCTGACGACGCGCGATAGGTACAATAGTACAACCCTGACTTGCCAGTGCCTTAGCCATCTGAACGCCAAGTCCACCAGAGCACCCGGTAACAATAGCAACACGTCCTGTTAAATCAAAATAGTTCTTCATTTGCAGCGCTCCAATCCACTCAAAGAAGGTTATGATGCTTTATCTTAATAAAGTGCTATTAACAATCACCTGCATTAACTTGTGAATGGTTGTATCTTTTACGGGAATTGGCAAGAAACAACCCCTAATGCGCTACAGCGGAAACACAGAGGAAACATTACGAGTCGAAGTGCAACTTCGCGCGCTAGCCATGAATGTATGAACTGGCTTTGACAAATTCCTTAGCGTGGCTTAATCATCAATACCGAAACGAGCTTCCAGTTTGTCCTGAGCATTGTCAAGCCTGTCTTCAATTTGTTCAAGCTGCAGTTCTAAGGTGCGATAGTCGTCCCAAGATAAGGATCCAGATCGGCATTCTCCTTCTTTTTGATCTTCATAGGTGTCAATCTCTAATTCAAGAGCATTGAATTCGCTATCCAAATCGAAGAATGCATCGATGCGAGCGTCTCTGTCTCCGGGAACTTCCGCAGCTTCCGCTCGAGAAATAAGATCGTCTGCACGGGTACTGAAATCTTGCACGGTAGCATCATCATAGGCAGTTTCGGACGGTGCAGTTTGTTCCTGATTAGCTGCGTCTCCCGAAGCTTGATCATCGGTTGCATTTTGCTCGTTCTGCAAACGTTCAACTTCTGCTTCTAACTCCGCAATACGCTGTTCATCACTATTGTTACCACATCCGCTCATTAATAGAACAACACCGAAAGAAAGTAAGAGAGTAAGGC
>URMQ01000079.1 GCA_900548955.1 uncultured Eggerthella sp. | reverse complement strand
CCTGCTTCGCACCAACTCTATTGCTTTTTTATGCAAATATGCTATTGTAAAATTACCCGCGCAGGGCACAATTCCAATACTGATGCTCCCGATGAAGTTAACAGAGATATCGAAATCTTTATTTCCGAGCTTGAGCGATAAGAAATCATCTGCCACATTGCGCGCTATCGAACTTGCAAAACAAGATATTCGTTAAGACTTCCCGTACGTCCATCAGCGCGAAAACGCGCGGAACATTCAGCCCTATCAGCAACCGACGCCGCCAAGAAATCTATTTCTTCATCCGAGAAACTATGGCAATAACGATAAGCGCCTGGTGTATTTCGCCACCCTAAAAGATAATCGCCCTCATTAAATTGTTGAGTACTGTTGAGCTCTTGAGAGTAATAAGCAAGTGCCTCCTCGTGCGTTTTGCGGGCTTTTACCGCCATGCCCTCATCATCCATAAAACGCCAGAATGATACACACACGAATCCCCCTGGCGCGGTCGCAGAAATCATGTCATTCAGCAACTGCAAACGCCATTCAGTCAGCGGGATGTGATGCATAAACCCAAAGGCAACTGCTAAATCCGCAGATTCTTTGTTGAGACCTTCGGAAACCAAAACTTCTTTAAACGTATTATCCGCAAGCTTCTGTATTATGTCGCAGTGAGTATAGATGACCTCCATATCGCAATGAACATTGGTTGTTCCCTCACAGACATCAGGAAGCAAATCATCACAAGCGTCCAGCGCATGCACAGAGACGTGCAAATTCATTGACGAACTTTCGCAATAGCTTGCTAAGTATTCCTCAAAGCGCAAATTGCCACAGGCTACATCTAAAACATGAAGATCTTGCTTGTCCTTAAAGACGGTGATAGATTCAGCCAAACAACGCTCCCAGCCAGGCCATTTAGCATGACGCGTGTCGGAAAAGGAAACCGCCTGATTTCGATAAAAAAGGTTATTCAATTCGCACAGTTTTTTAGCAAATACTACGTTCATGACCTTTATTTTCCTGGAAGGTTAACCGTTGTTCATTAAACCATTACTCATTAAAGCTAGCTTACCTATTGTTCAGCAACTGCACCATGACGGTGCATTTTATCGTAAATTATGCACTGTTATAGTGCATTTTTCAGGATATTCTGCACTGTTATAGTGCATTTTGCTGTAAATCTTGACGAATAGGAAAAAAGGAAAAAATAGGAAAAAAAGAAAACTGAATCTCTCTCACGTAAAGAACTGAAAGCGCTAATAGTATAAACAGATAGTCCTCTACCAAAGTAAATTACCAAAACTTGATGGGCGTTTTGGCAAAACAGAGACAATTTGTACTGAGCAAGAAGAGATCCGAGGCTAATTTGACAACAAAATAGCAAGCAAACAATACAAACTACCTTTGTTTTGTCATTTCGTATTATGCCTACGAATACTAAGCATCGATGTAGACAGACAATGAATAACTTAGCGAATCTAATTAGTACAAATCACCCTTGTTTTGCCAAATAGGATCCTATTTGCTGGAATTTTTAGAAAACGATAATAGAAGCAGCCGTTCGACAAAATCAATAAGGAAAGCAGATGCCCAACAAAAGCAGCAATAGAAACAAGTGTCTGTCAAAACCAACAATAGAAGTAGGTGCCTACCAATGATAGACACCTACTAAACTCAACAATATTTAGTGCAAACGTAGCAAATAGCCCATCTGCCGCAACAATTCACCACGTCCATTTCCCGTGAACACTTGTCACACCAATTTACCGCGAACGCTTGCCGCGCCCATTCACCACGTGCATCAGTTGCGCATTACGCGAAGTAGTTAACGCCACCTTCAAAAATAGGCTGGTACAAGTTGCCAGGGACATTCTTGTATAAACCATTACCACTACGTTCGCTGTGACCCATCTTGCCAAATACGCGACCGTCAGGACTGGTGGCACCCTCAATCGCCAGTACTGAAGCACTGGGGTTAACCGCCCAATCCATAGAAGGATTACCTGCCTCATCAACATACTGGGTTGCAATTTGACCAGCAGCTTTCATTTGAGCGAGCACTTCATCGTTTGCCACAAAACGACCTTCACCATTACTGATTGCAACGGTATGCATATCGCCCACCTTGCAGCAGGATAGCCAAGGCGACAAGCTAGAAGCAACACGTGTACGAACAAGTCTGCTTTGATGACGACCAATTTCGTTAAAGGTTAGCGTAGGAGCATCCGCTGTTGCGGGAACAATATCGCCATAAGGTACCAAGCCAAGTTTGACCAGAGCCTGGAAACCATTACAAATACCAAGCATTAAACCGTCGCGATTCTGCAACAAATCACGGACCGCTTCGGTTACCTCAGGTGCACGGAAGAATGCAGTAATGAACTTGGCAGAACCGTCAGGTTCGTCACCACCAGAGAAGCCACCTGGCAACATAACAATCTGACTGTTGCTAATAGCGGAAACCAAAGCCTTGGTGCTTTCAATAACCGCATTTGGTGAAAGGTTGTTAATAACCATCACTTGCGGTACTGCACCAACGCGCTCAAACGCACGAGCAGTATCGTATTCACAGTTAGTACCCGGGAACACAGGAATAATGACACGAGGCTTTGCAAACTTCTCATCGCAAACCAGCGGCAAACGATCAGACCAGTTAATCTGCTCAACCTGTTTATCTTCATGACGGTAAGGGAATACCGATTCAATACCACCCTCCCATGCCTCTTGAAGTTGCGCCATATCAATGGTTTCACCAAACGCCTCAAAGACATAATCGGATGTGGTTTCGCCCAGCTCGATGACGCTTACCAAATCGCTAGCCTCAGACAAAATAGCCTGAAGATCACTACCCTCTGCCAATTCAACTACAAAGCTGCCATAAGCAAGCGTAAACAAATCATCGAGCTCAATATTGCTTGCTGCAGCGTCTTCAGCACCCGCGTCAGTAAGCTTCAAGCCAAGACCGTTACCAACGCACATCTTGAATAGCACCTCTGCCATGCAGCCATAGCCAGGCGTTGCCGCAGCAGCCACTGAACCTTCACCGATTAAGCGTTCCATCAGATCGAAGGTAGCGTTCATGCCTTCAGCATCAGGTACCAGTGAATCTTCGTCGTAGAAGCGTGGCGCGATGCGAACTACCTTGCTGCCAGCACGCTTAAACTCAGGAGAAACCACACGGTCGATTGAACCAGTCGATACCGCGAAACTAATAAGCGTTGGCGGAACATCCAAGTCCTCAAAGCTACCCGACATGGAGTCCTTGCCGCCAATGGCACCAATCTTCAAATCAACCTGAGCCATCAAAGCGCCCAACACTGATGCAGTTGGCTTACCCCAACGAGTAGGTTCGGTACGCAAACGCTCAAAGTACTCTTGCAAAGAAAGATAAGCCGCCTCGCGAGTAAAGCCCGTCGCAACAAGGCGAGCCACGCTTTCTACAACCGCAAGATAGGCACCCTTGAATTGGTTCTTTTCAGACAGATAAGGATTAAAGCCCCAAGCCATAGCACTCGCCGTGGTGGTTTCACCATCAACAGGGAATTTAGAAACCATGGCCTGAGCAGGCGTAAGCTGATTCTTGCCACCAAAAGGCATCAATACCGTTGCAGCGCCGATGGTGGAGTCAAAGCGCTCGCCTAAGCCCTTGTTTGAGCACACATTCAAATCGGTCACGAGCGAAGTCATACGCTCCGCCAGCGTGTCGCCAGCCCAAGAAGGCTCGTAGGTTTCGCCTTGCTCAACGCGCACATCCTGATGCTTTGGCGCACCATTTGAAGCTAAGAATTCACGGCTTACATCAACAATGGCATCGCCATTCCATTCCATGCGCAAACGCTTCTCTTCAGTAACGGTAGCAACTACAGTAGCTTCCAAGTTTTCTTCGTGAGCATAACCAATGAATTCGTCAACATCTTCAGCTGCCAGAGCAACAGACATGCGCTCCTGACTTTCAGAAATAGCCAGTTCAGTGCCATCAAGGCCTTCATATTTTTTGGGAACCTGATTTAAGTCAATAAGCAAGCCATCGCACAGCTCGCCAATAGAAACAGAAACACCGCCTGCGCCAAAGTCGTTACAACGCTTAATCAAGCGACATGCCTCGCCACGACGGAACAAACGCTGAATTTTGCGCTCAACAGGAGCATTACCCTTCTGAACTTCAGCACCCGAAGTTTCGATGCTTTCAACGTTTTGCGTTTTAGAAGAACCGGTTGCGCCACCAATACCATCACGGCCAGTACGACCACCAAGCAAAATAATCTTATCCCCTGGAGCTGGCTCTTCACGACGAACATGGTCAGCAGGAGTAGCACCTACTACCGCACCAACCTCCATGCGTTTTGCCACATAACCTGGATGATACAACTCGTGCACCTGACCTGTTGCCAAGCCAATCTGGTTACCGTAAGACGAATAACCCGCCGCCGCAGTAGTAACCAACTTACGCTGAGGAAGTTTACCTTCCAGGGTCTCTGACACAGGAACGGTTGGATCACCTGCACCCGTTACGCGCATTGCCTGATATACATAACTACGACCAGACAAAGGATCGCGAATAGCGCCACCAACACAAGTTGCAGCACCACCAAAAGGTTCAATTTCTGTTGGATGATTATGAGTTTCGTTCTTGAACAAGAACAGCCAATCCTGCTCTTCGCCATCAACATCTACTTTGCACTTTACCGTGCATGCATTTACTTCCTCGGATTCATCCAAATCCTTCAGGCCACCATGAGCGCGCAAATACTTTGCACCAATCGTACCCATATCCATCAAACACACGGGCTTGTGTTCGCGACCCAATTCAGAGCGCATAGCCAAGTATTTATCAAAGGCAAGCTTTACTACCTCATCATCAATTTGAACGTTAGTAAGTTCGGTACCAAAGGTAGTGTGGCGACAATGGTCAGACCAATAGGTGTCAACTACTTTTATTTCAGTAATAGTAGGATTGCGCTTTTCGGTTTCGCGGAAATATTTCTGGAAGAAGGTGATATCCGCTAAGTCCATCGCAAGCCCGCGATCCGCCAAGAACTGATTAAGACCAGCTTCGTCTAAATCGATAAAGCCATCCACCACCTCAACAGGCTGAGGCTCCGGAATTTGCATAGATAGCGTATCGCGCAAAACAAGCGATGCTTCGCGAGATTCAATAGGGTTGATAACGTAGTGCTTAATAGCTGCCAGTGCCTCATCGGATAAGCTGCCTTCAAGCACATAGATCTTCACTGCGCGAACTGTTGGACGCTCACCCTGAGAAATAAGCTGGATACACTCACTTGCAGAATCAGCACGCTGATCGAACTGACCAGGCAAAGGCTCTACCGCAAAAAGGGAAATACCTTCAGGTACTTCAACGACTCCTTCGCCGCTGCCAGCAGCGCCCATGCATACGCCTTCAACAGGAAGCTCAAGTGACGCATTATCTACTTGAGGCTCACTAAATACGGTAGGTACACACTGATTAAACAACTCATCAGTAATACCTTCTACGTCATACATATTAATGATGCGCAGCGTAACCGTTGATGGTAGCCCGTCCGTAATGACGGTATGCAATTCCTGCAGAAGCTGCTGCGCTTCAACATCGAAACCGGGTTTCTTCTCAACATAAACGCGAGAGACCATGGATCCTACCCTTCGTAGAGAAAACGATAGTTAAATACAGACGTCTCTATGATACGACACCGAGGGTCTTTTTAGAGCGTGCGTTCCAAGAGTTTTGTGTTTCGCAAAGCACCACAATTAAAACTACCTATATAATCGCAGACATGGAAAAAGCACTTTTAGACATAGCAGAACAGCTTAAGACGCTTGACCATTTAGATGATCGCGCCTTAACCAAAGTGATCAACCGTCACAACAAGCGCATTTTAAAAGAAGCGAAAACAGCTCAAAGCAGCCGATCATCCTTGCAAAAAGCGGATAGTGCGTCGGAGCTCAACGTGGCCGACAGCACACGAGCACTTGACGCAGCTAGCAACGAGGCAGCACCCAGTATTACCAACCATACGCCAGCACTCGATGCGGTAGGCGCTAAAATAAACCCTGTTCGCCCTTTGTCTAAACGTCATCTTATTGCGTACTATCTGGACGTAAAGCGCAACGATCCCGATCATTGGGCACAATGGAATTTCACCGAAGAACAGCAGCGTCGCATTGAACGCACGCTTCAAATGAAGCCACGACGCACCGCATCGGGCGTAGCTACAATTACGGTTTTAACCAAACCTTGGAAATGTTCTAGCAATTGCCTATATTGCCCCAACGATCTTCGCATGCCAAAAAGTTATTTATCTGACGAGCCCGCTTGCCAGCGAGCCGAAAGAACGTTTTTCGATCCCTATCTTCAGGTGGCAGCACGCCTAAAGGCACTCACCGAAATGGGGCATGTGACCGACAAGGTGGAGCTCATTGTTCTTGGTGGCACGTGGAGCGATTATTCTCTTTCCTATCAAATTTGGTTCGTTCGAGAATTATTCCGCGCCCTAAATGATGGGAGCGCCACGCAAAAGGAAACTCCTCTTCGTCGCGCCCGCTATGAAGAAGCTGGCCTATCAAGCGATCCTGAAACCCTCATACAGCAAACGAGTACTTTGCAAAAACGCATCTTTAATCAAGAACTCACCTACAACCAAGCCTTCGATTTGCATTATGGCACAAATAAAGCCTGGCAAGAGGTTGCCTCTTGGCAAAGCGCAACGTGGGAAGAACTAGAAAGCGAACATCTCACAAACGAATCTGCTCAGCATCGTGTTGTGGGTCTTGTAATAGAAACGCGACCCGAACGAATAACGCCCTATCATGCCTTAACTCTTCGCCGTCTTGGCTGCACAAAAGTACAAATGGGTATTCAGAGCCTTGATGAACAGGTGCGCGCTCAAAACGATCGTCAAACATCAACAGCGCAGATCCAAAGTTCTTCTTTTTTTAATTAATAATAATAAAAACTGATAAACATATGTTTGTATCTTTCCATGAAAGCTTTGTTTCAAGACTTGATATTTATCCTCATCTTGAATCGCAACATGACTAAAAAACTGAAGAATACTTTTATCATGAAAAACAGCTTCAACTGCTTCCATATCTTTTTGATATTGCTTGATGGCA
>URMQ01000078.1 GCA_900548955.1 uncultured Eggerthella sp. | reverse complement strand
CATCGCCAATGACAAGCGTTGGTTTGGACGCGGATTGGGGAGTAACCCCTCCCGCTTTCGCGGTTTAACTCACTCCATTACAAGGAACGACGCTCACATATGCATCCCGGAAACTCCCCCAGCATCGGCAACACAAAATGTGAACGTGTTCCAAATCAACTATAGTTATTAAAACATGAGATAAGAGATTTGCAAATCACAAGTTTCGAATAACCAAAACTTAGTTTGGTTTTTTCTAATAACACGTTCATAACCTCTTATTTATTACACATATAAGAGCGATTGTGTAACTAATCAACAATATATTTCTTAAAGAAAGGATGAACGTGTTATAAATGAATATAAATGTTCTATTGTCCTTATTATGTTTCTTTATAAGAAAGCCTGTACCAAGACCTTAGAAACTTCGCGGTGCGCATAGATAAATATGACACATAGACCTATTAGTAAGAACCCGCTCTGTTTCCGCTATATCTTTGAAACTATACCTTCGACAAGAGAAATAAAATCTGCTTCACGCGTTTTAGCTACATCTAACACTTCATCATCATTAGGGGAAGCACCTTCAATACCACACGCCATATTAGAAACAAGCGATATGCCTAGTACACGCATGCCAACATGACGCGCTGCAATAACCTCTTCGACAACACTCATAGCTACCGTGTCTGCCCCTAGAGTTCTAAACGCTCTAATTTCTGCAGGAGTTTCAAAGCTTGGACCCAGTAGTCCTAGATATACCCCTTCTTGAAGCATAATACCCCGTTTTTGAGCAACTGCTTTCGCTACGCTACGCAGTTCAGGATCATAAGCATCTTTCATGGGAACAAATCGAGGAGCGATTCCATCAGGGTCGGTTCCCACAATAGGATTTCTACCTGTTAGATTAATGTGGTCTTCCATCAAACAAAAATCACCCACATTAAAGGATTCATTAATTGCTCCTGCCGCGTTCGTGGTAATAAGAATAGATACTCCTAAACGCTGCATAAGCCAAACAGGATACGCTACTTCCCATGCTTCATTACCCTCATATCCATGAAGACGGCCCTGCATGGCAATTACACACTTCCCTGCAAACATGCCGCACACGAACCGCCCTACATGACTGGAAGCGGTGCTTGTTTTCATAAAAGGAACCTCGGCAAATGGCACATAAACAGCATCTTGGATTTCCTCCGCCAAAGGGCCCAGGCCTGAACCAAGGATAATGCCGACCTTTGGCATATGACCCTGAAGCTTTTCTTGCAAAACATGACAAGATTCATCGAGGCGATCATCAAGAACATTACGAGTATTTGAATCAGAGTTCATTTTCACAAGCACATCCCTTATCCTGCTGCTTCTAATTACCGCTGTAGAATCTTGAGCTTATTACTCTACCCCATAAAACAAAAGATTAAACTCATCGCCATTTATCCCTGCGCTACTGAAACCTGATAAGAACAAGAGCCATATCGTCTCTATGCGTGTCATTGATCCCTCTGCTAAAAGAACCTGCTAATACCGGTAAACAACGCCGCAGCTGACGTCGGATATCATTCCCTATGCTACAGGAACTAGAGCTATCAAAACACGAGGGCGATTCGCCAAATCCTTAACCATGCGCACCTTTTCAAATCCAGCATCGCTAGCAAGTTGCATTGCCTTTTCGAGATGCCCTTCAAACAGCTCAAGCGCCATAATTCCTCCAGGACGAAGAACATTGAAGGCATCAGGCAAGAACGTTCGAACAAGATCGAGTCCATCCACGCCGCCATCAAGCGCCAAGCGAGGCTCAAAAGCCGTCACTTCCCTATCGAGCGTTTCCAATACTTCTGTCGGTATGTAAGGCGGATTAGAAATAAGCAAATCAAAACTGCCCTGTTCTTCAGGCAGAATACCTTGCAACAAATCGCTTTCGCGAACTTCAATTCGATCATTTAGGCCAAGCTCATCCACATTTTGCTGAGCCAAGGAAAGAGCTTCATCAGCAATATCAAGAGCAAGTACGTTTGCGGCAGGATATTCACTTGCTATAGCACACGCAATACATCCTGACCCCGTACATAAATCAATCACTGAAAGAGAAGGCAACTCAGCGCTAATAAGTTCTTCGCCCTCTTCGTTTTCATGAACATAATTCGCTACTCGAGGCAAATGAAGCTCCGCTAACGCCTCGCTAACGAGCACCTCAGTTTCTGGACGAGGAATTAATACACCAGGCGCAACCTTTAGAGTTAAGTAACGAAAAGGCGCGGTACCACTAATAAGCTGCAACGGCTCCCCTGCCGCACGACGCGCAACAAAAGTGCGCAAAACATCGCGTTCATCCATAGAAAGAGGCTTGTCAAAATTGACATACAGCTCTATACGAGAAAGCTTTGTTGCTTCCGCCATAAGCCATTCCGCAGAAAGGCGAGGATTAGGATCACCTTTCTGATCAAGATAGCCAACAGTCCAATCAAGAGCTGCTTTTATAGTCCAAATGTCAGTAGAGGCCACGATACTTCTTTAAACTGCTTCTTCGAGTTTCTGAGCACGATCTGCTGCCTGAAGTGCCGTAATAACTTCACCCAGCAAATCACCCATAAGTACTCCGTTGTAGGTTGAGTTAAACCCAATGCGATGATCCGTTACGCGATCCTGAGGTGCGTTGTAGGTTCTAATTTTTTCAGCACGATCACCAGAGCCGATTTGCGCAAGACGTTTTGCGCCTTCAGCAGCTTGCTGTTCTGCCAACATTTTTTCATATAAACGTGCACGCAAAACTGCCATAGCAGCAATTTTGTTTTGTAACTGGCTCTTCTGGTCCTGAGACTGAACCACCAAGCCTGTTGGAAGATGCGTAATACGAACCGCAGAGTCTGTCGTGTTAACGCACTGTCCGCCAGGACCACCTGCACGGAAAACGTCGATGCGAAGATCGTTTTCATTGATTTCTACATCGATTTCATCCGCTTCAGGAAGTACCGCAACGGTAGCCGTGGAAGTATGAATACGTCCCTGGCTTTCCGTCTTAGGAACACGCTGAACACGATGTACTCCTGATTCAAATTTCATCAAGGAGTACACTTTATCGCCTGTAATTTTGAACTGTACTTCCTTGTATCCACCAGCTTCAGAAGGAGAAATATCCATTGTTTCAACCTTCCAGCCCTGATGCTCAGCAAAGCGTAAATACATCTTGTACAAATCGCCTGCAAAGATAGCAGCTTCATCACCACCCGCAGCAGCACGAATTTCCACGATAGTATTCTTTTCGTCTGCTGGATCAGAAGGAATAAGCATAATCTTGATGTCTTCTTCAAGCTGAGGAAGCTCGCCTTCAATACGAGAAATTTCCTCGTGAGCAAATTCTTTCATGTCTGGCTCAGAAAGCATTTCTTTTGCCTCTGCTAAATCGTCCAGGCACTGAATATATTCACGCGCTTTCGCAACCAAAGGACCCTGATCAGAAAAGCTTTTTGCTAGCTTGTTGTATTCGTGCTGATCAGCCAAAACGGCAGGATCGCCTAACTTGGTCTCAAGTTCCTTATATGCCTCAATAATCTTTTCAAGTTTTTCGCGCATTACTCTTCCTTATCACGCTCTATCGCCACATCAATATAGGTTTTCAGCAAGTCCTGCAATGACTAATTATTTGCCTAGCTGCAAACCCTTCTTGCTTATTGGTTCCACAGAAAGGCTTCTTATTGTTGCGTCATTGCTGCGCTTAAAGCCTATATACACAGCAAGAATGTGCCCTGAGATGTCCCAAAGCACATTCGAAAAATCACAGCCTAATATTTTACCACGAAGCAATATATTTAGCAGCAGCTTCTGCAGCTAGTGCACCATCAGATACTGCCGTCACTACCTGACGCAGCGGCGTAGTGCGTGTGTCTCCTGCCGCAAAGATTCCCGCCGTCGAAGTTGCACCTTCTTTATAGGTAACCACATAACCAGAAGGATCGAGTTCAACCACATCCGAAAGCCATGCGGTATCTGGCTGTGTACCTACCGCAATAAAAAGCGCATCGGTTGCAAGCTGTTCTTTTGAATTATCCAAAACATTTTCGAGGGTAACTGCACCCAGCTTCCCATCACGCTCTTCCACTTCAACTACCCTACTATTCCAATGGATAGTTACATTCTCAAGTGCATCAAGCTGGTGAGCATACCAAGCACTTGCACGTAGCTCATCGCGACGATGTACAAGATGAACCTCTTTTACGATACGTGATAGATACACCGCATCAGCACAGGCGGTATCACCACCACCAACAATAACAGCAGTTTTATCGCGGAAGAAACTTCCATCACAGGTTGCGCAATACGATACTCCGCGACCTACTAATTCTTCTATCCCCGCTATTGGCAGCTGTCTGGGCTTTGCGCCCATTGCAAGAATAACCGCTTTTGCTTGATATTCACCTGCGGGCGTTTTAAGAACAAAAATAGGATTATTCCCTTCATCAACCGTTGGCTGCAAAGCTTCAACTTGTTCAGATACTATCTGTGCTCCAAAGCGCTCTGCTTGCTCTCGCATGGCAAAAGCTATTTCAAAGCCATTAACCCCTTGCGCAAATCCTGGATAGTTTTCTAAATGATCAATCGATGTCAGCTGGCCACCAACCATCAATGCCTCAAACAACGTAGTAGACAAGCCAGCACGTGCTGCATATACACCCGCGGCAAGCCCAGCTGGACCCGCTCCAACAATTGCAACATCTATCATATGAACAAGTCCTTTCTTAGCGGATAGTATTTCTATCAAGAACAAAAGGATAGCTGTCTGTATCATACAAAAGAGGGACCTCATAACAGAAGTCCCTCTTAATATGATCGGTGAATATCTAGCTAAGCCAATGCGCCAGCAAGAGTTTGCTTAGGCTGAACGCCTACAAATTGCTGAACAGGCTGACCGTTTTTAAAAACAATCATGGTCGGAACACTCATGATGTTAAACTGCTGAGCCAATGACATTTCTTGGTCAACATCAACCTTATATACTGCTGCAGAACCAGCCATGTCCTGACCAAGCTCATCTAAAACGGGCGCCATCATCTTGCAAGGACCGCACCAAGTTGCAAAAAAATCAACCAGAACAGGAGTTGAAGCATTAAGAACTTTCTCCTGAAATTCACTCATGGTAATTTGGGTTGCCATTTGTATCTCCTCTTCACATGCCTGCTAACGCTTTTTGTTTTGGGTTAGTTGTAATCTTCATACGCTTACAACTAACCCGTAAAACAATTTTGTGCGCTTCGCGCTTTATTTGACACCTAAAAGGTATCATTTAGAAAAGAAGACGTAAACCACAAACGTGACTTAGTCACTAAAACGTTACTGACTACAAGGCAGCTTCACGAATAATGTCGAGTAGCTTTTCTTCGCTCCAGATACCCAAATCACCTTCATGACGTTCTCGAATAGAAACACCACCCTGTTCCAACTCCTTATCACCAATAACGCCCATGTAAGGAATCTTTTCAGACTGGGCCTTAGCAATTTTTACACGCATTGGTTCATTTTGGGTATATACCTCAACACGACCACCAGCAGCAGTAATTTTTGCAGCCAGCGCCTTGCAGGCATCCACATGACGATCAGCAAGAGGCAACAACGCAACCTGAACAGGAGCCAACCACAAAGGCAGTGCACCAGTGTAGTGCTCGATCAAAATGCCGAAGAAACGCTCGATTGAGCCAAAGATTGCACGGTGCAACATCCAAGGACGTTCCTCGGTATTTTCCGCCGTACGATACGTAAGCTCAAAACGCTCTGGCAAATTAAAGTCAACCTGAACCGTAGAGCACTGCCAGGTACGACCAATAGCATCCTTTACCTTGATGTCGATCTTAGGACCATAGAAAGCACCGTCGCCCTCATTGATTTCATAAGCAAGGTTATGACGCTCACAAGCTTGCTTCAAAGCGTTGGTGGCATGCTCCCACATATCATCAGAGCCGATGGACTTTTCTGGACGAGTAGAAATTTCTGCTTCATAGGTGAAGTCAAACGTCTTCATGATATGGTCAACCAAATCAAGGATAGCAACCACTTCATCTACTACCTGTTCGCGCGTGCAGAATACATGAGCGTCGTCTTGGGTAAATCCACGAGCACGTAAAAGACCATGAACAGCGCCTGACAATTCATGACGATAAACCGTACCGAATTCAAACAGACGCAGGGGTAAATCGCGATATGAATGAATATCGTTCTTATACAGCATTACATGGCCTGGGCAGTTCATTGGTTTTACGCCATATTCCTGCATACGAGGAGCATCATCGCTGCCTTCATTGATTTCGAAAAAGTACATATTTTCGTTATAGAAGTTATAGTGCCCAGAAGTCTTCCATACATCGGACTTGTAAATATGGGGCGTGATAACTTCTTCATAACCACGCGCATATAAGTCACGACGAAGCCACTCTTGAAGCAAGCGAATTACACGAGCACCCTTCGGTGGATACAAAGGCAAACCAACACCTGCCTGTTCATCAAGCATAAACAGACCAAGTTCACGGCCAATCTTGCGATGGTCGCGCTTTTCTGCTTCTTCCAAATTATGCAAGTACGTGGTCAGTTCCTTTTTCTTGAAGAAAGCAGTGCCATAAAGACGCTGCAGCATTTCGTTATTGGAATCGCCCTTCCAATAAGCACCTGCCACTTTCATCAATTTGAACGCGCCAATTTTTCCTGCGCTTGGAATGTGAGGACCGTGGCACAAATCAATAAATGAACCATGGCGATATACGCTAATTTCCTCATCAGCTGGCAAATCGTCAATATGCTCTGCCTTAAAACGCTGATCCGCAAACATTTCTTTAGCCTGATCGCGCGTTACTACTTCGCGAACAAAAGGTTCATCGGCAGCAATAATTTCGGCCATTTTCTTTTCGATAGCTTCAAAATCGTCAGTCGAAATTGAACGCGAAAGTTCAAAGTCATAGAAGAAGCCATCTTCGGTTTCAGGACCAAAAGCAATTTGAGCTCCTGGAAATAACGTCTGTACCGCCTCTGCCATGATATGGGCACAGGAATGACGCATGATACCTAGGGCCTCAGGACTTTTATCGGTAATGATTTCAATAGCAGCACCATCGGTTACTGGCGTTGTTACATCAACGAGTTCACCATTGATCTTTCC
>URMQ01000077.1 GCA_900548955.1 uncultured Eggerthella sp. | reverse complement strand
CGAATGGAAAGAGCTGCTCTGGAAAGACGGCATCGGCGCCATCGACGAACACCTGTCGTTTGCTAGAGGCGCAACTTTTGCTAACGTGTGCATGATCAGAGGGCGCCCCATAAATAAAACGGTATCTTTCGGCGTGCCCATTCGTTTAGATTCTCCGCCAGCTTGCACAACAATGCTTAGGTGAGGTCGTGCAAAATTTGTTTGAATAAAGGTGCACAGATTCGGTATTTCTTCATAATCGAAGCAAGGAATATCTAAAGTGCTTGCTGCTGACTGAATGCGGGAAATATTAGAAACGATGGCAACAGGAAGGGAAAGATTGTGCTCTTTGGCGTTTTCCCATGCTTCGATGGAAGATTCTACTACCGCTTCGTCTCTTGTGTTTCCAGAACGAAACAGTTCGATGTGAGGGATGTCGGCTTTTTTAAATCCTTCAACTAGAGCAATATCGTAGTTTGACAAGTGCGCTAGTACATCTTCGCATGAAAGGGGATTATGTAGTTCAGTTACTTGAGCAAAGCGAACGTCGGAAAAAATAGTGGTGCTTTGAGCGCCTGCCATGCGATGACGGTAGGAATCACGTCCTGGAATATCTATATCAAAATCAGGATGTCCGTGATGTTTTACCGTAGCTATTTTAAGCCCACGTGCGGTTAATTCGGAGATAACTTTTTCTAGCAAGGTAGTTTTGCCAGAATTTTTCCTTCCAATAAATCCTAGGGCAGGAGTGGGAATCGAAGCAATCATATTTATGACCTATTCGTTGAGAACGCAATTATTGTTCAGGTGCGTATACTTCGGTTTCGCTGACGATATTGTTTTTAATGTGACCCACCAATTTAGTAAGCGCATCAACGGCATGTGGGCGAATATCAGCACCAATCAGTACATACATAAGTGATCCACCAACAGGGACTCGTCCTGTGTTGAGCCATGCGCGAACATAGTAAATGCCTTCCCAGGTAAGGGCATCCTGGAGTGCTTGCTCAAGACCTTTTTTGTCGTAGGAAAAATCAACTGCAATAACACGCTGGTTTTTTTCTTCTTCTGAAACAGGACCCGTAAATTCATCAGCGCGAACCGCTTTTTTAGGGGTGGCTCTTACGATTCCATTGTGCGTTAAGTACATTCCTATAAAAGGAGCATTAGCGTCCTTTTTTGCTTCGGCAAGCCAAGCGTTAATGTCTGGCTCAGCTGTGTTTGATGCTGTTTCTGATTTGGGGTCAGCTACACGTGATAACGAAGTATGAAGTGTATCGGTCATGGGTGCTCCTCGTGAAAAGTCTTATACCGTATCATGTCGTTTGATTATTGTTGGTTCAAGGTTTAATAGATCAGCAGTTGAAATATGACTATCAACGTGAAGTGCTTTTGTAGGACAGATGTCTTCGCAAAGACGGCATTGAATGCAATCAGAGCAGCGAAATTCGTGGTCCGGTCCTTTAGGAGCAAGCTTAGAGGAATCGGCAGAAAAAAGAATTCCCGGCTTTGGTTCTTCTCCTTTGTAAGAAAGTGCTCCTGTTGGGCAGAAACGGGCGCACATTCCGCAGGCGCGGCAGGTCTCATCTATTGATACTTTTCCCCAAAGGCGAGTACTGAAGATATCGGTGGCATCCTTGTTTTGCTGTAGGTCAGTATTGTTGTTTTCTATGCTCCTGTTTTGAGCGTCATACAGTATGTTTAGAAGCAAGGTAATCCTTTTCGGAATAAAGGTCTCCAACACTCCGGGAGCTACTGTTAGCGCTTCAGCTAAGGTGGGCTGCTTTTGCGGGCGAGAAAAGTTTGATTCAAGAGCAGTATCGGCTACGGTAAAACCAAGGTGTTTTAACGAATTGCCCATATTGGAGAAAAACCCACGGCGAGAGTAGCCTCCTCTGTCATGATTAAGAGGATATCGAGTATCTGCCCTGGTATTTTCGCAATGATTTTGGCACGAAAAATTTAGGTTATTTTGATTAGCTAGTTTGAGGGCGGAGTTATAAGTGTTTTCAAATACCACGCCAGCAGTGCTATTTTGGCAATTGGTGCAATCGGGATGCAAAACATGCAGATCAATACGATAGTATGCAGCAAGAAGGTAATGCGCTTCATCTAAATGCGTCAAACAAGGAACCACAATAAGATGCTCTAAATTATCATTTGCTAAAGGATGCTTCTGGCAGCAAACCCACATATCACGGTGTTCGTCTTGTTCAGTGATGTGTTCGTGAAGCATCTGCGCGTAAGGCATCAGAGGTAGAGCAGTGGTGTGCAATGCCTGGGTGGGACAAACATTAGCGCAGCTACCGCAATCAATGCAGGAATCAGGGTTGTAATTTAGCTGATTCTTTTCGATGTGAAGGGCGTGTGTTGGGCATACATCCATGCAAGCGGTACAAGTGGCATGGCGATTGCGTACGCATACACAGTGGGTAGGCTGAATGGCAACCGATTTATTTGAAAGGCGATCAAGCAACTGTTCTGCTTCATTGAGCGTTACCATTTCTGTCCTTTCGAAGTTTTATGCTGATTACAGGGCAAACTGAGCGGTTCGCTGGGTGTTTTGTGAAATGTTTCTAAAATAGTAGCAATTTATTCTCAAAATAGAATAATGTTTCGATTCTTTATTGGGAAATCATACCGAAAAACGCATAAAAGTACATCACAATGAAATCAGCTCAAAAAAAGAGGGACAGGGCTAAAAGCAATTTCGAGAGGGGAAAGAAATGGCTAAACCAAAGGGCTCGTAGTAGCGAAAAAAATCACTCATATTCAGTAGTTAAGATTTTCTAGTTACGAGGGAGGGGATGTTCTATGGCAGAGCAGTCTCCAACTCTGACACGACGTACGTTTGTAAAATCAACAGGAGCATTAGGGGCACTAGCTGTTGCTGGTGGAGCTCTTGCTGCATCAGAGTCCGTCGTTGCAGAAACACCAGTTGCCTATGCGGATTCACCGGAAACTATTGCATGGAGTCAATGTAACGTGAATTGTGCTGGCAACTGTATTTTTCAGTGGCATGTAAAAGACGGTAAAGTTCAATATATGGAAACCGACAATACAGGCAATGAAGACCTTCAGGGTCGTGCCTGTCTTCGTGGCCGCACTATGAGAAGGTGGCTTAATCATCCTGATCGTTTGATGTATCCCATGAAGCGCGTAGGAAAGCGCGGAGAAGGAAAATTTGAGCGTATTTCCTGGGATGAAGCTACCACAATAATTGCAGATCAATTGCGCTATACCATTGACACGTATGGTAATGAAGCAATTTATATTATTTATGCAACAGGCATGTATTCCTGCCTTGGTAAACCAGGCAATCGCCTCTTGGCGTTGCTGGGTGGCTATCTTAACCAAGGATATGACTATTCCACGCATATGCTTCAAGCAATTATGCCGTTTATGTACGGTAGTGCTTCAAATATTGATGAGAACGGCAATCATATTACTCTCGGTGCACCAGCAACCTCTTTCTCGCCGTATGACAGCATTAATGCAAGCTCAATGACTGAAGCTGCGCTGCATTCTGACTTAATTGTTATGTTTGGTAATAGCCCTTGCGAAACTCGTATGGGTGGCGCAAACATCACATGGGACTATGCGCGTGCACGTGAAGCTGTTTTGGGACGCGGCGGTCAAATTATTAACATCGACCCTCGTATGAACGAATCGGTATCAGGGCATCCCGAGGAATGGCAGCCCATTTGTCCGGGCACCGATGCTGCTCTTTGTTCAGCGATTGCTCATGAGTGGATCGTGAACGATCAAATTGATAAGGCATTTTTGGATACCTATTGTGTGGGCTTCGACGAGGATACTATGCCACAGTCGGCAAAAGGCCAGCACAAGTCTTATCGCGACTACATTATGGGTACTGGCTATGATATGGTGGAAAAGACTCCTGAGTGGGCAGCTCCTATTACTCAAATTTCCGCTGAACGTATTCGTGAATTAGCCGAAATAATGGCCTCCGCTAAGGCTCCGTTTATCGTTCAGGGCTGGGGTCCTCAGCGTCACACTAACGGTGAAGACGCCACACGTGCTATTACTATGCTTCCTATTTTGTTGGGTCAGATTGGTCTTCCAGGAACGAATACTGGCCAGCGCGAGGCAGAGCCTTCCATTAGTTTGGTTGGGGGTCTTTCAGGCACGGTACCAAATCCTATTACGACTACTTTGCCGGTATATCAGTACATCAACGCCATCGATCATGGTAAAGATATGACCGCAACGAATGCGGGTATTATGGGTGCTGAAAAGCTGAGTTCTGACATCAAATTCATCTGGAACTATGCAGGTAATTGCCTTACCAACCAGCATGGTGATATTAATTACACCCATGATGTTTTGGTAGACGAAAGCAAGTGTGAGTTCATTTTGGTTTGGGATACGGTTATGACCGACTCCGCCAAGTATGCCGACCTTATTCTTCCTGATTCTATGCGCTCAGAAGAACTCAATATGCAAACTCAGGGCTATGGCGAATTCTATACCGCACTTGTGGTGGGCGGTCCTGCTCAAGAAGCACCTGGCGAATGCCGCAACAGCTATGATGTTTGTGCTGAAATTGCCGAGAAAATGGGCATTGGTGAAGAATTCACCGAAGGACGCACCTATGAGCAGTGGGCTCAGTATCTGTATGAAACAGGCGCTGCAGCAGCACCAGAAGCTTACAACATCACTATGCCTTCTTGGGAAGAAATGAAAGAACAAGGCGTATTTAAGCAGGAGCTTCCTCCTGTTATTGGTCTTGAAGATTTCCGTAACGATCCTGCTGGTCATCCGCTTGGAACTCCTTCAGGTAAAATCGAAATATATTCTGAATCCTTGCAGACCATTGCTGATACGTGGGAACTTGAAGAAGATGAAGTGATTAATCCTATTCCGGTATTTACTCCAGGTTTCCAGGGTTATGGTTCTGTCACTGAAGAATATCCTCTGTATTGTTGTGGGTTCCATCACAAGAGTCGTACGCATTCATCTTTCGGTTTTATTGAAGAACTTGAGCAGATTGCTCCACAAAGCTTATGGATTAACCCTGCTGATGCTGAATCGCGAGGCGTTGCTAATGGCGATACTATTGCGGTTAAGTCTCCTGCAGGTGAGATTCGCATTCAGGCATTTGTTACTCGTCGCGTAATCCCCGGAACTGTTATGATCCCTCAGGGTGCATGGCATGATGCCGACATGGATGGCGACAAAATTGACAAGGGTGGTTGCGTGAATACGTTGACTACCTACAAGCCAACGCCTTACGCAAAGGGCAATGGTCCTGCTCATTCGATGATCGTACAGGTCAGCAAGGCGTAGGGGGTAGGTTACAGTGACTCAATACGGATTTTATTTTGATAATACACGTTGCACGGGGTGTCGTACTTGCACTATGGCATGCAAAGACTACAACGATCTTTCGCTCGATTATTCCTACCGCAAGGTGTATGACTATGAAGGTGGCTCGTGGACCGAAACGGACGGCACGTATACCACAGATTGTTTTGTATATCACGTCTCGTTAGGCTGCCAACATTGCGATGATCCAGCGTGCATTTCTGTCTGTCCAACAGGAGCAATGCATAAAGATCCTGATACTGGTTTGGTTCTCGTGGATGAGACCAAGTGCATTGGCTGCGGCTATTGCGCTATGAATTGTCCCTACAACGTCCCTAAGGTTAATCGCGAATTGGGACATTCAATCAAATGCGATGGTTGTGTAAGCCGCGTGGCGGAAGGCAAGAACCCTATCTGCGTAGATGCTTGCCCTTTGCGTGCACTTGACTTTGGTCCTATTGAAGAATTGCGTCAGAAATACGAAGGAGTAGCCGGTATTGCTCCAATGCCTGATCCTTCTATGACCAATCCTAATATCGTAATAAAGAAGAGCCCCGCTGCTCTTGATCCAGGTGACACAACTGGAAAAGTTACTAATACACAGGAGGTGGAATAGACCATGGATATGGCTCTGCATGAATTACCTCTTGCGATCTTTACGACGCTCGCCCCTATGGGTGCAGGTGCATTCGTAACCTTAGCTTTGGTATTTTTTACAAAGAAGTTCTCCGCGGAAGAATACAAAAAGATAGACGGTTTCACGATTGTGCCTTTGCTGTTCTGCCTTGTAGGCTTAATAGCTTCCTTTATGCATTTGGCAAGTCCGCTTAATGCACTCAATGTTGCTTCTACCATCGGAACTACACCATTAGCAAATGAAATAACAGCATTTGGTGTGTTCTGTATTGCAGCGGCAATTTATTGGATTGTAGCTTTGACAGGAAAGCTTACGTTTGAAGCGCGTAAGGTATTTTCTATCGTGGTAGCAGTACTTGGCTTAATCTTTGCAATCTTTGTTGGATTAGCTTATATGCTCCCTGGTGTAGCTTCTTGGAATACGCCCGTAACGCCTGTCATGATGGTTGGTTTCTTCCTGTTTGGCGGTACGTTGTTTGGTATGTTGGTGTTGTCACTTGCAACTAATAGCAACATTACGCTTGGTGATGCTGAGGAAAAATCGATATTCTGGGTATTTACCATAGGTGCTCTTGTGGCTCTTGCCGGCGTCATTGCATTCTTTGTAATGGCTTCTACTACTGCAAGCGTGTTCTTGAATGTGGCAGCATTATCAGCAAGTCTTATTCCTTGCTTTGTAGTATTTATCATTCTTTCGGTTCTTGCCTACGGCTTAGGGTTTTTCGCGATCAAGCTTTATCCATCAGCGTTGATGCTTGGTATTGCAGTAGTCTTGGTAGCCGTTGCAATTTTCTTGGCTCGTCTGTGTTTCTACGGTTTGCAGATTGGCATTGCGCTGTAAAGAAATCCTAGATGAAACCATCCTAAGTGTCATTTGTGCATATTAGGACAAATTAAAACTAGCTAAGGGCGCGATGTTATTCGCGCCCTTTCGCCATTGGAATAGGTAAAGGAAAACTATGGCTGAACAAACTATTACTCAGCAGCAAGCATATGCAATTCAGTTTATTGGAGATTCACTTTCTCCCTTTTTTACCCATGATCCCAAACTCGATAAAAAGGAAATAAGCCCGCTCTTTGATGCTTTCGTTTCGCTGAATCCTAAACAGGCATCAAGTGAATGGCCTTTTGTTGAAAACCGCGCTGCTTATAGTGCCATTGTGCAAATGCAAGAGGGACTACAGGCTGGCATAGATGATGAACAACTGTACTGGGAATACCGCAGGTTATTTGTTGGACCCCAAAAGAAAGCATTC
>URMQ01000076.1 GCA_900548955.1 uncultured Eggerthella sp. | reverse complement strand
ATCAATTTCGAAATTTCCAGTGGAATCATGCTCGCGGCAAATACACAGGCAAGCGCCGCGAAGGGTACCTTTTTCAGTGTGAACATCCACACGCGTGCCCGGAAGAATAGCTGCATCTACCCCGCCTACCGCAGCAACGTTTAAAAAGCCTTGATCGTTAATATGGGTGACCATAAGACCTACTTCGTCCATATGTGCCGCAATCATGACAGATGGCGCTGCACCCTTACCCTTCAAACGAGCATGCACAGAACCCATAACGTTAGTTTCAATTTCATCAGCAACTTCACTAAGACGTTCGCGCACTAGCGAAGCTACTTGAGTTTCAGTTCCTGTAGCGGAGGGAGTTTCAACCAATTGTTTCAAATAGTCTTTATCCACTTTTGCCATGCGTGCCTCATATCTCCTATGTTCTTATTTCTTTTGATGTTTGAATAAATTATTAAAATATTGACCTATTATACCCAGCGATCCGTAGCATACGATAATCGAGAATCATGATGTTCTTCTGGTGCCAATTTAAAAGACAAGCGTCTTCCTCGTGGATACGCCGCCACCAGCACTACTCGCAGCCGTTGTCCAAGACGATAGACTCTTCCCGTAGATACACCGCTCAACAAATGACGCGCAGGATCATAGGAGAAATACTCATCCCCTAATTCTTCTACTGGCAAGTTACCCAATGCGGTATTTTCCAGGCGAACCGTAACACCGAAGGTAGAAACCTGCGAAATTACCCCATCAAAGGTAGAACCAACAAAGGCTTCCATATATTCAACAATCTTTACCAACTGAGACTGACGTGCTGCTTTTTCGGCTTTTCGCTCCATTTCAGAGGAATGCTCGGCCATCCAAGGAAGGGCGTTTTTCTGAGCTTCAAACGATTCGCTTCGTCCGAAATATCCTTCCTTTATCATACGATGAACCAGAAGGTCAGGATAACGTCGAATAGGTGATGTGAAATGACAATACGTATCAAGCGCTAATCCGTAATGAGAATCCTGATCTACTCGATATACCGCACGTTTCATAGCGCGCAAAAGAAGTGTATTTACCAACTCTTGCAAAGGATGACCTTCTACCCTATGCAATATATCTTGTAACGTTTGTGGATTACCATCGCAGAACAAGCGCTTATCCACATCTTTGAACAAAGGAAATTCCCTGAGCACACCATAAAGCGAACGTAGCGCTTCTGCATCGGGTACGTCATGAACACGAAATACACAGGGTAAGTTTTTTCCTAAAAGCCATTGCGCTACTAAATGATTTGCCAAAATCATGACTTCTTCAATAAGTTCTGTTGCATCGGTTTTTCTGCGGTAACAAATTTCTACAGGGCGCTGATCTACATCAAGGCGTACCTTTGCTTCAACCCTGTTAAAGTCCATGCAGCCGTCTTTTTTTCTGTTGTTAAACAGCGTTTTAGCTAACTTATCTAGTCCCACAATACGAGGCTCAAGGCTTTCTATAACCTTTGCAGTAAGCGAAAGAGAACCATGGGGAACTTCGCAGGCTTCCATAGCGTTTTGTATTTCATCTAAAGAAGCATTGTTGTTATGAGTATCCAGTAAAGCTTGAACCTGATCATAAGAAAGACGCGCTGAAGACTTAATAACCGAGGGAAAAACCTCATAGGAAAGCACTTTGCCTTGAGGATTAATAACCGCCTCCACGCTTACCGTGCAACGCTTTTTGGCAGGTACCAACGAACAGAGATTATTGCTAAGTTGCTCAGGCAACATAGGCAGGACACGGTCTACCAAATATACCGATGTAGCACGACGACGCGCATCTAAATCTAACGAAGTTCCAAACGGCACAAATCGCGAAACATCGGCAATATGCACCCCGAGGCGATAATTTTCCCCTTCATATTCAAGAGAAACCGCATCATCAAAATCGCGGGCATCAACAGGGTCAATGGTAAAAACAAATTCTTTCGTTAAATCACGATAGCCTTGCACTATAGCTTCATCGGTATTAAGAGTTACCTGCTCAGCTTCCCTCAGAGCACCTTCAGAAAATTCGGTTTCGAATTGATGTTCGGCAATAATAAGATCAATGGCTATATCAACATCATCTTCAGAACCTAAAACGCGAACCACTCTGCCCGTTGCTGCCGAAGAGCGCGTAGGAAATTCCTGAATTTGAACCTCTACCACGTCACCCTCTTTAACATGAGGAGCATCTCTGCGCAAAGTGAAAATGTCGTAGTGGATAGCGGGATCTTCTGGCACAACAATGCCAAAGGGTTCGGCTATTTCATAGCGCCCAATGAAGGTATCGCGACTGCGCATGAGCACCTTAGTAACACGGGCGGTAGGCTTACGAGAAGGTGTTGTATGTGAATTATGGGAATCGGAAGACGAAAGTCGAGAAACCTCAACTAAGTCACCAGGAAAGGCACCATTGACCTTAGATGCAGGAATAAAAAACTCCCCTTCGGCTGTTTTAACAAAACCAAAGCCTTGCGCATTTAATTCAAGAACACCTTGAGGTCGAGCCTTTGGCCGGCGACGAGCTTTAGAACTACGTCGTGCCATACCCTAACCATCCTTAACCCACAAGCGATCGTGCCACATCAATAGCAACGCTTTCCTGTGTTTCAACATCATTTGCTTCAACATCAGGAGAAACACCATTGCCATCAATCTGCCTACCATTAGGTGTTAAATAATAGGCAGCGGTATATCGAATAGCACCACCAAAGGAAAGTGGTTCCATTATTTGTACGCTACCTTTACCAAGCGTTGTGGTACCTACCACCGTAGCTCTTCCTGTTTCCTGAAGAGCTGCCGCCAATACTTCAGCGCAACCTGAAGTCCTACCATTAACCAATACCACCAAAGGAGCATTGGTTATGTTAGCGCCATCGGCACTACGAGTGGTGATACCTTCTACTGTTTCAATTTGTACCACTTCACCACTTTGAATAAACAAAGAAGAAATATCTACTGCCTGGGTTAAATAACCACCAGGTACGTCTCTCAAATCTAAAACAAATGCATGAGCACCAGCATTGATAGCTTCATTAATGGCATTTTCTACCAACGCTGCAGAATCAGATGTTATCTGAGAAACCTTAATATGTGCTACTGAATCTTGAACAATGTAGGAAACATTTTCTTCAGTATCGCTTGAAAAAGTCAACGAGGTGCTATAGGTTGTTGCCTGTTCACCAGGATCATTGGAAGGGTGGCTCCAGATAATAAATACCGATTGTCCTTCTTCACGAGAAAGAGCATTCAATACATCAGGGGCAGTCCATTTTTCCTGAGATACACCATCAATAGATAGAACGTGATCACCCACCTGGACACCCGCAGCGGCAGCAGGAGATGATTCGAACACATCTGCCACGTAGCATTCGCCATCGGATTCCCCAAACAAAACCCCAATTCCTGCTTCAGGATTTTTAGTAGTAGAAAGATATGCCTGATAGCTTTGCTCGTCGTAATAGTGCAAATACGGATCATTTGTGACCGATCCCAAATAGGCATCCATTACTTTACTGGTTGCCTGATTCAGATCGTATTCTTCCATACCATACTGAGTCAGCACACCTTCTATTTCAGCCACACGAGCGGAAATAGAATTGTACGTATCCCCCGATACCGTCATGCCGGGATTAACTTCTGAATCAACATCAAACGAAGCTAAACCCATAGCCGACAAAAGCTCAGTATTACCACGAACTAAAAAGCCAGCACAGAAGACAAGACATACGAAAATGCAAGCACCGAGAATTTTCACGATGCTTGCATTGTGCTTATTCTTAGAAGCCGCTTTAGCCGTTTGCTTAAACGTATCCAACGATTCCTACGATTCTACTTCCTTAAAAACTTAAAGATAATTATACCTTCAAGTAGCGACGCATTGCGAATGCAGATCCCAAAAGACCAATCACCAAACCAGCAATAATTAATGCTGCATAAATGATAAGAAACATGGAAAGGTCAACCGATAAAGGTAGCCATGGCAATGCAGAAGACATTTGTGGGAGAACAAAATTGCGGGCAATTTCTAAAACCCCAATAGCTAACAGAGAGCCAATAATAGCGTGAAGCGAACCTTCAGCCAAGAAGGGGCCACGAATAAAGCCATTAGAGGCACCAACCAAGCGCATGATAGCGATTTCTCGTCTACGAGCAAGAATAGCCAAACGAATGGTGTTATTGATAAAGATAAAGGCAATAACGATAAGCAAAGCAATTAGAGCAACGCCCGCGATACGAATTGCATTAGTAAGCGAGAACAGCTTATCTACTGTCTTTTGGCCATAGTTAAGTGAATCAGAAGGATCATCTGGATTATCGCAAATTGCTACAAAATCCTGATTACTAACAATCTGATTTGCTACATCAGTAACGCTTTGCGCTTCGGCAAGTTCAATATCAATAGATGCAGGAAGAGGATTTTGACCATCAAGCTGATCAACAATTTCTGGATTCGAAGTTGAATGGCGGAAGTTTTCAAGTGCTTGATCTTTATTGGTAAAAGAAACACTTTCTACGCCCGCATAACCCTGAATCTGATCCATTACCTGTTGTATATCTTCTTCAGATGCCTCATCAGCAACAAAGGCAGTAATAGAAACCTGATTTTCAACCGATGCTACAACGTTGTTTACTACAGCACCGCCGATACAGAAGATACCGATAATAAGCAACGACAAAAAGATGGTAATGATAGAACCAAGCGTAGTTGAAAGATTGCGCGTGAAACCGGTAAGGGATTCACGGAAGAAGTAAAACAAACTAGACATCGAAACCGTACACCCCCCTATCCTGGTCGCGTGTTAGTATGCCACGATCAAGCGCGATAACGCGACGACGCATATTGTCTACCATTTCGCGGTCATGTGTTGCAACAAGAACCGTTGTGCCCGTACGGTTAATACGTTCAAGCAAGTCCATGATGCCGCGAGAATTTTGAGGGTCAAGGTTACCCGTTGGTTCGTCACAAACCAGCAAAGGAGGGCGATTTACAATAGCGCGCGCAATAGAAACACGCTGCTGTTCGCCACCTGAAAGCTGATCAGGGCGCTTCTGTAATTTGTCCTGCAAGCCAACAAGACGCAAAACCTCAGGTACCTGAGTGCGAATAACGTGGCGAGACTTGCCAATTACCTCAAGTGCAAAGGCAACGTTTTCAAAAACAGTCTTATTAGGTAAAAGCTTAAAGTCCTGGAATACGCAGCCGATGTTGCGCCTTAAATACGGTACACGCCAATTACGCATAGCAGTTAAATCTTCATCCGCAATATAAATCTTGCCATGAGTAGGCTTGATTTGGCGGATAAGAAGATTAATAAAGGTTGATTTGCCCGAACCAGAATGACCAACCAGGAAAACAAATTCACCAGGATAAATGTGAAGTGAGACATCGTTTAATGCTGGTTTATTTGGCTGAGCTTCATATACCTTAGTTACATGCTCAAACGTAATTACGGGATTGCCCGTATATTGAGGAGCAGTATCCTCTACGTTTACGATAGGAAGCGACTCAGAAAGCTGAGAAGCTACCTGATTAATGGGAGGCTGCTGAGCATGTCTGCCCATACTTCCCCCGTTTAAATCATTCGTCACAGTGTGCTCCGTTCATGTGTTATCGATCCTGTGCGACCTTATAGAGTATATCAGTCCTGTACGCGACTACGAACCTTCTTCACAGCTTGTACAATCGCTTCAGCATCAAGTTCAAAGTAATGCAACAATTCTTCAAATTCTCCCGACTTACCAAAACGATCGCGCATAGCCACAAATTGCAAAGGATATGGATGCTGTTCAGCCACCACTTCGCTTACCGCAGAACACAAACCACCATAAACTGAATGCTCTTCAGCAACAACGCCGCAGCCCGTCTTAGCAAGAGAATTCATGATAGTTTCTGCATCAAGAGGCTTTACGCAGAACGCATCAATAACTTCAGCGGAAATTCCCTGTTCAGCAAGCATATCAGCAGCTTTCATTGCCTGGTCAATTTCAACACCGCAAGCAATGATAGTTACATCGCTTCCTTCACGAAGGACGTATGCTTTACCCATTTCCAATTCAACATCAGGAGCATATACCGCAGGCACGCTAGCGCGACCCATACGAATATACACCGGACCTGGAGTTTGAGCAGCAAGACGAAGAGCAGCGCAGCATGCAGAGTAATCTGCAGGAACTAACACCCTCATATTAGGAAGCCCACGCATAAGAGAAATATCTTCAAGCATTTGGTGAGATCCACCATCAGGACCTACCGAAATACCAGCATGCGTAGGAGCAATTTTTACATTTAAGTTTGAATAACAAACCGTATTGCGAATTTGGTCATAGGCACGGCCTGTTCCAAATACCGCAAAGGAACCGGTAAAAGCAACATTTCCCGCTAAAGAAAGACCTGCTGCTACCCCGACCATGTTCTGTTCGGCAATACCCACATTAAACAGACGATCTTCGTTTTCGGGGCGAGCTTGAGCAAATTTCTTTGTTGTAGTAGATCCCGTTAAGTCAGCATCTACCGCAACTACCTTCATACCTTCTTCGGCAAGCTGAGCTAACGTAGTGCCATAAGCAGCGCGAGTTGCCTTCTTTTCTTGTGCCTGTTCAGGACTAGCAAGCTTAACCACGTTACTTCACTCCATTCAAACAAACGCGCTGTTCTTCTAATTCAGCCAGAGCGATCTTGGTCTCTTCATCGTTAGGAGCCTTACCATGCCAACCAGCCTGGTCTTCCATAAAGGAAACGCCCTTACCCTTCACGGTATGAGCAACTACTAACTTCGGTTGATTAGTATCCGATGCCTTTAGGCTAGAAAGTAATTCAATTAAGGCATCCATATCATGACCATCTACTTCATAGGTTTCCCAACCAAAAGCAGCGAATTTATCTTTTAGGTTGCCTGAAGCGCAAACCTGTTCAACACGACCATCAATCTGCAAACCATTAATGTCAACAATAGCAATCAGGTTACCGAGGTTCTTAAACGCAGCAAACGTTGCCGCTTCCCAAACCTGACCTTCCTGACATTCGCCATCACCCATCAAAACAAATACGCGATTCGTCTTTTCATCAAGCTTCAAACCTGCCGCTAAACCAGCACCAATAGAAAGACCCTGACCAAGAGAACCCGTAGAAACTTCAACACAAGGCAATAAATTTGAATCAGGATGACCTTGCAAGCGCGTTCCTAACTTACGAAGAGTTTTAAGCTCTTCTTTCGGGAAATAACCCGCTTCGGCAAGCGTGGCATACAGCGCGGGAGCCGCATGGCCTTTTCCTAAAATGAAACGATCACGCGC
>URMQ01000075.1 GCA_900548955.1 uncultured Eggerthella sp. | reverse complement strand
GGTGAGTACGAGGCCAAGTTCGCCAACCTGCGCACCTTCTTCGGCTACATGATGGTACTTTTTCTGCAACCTTAGGCTCGGCAAAATATTGTTCAACATCTTCTTCCCAGGTAGGAAGTTCGGCTCCGAACATTTCCAACATCAAGCTTTCCAAAAGAACTTGTTCAGAGCTGACTAAATCAGCTTTTGGAGTGAGAAGCTTATGGGGCTCATATCCGCAGGTGGTAAGTACCTTGGAAAGGAAATCATAGCGGTTAGTAACTCCGCGGCTTGTCACATGCAGTACGCCTGTTGCACGCTTTTCAATTGCTTTAATAATAAAGTTGGTATAGGTAGCAATTGAAGTAGGAGAAGCATACTGGTCGGTGCGTGCTTCAAAAGGCTTTCCGCCTTTGATACATTCGAAAGCCTCCTTAACAAGGCCACCGTAGATGCTGTATACCCAAGATGATCGAACAATAAGGCTATTGTCTGGTGCTGCATCGCGTACCATAACTTCGCCTGCACGTTTTGATTTGCCGTAGGGAGTTTCTGGGTGGGGAGTATCGAACTCATTTGCAGGTTCAGCCATGCGCTGAGGATATACGTCGTCGGTAGAAATCTGAACCATATGCGCTCCTACGGTGTTTGCAGCAATGGCAACGTTCATAGCGCCGATCGCGTTTGTTTCGTAGGCTTTGATACGGTTGCTTATTCCGGTAGCGCCGCGAGAAATACCTGCAGAATTGATGATGACATCAGGCTGTAATTCAAGCGCAAATGCCTGGAGACGTTCCGCATCAGTAACGCTCAGTTCAGTATCCGTTCCAACTACACGGTAGCCGCCTAAACTTTGCAGGCGTCGAACCAATTCGCCACCGATGAAGCCCTTTGAGCCTGTTACCCAAATGGTTTTAATATCGCTCATACGTAATTCCTTACATTGGTAGTTGATAAGGCGTTTTGAAAGATTGCCTTAGGCTACCACGACTTTTATGATCGCGATAGCCTAAGAGCGAATGAAATTAAGCTGCTTGAGTAGAAGGTGTTTGTGCAGAATCGGAATTCTGATCGTTGTCATCAGATCCGCCGCCATTGCGCTTGCCTAATGCTCGCTGAATAAAGGTAATTGCAGCAATAATTGCAAAACCAACGAGATTAATAACGATGGTATACATTTCGGTAACTGATCCGATAGGAATCATGATTACAACACCGGCAATAACGGAGATTACGCGGAATACAGGATTGATCTTCTGGAAAAGATAGCCCTGAAGACCTGCAGCAATGCTGTATAAGCCGCATCCTGCCATTACCGTGTTAAGAATTGCAAGCCAAATTGGAATTTCGACTTCACCCTGCATAATCATTGCGGGGAAGAAGGCGAAGATGAACGGAATAATATAGGCTGCAACACCCAAGCGCGTTGCATTGAATGCGGTGCGCATAGGACGCGATTTAGCAATAGCGCTACCCGCGTATGCCGCCAGTGCGACAGGCGGGGTAATGTCTGCCAAGATACCAAAGTAGAATACGAAGAAGTGAGCGCATACCAGTGGCACGCCAAGCTGAATCAGAATTGGTGCGCAGGTTGCAGCCATGATGCAGTAGTTTGCGGTTGTAGGAACACCCATGCCCAAAACAATGCAGCACAGCATGGTAAGAATCAAACCAATAATGAGGTAGTCGCCTGCAGCAAGAACGATGACGTTAATGATGGTGGATGCAAGACCAGTGAAGGTAATGCAGCCAGCAATCAAACCAGCCAAAGCACAAGCAACACCAACAGCGATGCTGTTACGAGCGCCTGCAGCAAACGCATCGAGCATGCTCAGCAACGCTGCACGGCTTGTTTCCAATAAAACACTTCCGAAGGTATCTTCTTCGGTGCGCTCTTGCCAATTGGTAAGGAAGAAGTGAATGAAGCCAATAATTAAAGCGGCAAGGATGGAAATAGCAGCAGACATTGCCATGGTGTAAATGCCAGCAGATACAATCCATACCAGTAACACCAGAGGAATAATAAGATAGCAGTTCTTAAGCAAATAAATCCAGGAAGGCAAGTCCTTAATAGGAATACCTTTCAAGCCACGCTTCTTTGCTTCCAAGTGTACGGTCCAGAAAATGCCAGTGAAGTACAAGACTGCAGGAATGATAGCGATGGTAGCTACTTGGATATAAGGAATACCCATATATTCTGCCATCAAGAAAGCAGCTGCACCCATGATTGGAGGCATAATCTGACCACCGGTAGATGAAGCAGCTTCTACAGCGCCTGCGAATTCAGGGCGATAGCCCGTCTTTTTCATCATCGGAATGGTTACGGAACCAGTGGTTACGGTGTTACCTACCGAAGAACCAGAAACCATACCGCATAATGCAGAAGAAATAACAGCTACCTTTGCAGGACCGCCGGAAGACCAGCCTGCAATGCGATTTGCAAAGGAAATGAAGAAGTTTGCAATACCAGTGCGCTCAAGGAAGGCACCGAAAATAATAAAGAGAACGATATAGGTATAGCAGACGTTAGTAGGGGTGCCAATAACACCACTGGTGGTGTAGAACAGCTTTTGAATAACATTAGAAATGGTGCGATAGATGTCGCCGTTGTAGCTGAACTGCCAGTAAAGTGCATAAATAAGAAGACAGCCAACAACGATAATGATAGGAATACCTACGCAGCGACGACAAAGTTCTACCAGAACTAAAATACCTGCAATACCAAGAACTACTTCCAAGGTACCAATACGGGTACCCATCATTAGGATGTCTACCGTGTTGAGGGAGTAGTACAGGAAAGCGCCGGCGCCTATTATCATGAGTACAATGTCATACCATGGGATATGGTTTACCCGTAGATTAGTTTTGCTTGCAGGGTACATCAAGTAGCCAATGATAATGATGCCAGCAACAAAGCGAGCAAGGCGTGTTTCTGCTTGCTCTAAGCTAAATAAGGTCATACATAAGCAGTAAACAGAGAAAGCAACCATAACACCAGTGATAACAATCTTGGGAACACCTTCCCAGATACGGGTATTAGATTCCTTATCGTATTTACGCATGATCGCTTCAGCATCAACCTCTTCATTGTTTGATGCTGAAGCGTCAAGTTCGGGTTCTACGACCTTTTCTTTCTTCTTAAAAATACTCACATAGTCTCCTTGAACATAATCTTCGTGTGTGCCAAAAAAGGCTATCAGGGCTGAAGCAAATTTCTTTGCAGCAGCCCTGAAATTGAAGGTAAGTATCAAAAAGATTGATTACTTATAAAAAGGAAATCTTGCTATGAAGTTTCCGGTAGGAAGCTTTACTTGGTAGCTACTTCAACACCCTGTTCTTCATAGTACTTAGCAGCGCCAGCAGCATAAGGAACGGAGGTGATAGAGGTTGCTTCTTCCAGACTCAGTTCGGCATATTTTGCATGTGCGTCAGGCTGTGCTTCAGCGCCATCAAAGATGGACTTGGTGAAGTTATAAACAGCATCCTGATCAACGGAGTCGTTTGCAAGAATTACTGCCAAAACGGCTACCGTGGTGCAATCTTCTTCCATGCCATTGTAGGTACCAGCTGGGATGATGGACTCAGCATAGTAAGGAGAGGTTTCCTGGAGTGCAGCGATGTGCTCTGCGTCCATGGATACCAGATAAGCCTGCTTAGAGGTGGTCAAGTCAGAAATTGCAGTGGTAGGAGCACCCGCAGTAATGAATGCTGCATCAATCTTGTTGTTCTTCAAAGAGTCAGCAGAGTCAGCAAAGTTCTGATATACCGCATTGATGTCTTCTTCAGTCATGCCGTATGCACCAAGAATGTCTATCGCATTGAAGTAAACACCAGAGTTAGCAGCACCAATAGATACAGTCTTGCCCTTTAAGTCTGCAACAGTCTTGATGTTAGGATCGCACGTTACGATTTGTACCTGTTCTCCATAGAGTGCAGCCACAACGGAGAAGTCCTGGTAAGGAGCACCCTCAAAGAGGCTGGTGCCTTCATATGCGTAGGTAGTTACGTCAGACTGGCAGAAAGCAAGTTCTGCTTCATTGTTCTGAAGAGATTCTATGTTGGCCTTAGAGCCTTCGCTGGAAAGAGCGTTGACAGGTACATCAGCATTATTGGTGGAATACTGAGCAAGTACGGTGCCATAAGCATAGTAAGTGCCGGATTCGCCACCAGTTACAAAGCGAAGCTCAGGAGAACTTGATCCAGATTCACCAGAGTCGCTATTTCCACCGCAGCCTACAAGGGCAAAAGCGAGTGCAGCGACAAATGCTGTCGTAATGATGGCAAGAAGTTTTTTCTTCATAATCCATCCTTTCTTACAGGGAACACATATAAAAGTTTGATTTGTT
This sequence comes from uncultured Eggerthella sp., assembly GCA_900548955.1. GTDB lineage: Bacteria > Actinomycetota > Coriobacteriia > Coriobacteriales > Eggerthellaceae > Anaerotardibacter. Next base: position 3,031 of record URMQ01000075.1, on the reverse strand, counting down.
AATTTTACGTGAGGTTGTGAAAAAAAGTTCATGAATCTAAAATAAATTTTGTTAAGGTACAAAAATTATTGGATAACGGTCGCTAGCATCAGACGAAAGGAAGCTTGCAAAGCCATGGCATTAGATAATTGGGATTGGTTTATTAAGCTTTCAGAGCAAGAAAGTTTCACTAAAGCAGCTGAGTGTCTTCAGGTTTCTCAACAAACGCTTAGTGCTCGCTTGGTGGCTTTGGAAAAAGCACTTGATGCAAAGTTGATTACGCGTGGAAATCCGTTGCAGCTAACACCAGCAGGTATGGTGTTTTTGCTCTATGCTCGCGAACAAAATCAAGCACAGCGCGATATGTTACGACAGCTTGGCGAAGTTACTGGCAGTGGCGTAGGTACTTTAAAAATAGGAATATCTCATTTACGAAGTCGTACCATTATGCCCTACACGGTTAAAGCACTTCGTTCTTCTTTGCCAAAAGTTCAAGTAAAACTGATTGAAGGCACAAATCGGGAATTGCTTCGTATGGCAGAACATGCTGAAGTTGATGCAGTAATTGCTCGTTTTGAAGATGTTCATCCTGGAGTGGAGCTATATCCGCTTTATCAAGAAGAAATTGTTCTTACCCTTAGGGAAGATTTACTGGAAAGCGTTTTGGGGATCCAAGCTGATGAAGCTAAGGCTTACGTAATTGAAAAGGGTGTATCAGTTTTGGAAAAATGCCCTTTTGTATTGGGGAGCCTTGACGACATAGCAGGACGAATAGCTTATTCAGTGCTACGTAACGCAAGCATTAAACCTATTACTGTTGCGGTAAGTGAAAACATGGGAACCATGCTTGCAATGGCCTCCGAGGGGATAGGGGCAGTATTTTGCCCAACTGATGTATTGGCAGTATCTTCCGAAGCGTCATCGAAACTTATCCAAATTCCTTTAGCAGAGCACACTAAATACACTATTTCCCTAGGAATTCCAGCGGCGCGGTCAGAACAATGGTATGCAATTGAAACATTAAAAGAGACACTACTATCGTATGCCAGCAACCGCAAAAGTTTATTTTGCAGTTAGCAGAAAGAACCCCGAACTATAAAAAAAGAATAGTATAGAGTCGCGAGATGCTTCACGAGAAGTGTCTGCCCCAGCTTCTTTTTTTCCCTCTTTAACAATATGCCTCTTTTGCAGTTTGTCATTTTCCGATTCGCAGGGGGAGTGCTGGCTTTCGCGCTAGAAGGCTAAGCAGTGAAACATAGAGGCAAAGCAGATAAACAAAAGTAAAAAATAAAAAGGGAGGAAGCTTTCGCTCCCTCCCTTCCCGGAATCTAGCCAAGAGAAAATCTTGGTTTGAGAATCAGAGCTAGAACTAGTCGAGCTTAGAGCCAGCGATCCAGGTCTGATACTCGAGGGTACCGTCGTGATCTTCAATACCCTTAGCGATGGTGATGCGCTGTACGGTAGGAGCGCCTTCCTCGAGCCACATAGCGCGGCAGTCGCGGTAAAGAAGCTCGGTAGGACCATAAGGGGAGTCCTCGAAGTAGCCGTCGCCACCGAAGATCTCAAGCATCTCGTCGGAAACGAGACGAACGGTGTCGATAGAGAAGAGCTTGCAGATTGCAGCTTTCTCAGAAATGTACTCGCCTTCTGGATCGAGATCAAAGTCGTCGCAGAAGTCGATGATGGTGCAGCGGAGTGCATGGATCATCATCTGCATGTTAGCGAGCTTAACGCGGATTGCCTGACGCTTGATGATCGGCTTACCGAAGGTTACACGGTCGCGAGCACGAGCGATGGACATTTCGAACATGCGCTGAGAAATACCGAGGTTAGAAGTAGCAATGTGAACACGAGATACAGCGAGGGAGTGCATAGCAACCTTCATGCCTTCGCCACGCTTGCCGAGCATCAATTCTGGCTCGAGTTCAACGTTGGTGAACTTCAGACCGGTGTGGCCGGAACCACGGCAGCCCATCATATGAGGCATTGGTACGAGTTCGAAACCAGGCTTGTCCATTGGTACAAAGAAGGCAGACAGACGATCGTCGCCCTTCTTGTCAGGGTCGGTTACGCAGATTACGTAAGAGAACTGAGAGCAGTCAGTGTGGGAAATGAGCCACTTTTCACCGTTAAGGATCCACTTACCCTTTTCTTCGTCCCATACAGCGGTGGAGTGAAGGTCAGCACCAGTGCCGCCAGACTTCTCGGTGAGAGCGAAGTTGGTGAAGATGGTCTTGTCCTGGAAGAGAGGCATATACTTCTCTTTGATTTCTGGCTGACCGAAGTCGTCAAGGATGCGCCAGTTCAGGTCAGATGCATAGTGCATGTGCATACGCATGCCCGAAGGACCACGAGAGAACTCTTCCTGTACCTGAAGGATTTCCTTTTCATTGAGGCCCCATCCACCGTACTCTACAGGGAGAGAGAAACGATAAATGTTGTGCTCAATGTTGGACTGGTAGAACTTCTCGGGGAACGTGTTGGTTACCTCGATCTCCTTCTGCCATTCAGTGTAAGGACCTTCGACCATTTCGCGTACCTCTTTGAGGTACTGCTTAAACTGCTCGTCGGTAATGGTTGCATTCGGATTCATAAACCCTCCTAATCGGTTTGTGAGTTGGAGCCGAACAGCTCCTGTTTAACCCTTATGCGGCAGATTCCGGATATTCCGCTATGAGTTAGTTTACCATTCGCGCGCTTGAGAGTGTCCAATAGGATATGAACGTTCAAATATGTTCTTTTCATAGGAGTGTTCTATCGTTTGAGTTAAACGTTAGATTTCTTTGGATAAACGGATGACTGAAACGGTCTTTCGCTGTAAGCGGCGCTTTTGGTGGCGTGAGTGGTTTTAAAAGATAATTCACTTCTTTTTATAAAAAGTAATCAATGTTTTAACCTTATTTTCCTCTTTGGCTTGCCGAGCTGAAGATTGTTTTATAGATGGTTTAATAAAAGCCCTAAACAACTCCCTATATAACTAATATATAAAACAAAAATTTTTTATTGGTTTTTAGGCATAGAAAATTCTCTGTTTATGACCATTGATAGATCC
>URMQ01000074.1 GCA_900548955.1 uncultured Eggerthella sp. | reverse complement strand
GTTTTAGGGTGTTACCGCAGGTAACACCCTATTTTTATGCAAAAAAGTTCGGAGCGAGGAACTTTTCTACTCGGACAAAATTTGTGTCTGTAATGATCTGTTTCTCCAGTTCAATCCTATAAAAATAGGTATAAAAGTTGCCTGTTTTAGGGGTTGGCCATGAAGAGTCCTTTATGTAGCACATGCGGTGCCCGAATGAAGAAAAACGGAAAGACAAAAGATGGCACCCAACGTTTTCGCTGCAAGGTTTGTGGAAGTTCTTTTACTCATCGAATTAACTCTGATGCAAAAGCATTGAAAGAGTTTGTTGAGTGGCTTTTATCAAGAGAGAGACAAATTGATATGTCAGGCAGTGGCAGAACGTTTAGAAGACACACGTCAAAGTTCTGGGCTTTCTGGCCTCTGCCTGATGTTGTAGACGAGATTCATAGAGTGATTTATGTTGATGGACTCTACCTTTCAAGAAACGTTGTCATCTTAATTGCAGCAAGTGATGATTATGTTTTGTCTTGGTATCTTGCTCGTTCAGAAAACTCTCATGCCTGGGAAGCCCTGCTTTCTCGTATTGCTCCTCCAGATATGGTTGTTACAGATGGTGGAGCTGGGTTTGCTAAAGCTGTTAAGAAGGTTTGGCCTGACACTGTTGTACAACGCTGCGTCTTTCATGCTTTTAATCAGGTAAAACGTTGCACAACAACGCGTCCTAAGCTATTAGCTGGAAAAGAAATCTATCAACTTTCTAAAGAGCTTTTGCATATCAAAACCCTCAAACAAGCTCAATGGTGGACAGAGCAATACTTGCAATGGTGCGAATTCTGGAGTGAATTTTTATCAGAGTATACCTATGTCGATGGTCGCAAAGAATACACCCATGAGCGCTTAAGGCAAGCTAGAAGAGCTCTTACGGGTCTTATAAATAAGAACCTATTATTTGCTTATCTCGATCCTCAGCTCAACACAGAAGAGCCTATGCCTTCAACTAACAATCGAATCGAAAACATTAATGGACGGATCAGATGTGTTCTGAGAGACCACAGGGGGCTGAGCTTACTAAGAAGGATTAAGGCGGCCTATTGGTGGTGCTATATGCACACAGAGTGCCCTTTAAGTTACGCGCAGATACTTAAAACTATGCCAACAGATGAAGATATCGATCTGCTTTATGAAACCTATAAAAACACCCCATCCAGTGGTAGAGAGCCGGTTGAATGGGGTGAGGGAGTTGTCTGGAATGAACTACATCACAAGACAGAATATCCTTTTGCGATTGACTAGCCCAGACACAATTTTTGTCCTATATGCCCAATAACGAGTGCTTCTTTATTAACAAAACAGGGGATGAACATTTTCCATCACCTGTAGACAAATGCACTGTAAAAGTTAGCTAAACTGCTTCTACGGTTACTGCAGTGCCTGATGCGGTAACCATAAGCATGTTGCCTTGTCCGAGTACTTCGTAGTCCATATCAACACCAACAACAGCATGAGCACCCATTTCGGCAGCACGCTGTTCGAGTTCCTGTAATGCTTCGGTGCGAGCAGATAACAATTCATCTTCGTATCCTTGGCTGCGACCACCAACAATATTGCGAATGCCTGCACCAAAATCCTTAAAAATGTTGATGCCCGTAATAACTTCGCCAAAAACAATGCCGTAATAACCCGTGATCTTGTATCCCTCAATAGATTGGGTAGTAGTAACAATCATGACGGTTCCTTTCGTTTCGTGATTGCTTGAAGATATTGTAACGGTGAAGCAGGCTGCAATGGAACATGCATTATTAATTTACAGCGATGACCTAGGACTATAACTTGGGTTTCTAATTGTTATAACTTTTCAAAATCGTTTAAGCATATAAATCTACTCAATTTTTGCGAATTGTGGGAATAAGCAGACCTACAATAAGAGAAGTTCTTATGTGGGGATATAAGGACTTAGGGAATATAGCTTCTCTGCTACATCAGTTTGCGGTGTGATAGTCGGCCATTTGAGGTTGCTTTTAGTCGCACGGCAAGGAGGGGATTATGGCAAGGGGAACAACAACAAATCTTCCACGTGAAGCCATTCTTGCTGCAGGTGCTTTTACTGCACTAGGTACGGGTGCTATCTATATGTGGAGTATTTTCAATAAACCTCTCATGGAAGAATTCGGCTTTACGACATCCGAAGTGTCCATGATCTATTCACTTTTCCTGCTTGCATCGTGTTTTTCGAGCATGCTAGCTGGTTGGCTTCAGCGTCACACCCAACCGCGATTCATTGTTTTAGGTGCGGGCGTGTTGTTTGGCTTGGGCTGGTTCTGCTCGGGCTTTGCAGATAACCTGCCCATGCTGTATCTGTTTTATAGTGGCTTTGCAGGTGCTGGTAACGGCATGTTATACAACACCATTGTTGCGGTTGTGACCAAATGGTTCCCTGATAAGCGTGGTCTTGCTAATGGTGTTTGCATTGGTGCTATCGGTCTTGGGCCAATGATTTTTGCACCAGCGGGCAACTGGCTTATTGAAACATTTGATGTATCAACAGCATTTCATATCGTTGGCGCGGTATGGCTTGTGGTGTATTTGGTATTCTCTTGGCTTTTGTATGTTCCTCCTGCTGGATGGACACCCAAAGGCTGGAGTGAAAAAGATGCAACAGCTGAAGACGATATTCCAGTAAGTGCAGCAGCGAATGCAACAGCTAGTGGCGCGGTAAGAATCCAGGACGACAACGCTGGTTTAGAAACTGGTCACACAAAGCGAACCACTAAAGAAATTGAGAAACTTTCTGGTCATCGCGAAGTTCCTTTCAGCTCAACGCAGATGGTGAAACAGCCTTTGTTCTATGTGCTATTTGCTGCACTTATGGTTTCTTCAACGAGCGGCTTGATGGTTACTGGCCACGCTTCTGATATTGGCCAGGAATTAGCTCACCTTACTGCTTCTGAAGGTGCCATCATGGTAAGCGTCATGGCTTTTGGTAGCTTCTTAGGGCGATTTGGCTTCGGCTTTATATCCGATGCAATTGGTCGCTACAATGCGCTTATTATTTCGTTGGTAATAAATGCCGTGGTTATGGTGCTCTTGCTTGGTCACGCTACAACGTTTGTTACCTTCTTGCTGGCTGTTAGTGTCGTGGGTGCATGCTTTGGCGGAACTATGTCGATTGTTCCTGCAATCGTGGGTGATGCATTTGGGTCTGCGAACTTTGGTCAGAACTATTCGTTTGTTTATCCTGGCTACACTGTAGCTTCGTTTATTGGTCCTATGGTTGCGGCATCAACGGTGGAAACGCTTGGTACCTATGTTCCTGCATTTACGGTAGCGGGTGCGATTTCTATTATTGGAATCGTTCTGGTATTTGTAGCAAAGATGCTTGCTTACAAGCTTGAGGACGAAAAAGCAGCAATGCAAGAATAGTAGACAGCTGAATTAAGCCAGTTCAATTTGGGTGGCAAACATGCATTCGCCAGCGGTATCGCCTTCAGTAGAAATACCCATAGAAGTTATAACGTTTCCATCGCGTTTTGAATGTATGCGCACAGTACTGCCTGCGCGAAGTTCGTGGCGATAGTCAATCTGGAACGTTTTGATAGTTTCGTCTTCGCCAAGGTCTAACGAATTCATTACGAAATTGGGGTATTTCGAGTTGTTGACATGCCCATTGATGTCGATGTCAACAAAGTGGACCTGGAAAGTTTCACCAGTGTCTTCAGGTTCGAAGGTTTTGATTTTACGAAGCTTCTTTTCGAATACTTTTTCTTCGGAAAAATCCTGAGGTCCGTTATAGAAATCACGAGCTGAAGCAAAGCTGCGAGTTTTATAGTCCATCAAAATCCAGTCGGAGCTGCACTTAACTAAAGGTGTTCCATCAAGCTTGCGCATAGTGTATTCGCGCTGGAATCCTAGGCGTGTAGGAGCCAGCGGCCAGGTGCGTGCAATTACCTGTTCGTGAAGATGAGGCGTTTCAATTACTTCGTATTTGATACGCGTGACTACCCAGAACAAACCAGCATCGGTTAACTCTTTCCAAGTCATGCCTGGTACCTGTTCGGCATTAACTCCTGCCACATCTTGGAATACATCCAAAATAGAAGAGGGAAGAAGATGAGCATAGCGATCAAAGTCGCCCGTGCGAAGCTGATAGGTTTGTTCGTATCCGATAGTCATTAAAAACCTCACGGTAGTAATTGTGATAAAGCTTGCATAGCATGCCTGCGTAACATGAGTTTGTTATGTACGAAGGCAAAGCCGAATTATTGAAAATGCAGTATAGGAAAGAATACCAGTGAACTAACACTTTGCGGGAAATGAAAAAGAAATCTCGCGCGAAAGTATGCGAAACCTCGACAACTGTTGAACAAGAAACAGAGCAGTGTTGGGTTTTGTGAGGGCGGGAAGGGGTAGTATTTATCGCTGAATGGATGGTTGTAATTAAGAATGAATGGTCGTAATTAAGAGGCTTGGTAATTGCAGATCTTGCGAAATGCGTCGGAAAAACTAAGCGTCATTTGTTACAATAGTTAATGAGCGGTCACCCTCTGCCTAAGGTTTGGCTGCTAGAAAACTTCTGAAAACAGCCAGCCGCCCCTTAGCATGTAGGGCGGCTGCGCTACTTTATGAGCCTATGCGTCAAAAGTAGCAACAGCGCTAAACAAAGTAATTCCAATACTAGAATCAAATCATTCATGACTTACCTCCGATCAGGTAGGCAGCCATCCGCTCATTAGCTTGCATAAATAATAGAACAAATGTACGATTTATGATAGGCTTGTTCTGTATATAAAACGTCTACTGGTAACTAGGTTTTGCATGGAAGAATTTGCAGACAATCAAATGCATCAAGCGGAAATCGCTAACCAACAAGGGTTAGTGGCCTTTGATGCACTGGATACCTCATTCAGTGATAACTCATCGTTTCACCAACGTTTAAATGCAGCACAGCTTGAAGCAGTTACTACCACAGAAGGATATGTACGAGTAATTGCTGGCGCGGGTACGGGCAAAACGCGCACGCTAACCGAGCGCTTTGCTTATTTGGTAAATGAATTAGGAATCCTTCCAGGAAATATTCTCTGTGTTACCTTCACCAACAAAGCGGCAAATGAAATGCGCAATCGTATCAAGCGACTAACGGGTGGAAACGATACGGGTTATATCAATACATTTCACGGTTTTTGTGTTTCGGTATTGCGTGAAGATGGGCATGAAATTCAATACCCAAAAAGCTTTCTTGTTTTGGATAACGGCGATATTGATGCCATGCTTCAGATAATTTACGAAGAACGTGGTCTTACCTTGCGCAATATGACGTTTTCTCAAGCGCGTGACATGATTGAAATGCAAAAGCTTGTTGAACGACCAGAATACTATCGCGATATGCTTTCGCTTTCTTTGGAAGAGCTGTACAAAAAGTATTGGGCAGCAACAAAGCCTCACGACATTATTTTTTATGGATATCTCTACCAGGAGAAGAAATGCTTTGGCGTGGACTATAACGATTTGCTCGTTTTCGTACTCTATATTTTTGCGCGTAATCCAGAAATTCGTCTGAAATGGCAACAGCGGTTGGAATACATCATGGTCGATGAATTTCAGGATATTGATGCCATTCAGTATCAACTCATGGAAGTTCTTGCTGCGTATCATAAGAATCTTTTTGTAGTGGGCGATCCTGATCAGACTATCTATACGTGGCGCGGAGCAAACGTGCGTTACTTGCTTGATTTTGACGAACGTTTTCAAGACACCCATACCGTTATGATGCTAGAAAATTATCGTTCTGTGCCGCAGGTGCTCGATGTGGCTAATTCGCTTATAGCGAAAAACAAGGAACGCATTCCGAAAGATTTGGTTGCGGTTAGAACAGATCATGGTCCCACGGTATGGCGTCACGCTAAATCTTCTGCAGAAGAAGCGCAGTGGATAGCACAAGGAGTGCAGTCGCTTCATGAGGCAGGAGTTCCGTATCGGGCTATTGCTGTTTTGTATCGTGCGCATTATGCTTCGCGCTCCATTGAAGAGGCATTTTTGAAAGCTCGCATTCCTCATACTATTTATAGCGGTGTGCCTTTTTTTGGGCGAAAGGAAGTCAAAGATGCACTCTCATACTTGCGCATGATTGCGTATCAAGACGATCTTTCTTTTGCTCGTGTGGTAAATGTTCCTAAGCGCAATATGGGCAAGCGTCGCATGACCTTTTTACGAGAAGAAGCAGAAAATCGTGATTGTTCACTATACGAAGCGCTTCAGCTTACGATCGAAAGCGAAATATTCAAGGGTACGAAGGCGAAAGAATTTGTTGCGCTTGTAGAAGAATTTCGTCATTCGTATGAGGGTAGACCCGTTTCTGAAGTGCTTTCGGCGCTGCTTAATGAAAGTGGTTATGAAAAAATGCTCCGCACTGAAGGTGGGCAGGAACGCCTGGATAATTTAGCGGAGCTTAAGCAGTCTATTTATGAATTTGAAACTACCTGCGGTGAAGAAGTAACCCTAGAACAGTATTTATCTCAGATTGCGTTGTTATCTAATCTTGATGCTTTCGATGATGCTCAGGATAAGGTTCGCTTAATGACAATTCATTCGGCGAAAGGTCTTGAGTTTCCGCATGTATTTTTATGCTCTATGTCTGAAGGTATTTTGCCTTCGCGTAAAACCATGACCTTTGAAGCAATGGAAGAAGAACGTAGACTGGCGTTTGTGGCGCTCACGCGAGCGCGGGATGGATTATACCTTACGGAAGCTGAAGGCACGGGGCATGAAAATATGCCGCGATATCCCTCTCGCTTTTTACTGGAAATTGATCCAGCTACTTTGGAGTTTTCTAATCCTCCTACCGAAGTGCAAATGCAACAAGCACGCAGCGCCTATGGTTTTACGGATAAGTGGATCGCTGATATGTCTGCAGTACCTGAATTCAGTGTGGGCGACAGGGTGGTTCATTCGGTATTTGGTAAAGGTGAAATTCAGGATATCGATAGAGAAAAACGCGCGTACGTCATTCAATTTGATTCTCTGCCAACAGCACGTGCTTTGAGTTTTCGCGTAAAATTGGAACGCGCGAAGTAGTGGAATGCGCTTAGCGCTAAATCGCGCAAAGTGGAGGAACACGCAAAGTGGCGGAAAACGCAATAGTAACACCCGCTTAGTAGTTTGCTCGCAACATAGAAGAAAGGAATTTGCACATGCTCGTGCTCGACGATACCTATATTTCTCCTGAAGTATTTGCTTTTGCAGAATCTACTCAGGAACCTATTTTCGACAATGCTTCTGCTCGTCGCTATGCAAGTGAAGGGAAGAAACTTAACATCGTTGATAATTCTCAAGCAACTAACGAACGTATTATTGCGTTTTCTGAAGCGTATCTTGATGAAGTTAAGCAGTATTGTGATACCGAAACA
>URMQ01000073.1 GCA_900548955.1 uncultured Eggerthella sp. | reverse complement strand
AGCTGCTTCATCTGATCTTAATCAGATTGCGGGAGTTGAGCCAGAAGTAACAAAGGTAAATCTGGATCCTGGAATGACAAGTGAAATTCATTTGAACTTGAGCGATGAAGAATAAGACGAACTAAAGCAATTTTCGGCACTTGATCGCTCAATCAATGAAAAAGTGACGAAGAACAGCGTGGCATACAGCACATGGAAACATTTATCATAGCCGCAATTATTGGTTTAGTTATTGGTGTCTTATCGGGATTGTTAGGGATCGGTGGCGGTACTCTAATGATCCCTATTTTTCGCCTTGGATTTGGCATGAGTGCCATTAGCTCTACCGCAACTTCGCTGTTCACTATTATTCCCACGTCGTTATCGGGATTAGTAACTCACATCAAAAATAAAACATGCATTCCCAAAATTGGAGTCCTTTGTGGTTTGGGAGGAGCTTGCACCAGCCCTATTGGGGTGTATCTTGCTTCTATTTCGCCTTCGTGGATGATTATGCTAGCCGCTTCTCTCATTATTGGATATTCATCCATCTCTATGTTTCGCAGGGCAATTCGCATGCCGAAAATTGCACCAACAGGGCAATCTTCTGTCACAGGTAAAGATCGCGAAAAGGCAGCAGAGGCAGCAGCCAAGGCAACTAAAAAAGAAGAAAAAGAAGCCCTTAAGGCTCCCGTGTTTGAACTTAGTGCCAAAAAAGTGTGTATATGCTTGGCAATTGGTTTGGGAGCTGGTCTTGCTTCGGGTTATGTTGGAGTAGGCGGCGGATTTATTATGGTTCCCTTATTCCTTTCGTTTTTGGGAATTATGATGCGACATGCTTCAGGAACTTCTTTAATTGCAGTCACTATCCTTGCCATTCCTGGCGTTATTGAGCAAGGCTTGATGGGTCATATTGATTATATTGCGGGCATTGCTATGGCTATTGGCAGTATTCCTGGTGCTGTAATTGGTGCAAACTTGATTCGAAAGATTCCAGAACGTAAACTACGTTTCGTATTTGGTACATTCCTCTTGATTTCAGCGGTAGTTTTGCTGTTCAATGAGTTTTTGCCGATGTTTGCATAAACCAAGGACCTTAGTATGTTTCGTCATAATCTGTATATCTTTTTAGAGATTTTATTTTTGTGCCTAGCCTTATTGTGTGGTTGTGTTTTGGGATGGGCAATGTTTGGGGGTTCTAACAACTACACAGTTTTAGTGGTTTCCGGCGCGCTGTTTACCGTGTTTTTGCTTATTACCATTGCGCTCATGTTAGATCCGGATCGTATTCGTGCAAATCAATCTGACTCGGTACTGCACCTAGCAAGCGATACCTTAGCAGCAATGCAGGGTGGCTTTAATCAGGAGAGCGCACAACGCGTGTGCGAAGTGCTACTTCCCGCAATCTCTGCTTCGGCAGTTGCTATTACTGATCGTGAGGTAGTGCTTGGCTATCACGGTGCGGGTGCTGAAGAGTTGGGCAAAGCAGGTGGAAATATTCACACTGAAGGCACGAAGCGCACCATTCAAGACGGAAAAACTCGCGTGTTTAAAACGCAAGCCGAAGCTGGTTTTCCGGTGCATATTCGCAACATTCAAGCGGGTATTATCGTGCCACTTAAAGTAGGAAAAACTATCCAGGGCACGTTAAAGTTTTATTATCCGAAGCCTTCGCGTATTAATGAGACGCAAATTTCTATTGCAGAAGGTTTCAGTCAGCTTCTTTCTACTCAGATTGCAGCAATGGAATTAGAAGAACAGAAAAAGCTTGCTACAAGCATGGAACTAAAGGCGCTTCAGAGCCAGATTAATCCTCACTTCTTGTTTAACATTATTAATACTATGGCATCGTTGGTTCGCACTGATCCTAATAAGGCGCGCATCATGTTACGCGAATTTGCAGTCTTTTACCGTCAGACGCTCGAAAACAGTTCGGACCTTATTCCATTATCTCGCGAAATTGAACAGACGGTTCGCTACTTATCGCTCGAACAGGCGCGCTTCGGTGAAGATCGCCTTGCTGTTGAGGTTGAAGTAGATGACGATGTGCTTGCCATGTTGGTTCCAGCATTTATGGTTCAGCCTTTGGTAGAAAACTCGGTAAAGCACGCAATGCCTGCCGAAGGAAAGCTCACGATTAAGATTGCGGGCGAAATGGATGGCGACGACGTGTATCTCCATGTTTCCGATGACGGCATTGGAATGAGTGAAGATGCGGTACGTACTATCATGAATCCAAAATCGCAAACAGGTTTAGGTATTGCGGTCAAAAACGTTAACGATCGTCTTCGTGGTTACTATGGCGAAGAGGCGTACATGAAGATTGAAAGCGAACTAGGCGTAGGTACCAGCGTTACGTTGTATCTCTATGATTGCGCTCATGTATAAGTAGTGCTTTGGTAAGAGCGTTTTAATTGCTAGTGGATCTGTTGCATATTTTTTAGTCATCTTTATTCTTTTAGTACGTAGAGCGGCGAAGTAGTCTATAATAACGTCTGATTCCTAAATTTGAGACGAGGAGGCTATGTTGCTGAAGGCGATCATTGTTGACGACGAAGCACCTGCGCGTTCCGAATTACGCTTTTTGCTGGGCGAACTTAATCAAACTGAAGTTGTTGCTGAAGCGGCTAGTGTCCGTGAAGCAATTGAAAAGTTGAAGGAATATCCCTGTGATGTAATGTTCCTCGACATTAACATGCCAGAAGCTACTGGTATTCAATTGGCAGAAGCTCTCCAGCATCTTAAATATCCCCCTGCAGTAGTATTTGTCACGGCTTATAGTGAATTCGCTCTCGATGCTTTCAAAGTTAATGCTATCGATTATTTGGTAAAGCCTGTTGAAACCGAGCGTTTGGCTCAGGCACTGGCTCGCGTCCGCGAACATGTAGTTTTACATGCAAAAGCTCAGAAAGCAGAACGCATTCCTGTGGAAAAGGGCGGCAAGAAAATCCTCATCAATATTGATGATATTCGCTATGTTATGGCTCGCGATGACTACGCCTATTTACAGACTGGCGCCGATCGTTTCTTCTCTACGGTGAGTTTGGCACATCTAGAAAAAACCCTTGATGGTCACGGTTTCTTCCGTGTTCATCGTGGCTATTTGGTTAATCTTGCCTTGGTTAAGGAAGTGGAGCCGCAGTCTGGTGGAACGTTGCTTCTTACTCTTGATGGTGTAGATGACAAAATTCCTGTTTCGCGTCGCCGCGTTTCTTCATTGAAGAAAGCATTGGGGCTGTAAACGCGAAGCATTTAAACGGTTTATGCGTTAATACATACCAAAATGTTGCGGCAGTAATATCGTTACTGCCGTTTTTATTTTTACTATAGATTTGCAGATACCAAAAAGGTAAACACTAAAATGTTAATTTAGATAGTGAATGGGGTTTGTTCGATACTATGACATGTTCCGATAATGCTAATAATAATCAATCGTCTGTCTTTAAACGTGACATAGTTCTTTTCGACTTAGATGGAACGGTACTGGATACTCATGATGCAATTTTAGAGAGCATGCGTTATGCGACTCGTAAAGTATTAGGAAAAGTAATTCCCGACGAAGTATTGGTGGCAGAAGTGGGTCAGCCTCTGGTTACCCAGATGCGCACACTAGCGCCTGACGAGGAAACTGCTCAAGAATTATTAGTGGCGTATCGTGCGCGCAATGAAAAAGACCTTGATCTAAAAACGGCCCCCTTTGATGGCATGGAGCAAGTAGTCCGCGCTCTTAAAGCTGAAGGATTTACCGTGGCAATTGTTACTTCAAAGCGCGAATCACTTGCCACAGCAAGCCTTCAAGCGTTTGGCTTATATGATCTTTTTGCACTGGTAAACGGAATGGAAAGCAGTAAAGGGCACAAGCCCAACCCCGATCCACTTCTTCAAGCAGCAAAAGATTTAGATGTTTGCATTGATCGCTGTTTGTATATTGGGGATAGTCCCTTCGATGTTCAGGCAGCTCATGCTGCTGGTATGCCTTGTGTTGGTGTAACCTGGGGAGGTTTTTTCGGAAAAGACGTTCTTGCCGAAGAATGTCCCACCCAATTAGTGGATACTCCCGAAGAGCTGTACGAAACAATTCGCCAGCTTGCACAGTGATACAATGGCAAAAGTGATTTTAGGCGCTTTTATAAAGTTTTTTCTGATACAAAAGCAAGCATTAACAAGTAAGAGTTGGGCTTTGTGCCCTAGTGCTTAGGATAAGCATTAAAGAACAATATAGATAAGGAAATGGTTATGGCTACTTCAGAAACTCCCCTTGTTGGTATCATTATGGGCTCCGAATCAGACATGGGAACCATGGAAGCTTGCATGAAGCAACTTGACGAATTTGGTATTCCCTATGAAGTCAAGGTTGCAAGTGCACATCGTAAGCCTGCATTAGTGCACGAATGGGCATCAAGTGCTGTTGAGCGTGGTATTCGCGTTATTATTGCGGCAGCAGGCAAGGCGGCTCATTTGGGTGGTGTTGTTGCAGCATACACTCCTTTGCCAGTTATTGCGGTACCTATGAAGACTAGCGATTTAGGTGGTCTTGATTCGCTACTTTCAATGGTGCAAATGCCAAGCGGCGTACCAGTCGCAACAGTTGCCATTAATGGCGCTAAGAATGCGGCAATTCTTGCAGTACAAATCTTGGGCACGGGAGATGAAGAGGCTCGTGTAAAAATTGAAAAGTTTAAGGCTGACATGGCCAAGGCTTAGTACAAAGTTTTTTCTTCTGCCCGAGTTCAAAGGCTTGTATATGTCTTTGAACTTGGGTGATTTTATTTAAGCGGACAAGAGCAGAGGTACACTCGTATGGCAAAAGAGTTTCTTACTGGAAACCAAGCATTTGCGCATGCCGCACTTGAAGCGGGAGTTCGTGTTTGTGCTGGATATCCTGGAACCCCTTCTTCGGAAGTTATTGAAACGGTTGCAGCTGAACATGCAGCGGGCCGAGCAGAGGGAGTTCACGTAGAGTGGTCAACTAACGAAAAGGCAGCACTGGAACTCTTGGCGGGTGCTGCTTATGCTGGTGCGAGAACCTTGTTTACTTGCAAACAGGTTGGTCTCAATGTTGCCAGCGATGCACTGATGTCGCTAAATTATGTGGGCGTTAAAGGCGGGACAATCCTTTATGTAGCAGACGATCCTGGCCCTATTTCTTCTCAAACCGAACAAGATACACGCCGTTTTGCGGCATTTGCCAAGGTTCCGGTATTCGACCCAGCTACTCCTGAACAGGGCTGCGAAATGATGGCAGCGGCTTATGATTTATCAGAGCGTTATAGTTGCCCTGTTATTATGCGTCCTACCACGCGTGTTTGCCATGCGTCTACGTTTGTGAAAGTGAAAGAGCATACAAAAGCCAAGAATCCTGAAGGTTTTGAAAAAGATTCCCGTTGGGTAATTTTTCCTAAACGTGCCTTTGAAGCGCATGATGAAATCAATACTCGTCTGCTCCAAATAGCAGCAGATTTTTCTGAAGACCCTCTGCTACGTTTCAACCCTATTTTTGAGAAATTTCCCGATAAAGAGCTGGAAGCGTATACGCCAAGCGATCATGATGAAGAAATCCAGAAAGATGACCAAACGCCTTGCTTGGGAATTGTTGCAGGCGGCATTTCGTATGCCTATATGCGTGAAGCCCTGCGCATTATTGAAGATCAGGTGGCATCGGGTAGCCTTGTTTTTACGGATGGAAGCGCGGTGCTATCTTTGCCTGCGTATCGCATTATGCAGGTGGGTACTCCGTATCCCTTCCCTGAACAGCGAGCCACCGAGTTTGTGCAGGACTTGAGCAAGGTCATTGTTTTCGAAGAGCTTGACCATGTACTTGAAGACGAGCTCTTGAAGCTTGCAGGACGCATTCACGCCAGCTATGAGGTTCAGGGAAAACTTAGCGGACATACCACTACCAGGGGAGAAAACACTATAGACAATATTGCTGCTCAATTGCGTCGTTTCTTTGATGTGGAAATCCAAGGCAGCGAACTCAAAGATTCTAGAGAGGCTTCAGGCGAAAAGGTACCTAGCGCAAAAACATTGAATCTAGAGGCAAACAACGCACAGGCAGCCAATACGCAAACAGTTAGTGAAGCGCAGACAATCGAGCCTCCTGCCCGTCCTCCGCTGTTATGTCCGGGCTGTCCGCATCGTGGTTCTTTCTATGCAACCAAGGCTGCTTTTAATCGAGCAAGTGAAGGTATTTTCTGTGGAGATATTGGTTGCTATACCCTTGGTAACGCAAAACCTCTTGATGCCGTGGATACGTGTTTGTGTATGGGCGCAGACATAACCATTGCGCAAGGTTTTAGTATTGTTGAGCCTGGTAAGAAAGCACTTGCCTTTATTGGAGATTCAACCTTTTTCGCAAGTGGCATGAC
This sequence comes from uncultured Eggerthella sp., assembly GCA_900548955.1. GTDB lineage: Bacteria > Actinomycetota > Coriobacteriia > Coriobacteriales > Eggerthellaceae > Anaerotardibacter. The sequence goes on along the minus strand of URMQ01000073.1, from coordinate 1,104 downwards.
TGGTGTTGCTAACGCAGTTTATAACCAACACGACATAACTATTGTGGTGCTTGATAATGCCACCACAGCAATGACGGGTTCGCAGCCCCATCCTGGAACTGGAGTTACCCTTATGGGACCGAAAAGCGAACCAATTTCTATCGAAAAGGTTTTGCGTGCATTGGGCGTTTCGGTTATTACTCACGCGAATCCGCTCCATTTAGACGATGCAATAGCGGCAGCAAAAGAAGCTATAGCTTACGATGGACCTTCGGCGATTATCTACGAATCGCCTTGCATTAAGCTTATTAAGCCTAGTAAACCTGTTGAGGTTGATCTGAATGCTTGCACCAACTGTGGACGTTGCGTTTTGAAGCTTGGCTGTCCGGCGCTGTCCTGGGATGCGGAAAATCGTCATCCTGTGGTAGATGCTTCTTTGTGCAACGGATGCGGACTGTGTACCTATGTGTGCAACGATGACGCTCTGCACTGTAGCGAACTTAATGAGGGTGCTTTGCAAACGCCCCGATCTTTATCTTCTTCTGAGCAGGATGCGTCTAACGGGGAGGTTTGCCATGATTAATATTTCCCTTGCTGGCATTGGTGGTCAGGGCAGTGTGTTGGCGGCAAAAATCTTAGCAGAAACAGCGCGTTCCAAAGGGTGGCAAGTGCGCAGTGCCGAAACAACAGGCATGGCGCAACGCGGCGGAAATGTTATGAGCCATGTTCGCATGGGGGACAAAGGCGAAGAGGTATTTTCTCCCTTGCCCGCACAGGCATCTGACGATCTTATTATTGCTCTTGAACCAGGAGAAGGTCTTCGGGCATTGTCGTTGTTAAAACCCAAGGGGGTGCTTGTTACGGCAACCTCGGGGGTGGCGCCGGTGGTTTCTAGCTTTAAAACTCAACCCTATATTCCCGAAGATATGATTACTCAGCTGCGTCAAGCTGAAGCTCGCCGTCAAGCATAATTTCGGGATGTTTTTCTTTTGCGATTCTTGTTGCCTCAACAACCTTTGTTACGTCAGCATGTTTAGCTGAACCCTTTGTTGAATGGCTGAGCATAGCAACTCTTGCTTTTCCGCCAACGAATGCTTCAAAGCTTGCTGCTGATGCAGTTGCGAT
>URMQ01000072.1 GCA_900548955.1 uncultured Eggerthella sp. | reverse complement strand
TTAGGCGAATCCAGGTTCTGAAATTGGTTGATCCTTCAGTCATCTCGATTACGCGCTGTAACAATAGAGGCGCAGAAACTAAGTAAGAAAGCCTTTTCGAAAAGGTAAGTTTTAATCTTTTTCAAACAAGCTACGAATGTAGGTGAATACGTGAGAGAGTACGCCTACATCATCGGGGCTTTCTTCAGTTTGCTTTGGTACAAACACCCGCAATGGCACTGTCATTTTCTTCTTATCTGCTAAGTATCTTCCCGCTTTACGACGCAGAGCCGAAGCTTGTGCTTTAGAAAGCGTGATAGGCTCTATAACTAACTTTCCGCCCGTCACTGAAATTAGATGTATGCCATGTTCATTTGCAAACGCTTTAAGACGCGCTTTTTCGATTTGATTAAGAGCAGCTTGTGGCATTTCGGGATGTTTAGCTATCAATTCTTGATAAATATCTTCAACCGCATCAAGAGTATCGGCGCTTGCAATTTTTCGATAATACAAAACGCGCTCATCTGCATCAGGCAGATATTCTTCTGGGAAATAGGTATGGTCAGGAACATTAACCACAATATCCGATAATGCAGGAGGCAAGTAGTCATTGCTCGAGGTGTTGCCTTCACGCGTCATATTTACAGCCGTTGCAAGCATTTGCGCAAACAGATCAAAGCCAACCGCAGACATGTTGCCGCTCTGTTCGGCGCCTAACAAACTGCCAGCTCCACGAATTTCCAAGTCACGCATAGCAACACGCATACCGCTTCCCAGTTCTGTATGTTCATTCAGCGCAGTAAGACGCGCCATTGCTTCTTCAGTCATCGTAATGTTGTCCGGGAATAGGAAATAGGCATATGCTTGCGTAGACGATCTGCCCACACGTCCTTTCAACTGATACATCTGCGCCAAGCCAAGACGCTGAGAATCTTCAATGATTAAGGTGTTGGTATGAGGATTATCAATTCCACTTTCAATAATGGTTGTTGCCACCAGCACATCAAGTTCGCCTGCAGCAAAATCTTCCATTACATGTTCAAGCTGCTCTTTCGTCATCTGTCCATGAGCAACCCCTACGCGTGCTTCACCTGCTGCCGCGTGAACACGTTGAACCGCTTCTTCAATAGAACGAACTCGGTTGCTTACGTAATACACCTGTCCTTTCCTTGCTAATTCGCGCCTAATAGCATCGCTTACTAGGTCAGGATCCCATTCCCCCACATGAACCTTTACTGGCCTGCGATCATCAGGAGGTGTCAAAATCAAACTCATATCGCGCACACCCGATAAGCCCATCTGCATAGTTCTCGGAATAGGTGTTGCAGAAAGCGTAAGTACATCAATAGATTCACGCATATTCTTAAGCTGTTCTTTATGACCCACACCAAAACGTTGCTCTTCGTCGATAATAACCAAACCCAAATCGTGCGGATTAACATCACGCGAAAGAAGACGATGCGTGCCCACCAAAACCGCTACTTTTCCGCTGGCAAAATCTTCCAATGCTTGCTTTTGTTGTGCTGGACTACGAAAACGAGAAAGCACTTCAACACGCACATTAAAAGGTGCAAACCGCTCCGAAAACGTTGCATAATGTTGCTGAGCCAAAATGGTCGTTGGGCACAAAACCATTACTTGTTTATTGTCTTGTGTTGCCTTAAAAGCCGCGCGAAGCGCCACTTCTGTTTTGCCAAAGCCAACATCACCGCATACCAATCTGTCCATAGGGTGAGGCGATTGCATATCAGCTTTAATGTCAGCAATTGCAGCTAGTTGGTCTGGCGTTTCTTGATAAGGAAAGCTTTCTTCCATTTCGCGCTGAGCAAGCGTATCTTCCCCGTAACGATACCCCTGAGTAGCAGCACGACGGGTATACACATCTACCAAGTCGAATGCGAGTTTCTTAGTAGCCTTACGCGCTTTTGTTAGCGCACGAGACCAATCGGAGGTATTCAAACGCGTTAAACGAGGAGAAGACCCTTCAGGACCCACATAACGCGTAACGCGATCAAGCTGTTCTACAGGAACATAGAGCTTGTCACCCTGCGCATATTCGAGCAAAAGATAATCACGCTCTGAACCACCAACATCTTGGCGCACGATATCGCGGAAAAACGCCACGCCATGCGCGGCATGAACAACATAATCACCTGGTTTATAGGGAAACGTTATTTCAGTTACATCAATTCGTGAACGCTTACGCGTTGCCATAGAACCCTGCGTATCCGCCAGTGAAACAAGTGCCATTTTTGCTGCAGGGAAAATCATTCCCAAAGGAATGTCCACATCAACAATATTGACCTGCCCGCGGCGCAACTTAGCCGAATCGTCACCCACCACATCGAGCACTTCGTTAATAGGAATACCCAAATCAACCAGTGCAAGTTTTATTTCTTGACGCGCACGGAAATGGGGAACGGAAAACACTACCGTAAATCCCGTTTCGGCCAAAGAGCGCAATCGCCCATAGAGTTTATCGGGATCTCCCGCCACTTCAACGCGCTTGACCACCAATTCGCTATCAAGCTCTACCCCAACGCGCATAATAGAAACATAGGTAGCACGAGGATTACTGCCAAAATTGAGCTCTGCCGCAGAAACATACAAATCCGAAACAGGAATAGAAGTTCCCTGCGCTAGCTTTCCGTATTCATCAAGTGCATGTTGAGCATCGTCAAATAGCGATCGAGGCTCAATGATTACCGTAAGGGCATTGTTAGGCAAATAAGCTCCTACAGTAGTAGTGTCACCCAGTATATAGGAAGCTAAAACATCAGGGATTTCTTTTGAGTCGTCTTCTAATCGTTCTAATAAACTGCGCAATTCTTTATTAGTATCTGCCTGTTTAGCCAAAAGTCGTTGCGCCTGGCGAAGCGATTTAGCATCGTTTTTAAACTCCCGCACGGGATATATTTCCACTTCAGAAAGGGACGAGATTGTTTGTCCCGTTGAAGGCAAGAATCGGCGTATTTCGTCCAGCTCGTCACCAAAGAAATCGCAACGCACAGGATAAGATAAATTGCCAGGATAGATATCGATTGCGCCACCTTGCAAGCAAAAGGTTCCAGGACCCGCCAATTCTCCAGCGTTGTCATAACCCATCTGCACCAAAACTTCTGCCAAATCCTCAAAGCTTTCTGCTCCGTTTTGGGGCGATTCCGACAAATCAATTCCTTGCTTGAGCACTAAAGGCCTCGCAATATGCATTGAAGGAAGTGCAACTTTGCGCAGTAGAGCTCGGGCAGAAGCAACCACAACAACAGGCTTTCCCGACTGCAACGCCCAGAGCGCTTCTAAGCGGGTACCATGCAACCGAGGTTGCACTGGAGCATCTACAGAAAATGGATTACCTTCATAATCCGCATAACGAAAAACGTGCTCTTCCCCCACAAACGCACCAACGGTACGCGCAAAGGTGTCCGCCGCATCTTCACCCGCCGTTATCACTAAAGTAGTACGAGGATCCGCCACAAAACGTGCTGCCACCAAAAAAGGACGCGCAGAAGAAGCGACTCCAATAACCGCATCTTCGCCAGCATCCATTTTTCCCCAAGCAGCATCAAGGGCTTTCGATTTTTGTAATGTTGCAGAAAGAAGATCAATCAGCATTATGGCAATTCCTCAATAAACTTTTAATTATCCTTTGCAGCATACTACCCCTTGTATTAGGCTACCAACTAGCATCGGATAAGGAAGTAGTATGGCACGAGAAAAGATAGCAGAAAAACGTAATCGCGCATTACTTGTTGCCGAACGCATGAACAACTATTACGGACAAGCGGAATGCGCACTCCACTATAGTAGCCCTTTTACCCTTACTATTGCCGTACTCTTATCGGCCCAAACTACTGATGCGGGGGTTAATAAAGTAACTCCCCGTCTTTTTGAACGCTATGGCACTCCTGAAAAAATGGCTCAAGCAGATACCGAAGAGGTAATGGATATTATTCACTCCATTGGCTTTTATCGCAATAAGGCTAAAAATTGCATTGCCTGCGCCCAAATGATTATGAGCGATTTTGGTGGCGAAGTACCTCACACAATGGAAGATCTTCAAAAGCTTCCTGGTGTTGGTAGAAAAACCGCCAATATTGTACTCAATGAAGCCTTTGGCATTGTTGAAGGTATTGCAGTTGACACTCATGTGTTCCGCATTGCTCACAAATTGAAGTTCGCAGGCCCTTCAGCCGACACGCCAGCCAAGACCGAACAGGCCCTATTAAAGCTCTATCCAAAAGAATACTGGAAGCCCATCAATCACCAATGGGTTCTTTTTGGACGTGAATTCTGCATCGCACGACGCCCCAAATGCGCCGAGTGCTTTATTTCTGATCTTTGCCCAAACGCGCCAAAATAAGCGCATATCACTCAAAAGACTGCAGCAATAAGCGCATTATTTATATGCTTTTGTAACAAGCCTTAGCAAATACCTTAGGCTTTGTTATAGTATTTCTTCTGTTTTACCTGCGATAACAGTAACTTAGTATGGAGACAATATGAACCTGGCGCATCTACGCTATTTTGTAACTTTGGCAGACAAAGAGCACTTTGCCAACACCGCTCGCTCTTTAGGTATTGCTCGCTCTACTTTGTCTCTAGCAATATCTCGCCTTGAAGATGATCTCCGTGCACCACTATTTGCAAAAAACGGAAGTAGCTTTGTACTTACCCCTTATGGTGAAGAATTTTATCGCTACGCATCTTTGGCTCTAAAAAACATTGAAACGGGCATGGATAAGGTTCAGGCTTTGTTGGATGACCGAACTGAAACACTTTGCATAGGGGTTCCTTTTACCATTCAAAGTGAAGATTGGTCGCGCGTTATTCGTTCTTTTCGCGCCGAAGCAGACCCTACTCTTTCCGTAAAGATCATTCAAGGTTTTAGCGGAAGCCTGCTTAACGATCTAGCAGCAGGAACGCTTGATGTGGTATTTGCCGCAAAACTCCCTGACGCCCCCGCAGGACTAACTTTCACTCCTTATTGGTCCCAACAATTAGTTGTTGCGGTTAATAAAGACAACCCTCTCGCTTCACGAAAAAGTATTTCATTAAAGGAGCTCAAAGGCTATCACATTCAGTCTTACGCTAAAGGCTGGCCTCCCCACGATGACATTACCGCCTGCGTTGAAGGCTATGATTTGGATATCGAAGAGCAATTCAAAGAAGAAATCACCATCTGTTCTATGGTTTCTGCAGACGAAAATGCCATTGCATTCGTAGACTACTCCTTCTTAGTTGGAGCCTTCAAAGATATTGTTTGCATCCCCATTGATGAAGTACCAGAAGATTTTCATAAACTGTACTTGATTCATCGATCTGAAGAAACCATGAGTGAAGGACAAGCGCACTTTATTGAGTATATGAACGAGCACCCCATTGCTCCGGCGCGATTAAAGTCAAACAAGTAAACCAGTAGCGCCATAGAATCACGCCGACTAATATAATCGCGCCGCTATGCCACTATGCTCTTCTGGACACCTAATTAATTTGCTGAAGAGGTTTTCCATCCTTGCGAGTAATGGCGCACCCACGACGCACCAATTCAGCAATAACCGTTTCTGCTAAAAACGGCATACGTTCATGAACCTTTGGAGTAAGGCCTTCCATAAACTCTACAGGCTCTAAATTTTCTACCTGCATGCCAAAGCAAAGACCTTCTGATTCATAACCCATCATAGTTGCTGCATCAAACAGATCAGCAAGTTTTAATTCATGCAATGAAGTGCGGGCACCTGCGGCGCGGGCAATATCGTAGGGCTCATAGCGAAATACCGTGCCGGGCTCAGCATCGGTACCATCTACTGCGTCTACCGTAATAAGTAAGTCGTAATCATTGACCTTAGAAACCATATCCAAAGTCATACAACCCACATCAAACATATCAATATTTTCAGGAAGGTTATATTGTTCAAGAATGAAGTCATACACTGCAGGACCAATACCATCATCAAGCATTAATCGATTACCTACGAAAAATACCGCAATGCGCATGTTTGCTATCCTCCTTCGGCAGCAACAGAAAAAAGCATGCAACTACCTCTAAAGTTGAAGACGCACTATAGTGCATCTTCTCTACAATAAAGAATTAAACTCCAAGAGTAGGACGAATAACCAAGTTGTAATACGTTGCCACACCAAGCATCACTACCGCCAACATACCCATGGTAACCGCCCAAATAACTTGGCGTTTTTTATACTGTTCTTTCGTTTTTCCACGCGATAAATCACGACGAAGCGCATGCACCTGTGAAGCGCGCGCAAAAATGATAGTTACTCCCGCAAGAATAAGAGCAGCGATAATTGCAAGTATTACCGTTAAAGGCGATGGATTCATATAAGCACCATATAGCAAGTTATCGATCAAAAGCCAAGCGGGATAGTACAGAATCGTGATCCAAATACCATGAGCGGGACCCCAGATCGGCGGCATAAGCATTGCCCCTAAATTAACGGGAGGCAACCCTTCTAGAGATATTTCTTCAATCGGTACTTCCTTAGACTGTTCTGGAGTTGAATCATTTGCTGTTTTGCTCACAGAAAACTTCCCTTCGTATAGCAAACTAATTTAGCTAATAGGTCTTTATAGTTACCTCATATGGATTTCATTTCGTTAGCTATGGTAACAAAAGAAAATACCAATACCGAGAGTAAGCATTGTATCCGTATACTAATCGCGCCACCAACGGTTGGGTAGCAAGAAAGGATTATCCTCCATAGAAAAGCCCTCTCCGTTTATACTACCCTGTGGTATTAGAAGGTCTAATTGATTCACTCGCCTACAATGATTGGATGATTCATGGCAGACAAAGCAAACAACTTTGCTCTTTCAGCATTTGAGATACTAGGACCAATTATGGTTGGTCCCTCTTCTTCACATACCGCAGGTGCGCTGCGATGCGCTCAAGTTGCAGCATCACTCCTAGATTCCTCAATCCAATCGGTACGGTTTACCTTATGGAATAGCTTTGCACAAACCTACCAAGGACACGGAACCGATCGCGCACTGGTAGCCGGCATTATGGGATTTGCGACCGACGATAAACGCATACGAAATGCTTTTGATATTGCCCAGGAACAAGGGCTTCACTATGAATTTGTTATTGGCGGCGAAAACAGCACGCTTCACCCCAACACCGTAGATATCGAAATGACCAACTCTGAAGGCCTGAAAGCTACCGTCCGCGGCGAAAGTTTGGGCGGTGGAAAAATAAGAATTTCCCGTATCAATGATGTCTCGGTAGATATATCGGGAGCATACTGCACCTTATTCGTTGCTCATCGCGATGTTCCTGGCGCACTTGCTGCCTTAACAAACCTTCTTGCGAAAGCGCACATTAACATAGCATTTTGCAGCACCTACCGCACTGAAGCAGGCGGACAGGCCTATTCAGTGTTCGAAACCGACCAGCACTATACCGCTGAGTCGTTTTTATCAAAGGTGCGAAGCCTTGATTTGGTTGATTATGCCAGTTTTATTGAAGTACCAGGCACAGAACCATTTCAACATTCCCAAGAATCTAACCCCTACCTTTTTACAAATGCTAATGAACTGCTTTCTTTATGCCAGAAAAACAACCTCAGCATTGGCTCTATCATGATGCGTGCGTGGAATTTGCATAGGCAGGAACGATCATGTGCAGGCCATGCTCAAAGCC
>URMQ01000071.1 GCA_900548955.1 uncultured Eggerthella sp. | reverse complement strand
TATGAGTTCCGCCAGCTTTTTCTCGAGCAATTAAGCCAGTCAGTGCGCCTTGGAGGCCTACCATAGCCGCTGAAAGGTCTGCTGGTTGGAGAAGAGCAACGGCGCCTTTAGTTAGATCGTAATAGCCTGTTTTAGCAACAATATTAATGTCATGAAGGGCATCAAGACTGCGAGGGTCATTTTGTCCGTAAGCAGAAAATGACACATACACCAGTTGTGGGTTTATTTCGTGAAGTGTTTCAAAGTCAATTCCCAAACGTTTTGCAACACCAGGGCGATAGTTCTCTACTAATACGTCAGCTTTTTTGATTAGATCGTAAAAGCGTGCCTGAACTTCGGGGTCTTTCAGATTAAATGAAACACTTTCCTTATTGCGATTTAATGCGTAATGGTAATAGCTTTCGCCATTGATTTGAGGATGTTCGCCACGTACTAAATCGCCAGTCTTGGTGTCTTCCACTTTAATAACGCGTGCACCCAAATCTGCGAAATACAAGCTTACGTAAGCTCCTAATAAATAGCGAGAAAGGTCTACTACAACCAGATTTTCGAATGGTTTTTGCATGAGCAACTCCTTTAAGATTGGGCGAAAAGGGCGCACGAATCAAAGGCACTTACATAAAGTGCTTAAAAACATGCAAATGAGAAAATGCGGGTTATCTAATGGGGGATATAGTTAACGTCTTTTGGAAGATTTGCTCTTCGGGGCTATGCCTGCTTGGTTACGAGCGATTCTACGAAACAGAATGCTCATTCCGTAACCAAGAACACCGATCATAATTAACTGAGCAGGGTTGATTCCTAAGATAAGGCCGCCCAGCAAAATTACAGAAACACCAGCATTAAGAACTATTGCCAAAAGATTGAAATCAATTTTGTCGCCCATGGTTTTCCTTATCCCGCACCTCCCGAATTAGTTCGGGAGGTGCGTTTATGTGAGTAATTACAAATTAGGGGGATACACTTGCAAACTCAAAAAGTTTCTACGCCTCTGCGTGAATGTGTGCCTCTGCAGCCTCTTTTGCCAGCTCTTCGTCACTCTTATACCAAGCAGCTTTACGAGCTTTATCGCCTGCAAGCCAGGTGTAAATAAGGAGACCGAAGGTGATGGTCAAAACGATGAGGCCACCAATGAAGAAGCCAGTCCAGCCAAACTGCTCAGAAACAACAGCCCAACCAGTTGCACCGATAGCACCGATGCCGTTAAAGATAGTGATCATCCAAGAGTAAATCTTGTCGAATTCACGACCACCAGCGATCTGGCGGCAAAGGTATGGCAACATTGCGGTCGAACATGCATAGGTCAAGCCGAAGAACAAGCCGCCGAAGAACATAGGCCAAATGCCTGCTTCTCCAAAGATCTGTGGAATCCACCACATCATCAGAAGGCCAATTACGCCACCGAAGTAACCGAGCAATTGTGCAGCGATCAAAGAACGTGATTCGATAAAACCAACGAGAACCTTACCGCCTGCCTGACCGCCGCTTACAAAGGCTTCAAGAGTACCTGAAAGCAGGAGCAATCCGACTAGAGCTTGACCGCCCCAACCATCATGTCCAAGGAACTGAGTGTAAGTTGCGAACAGCTGAGTCATGGTGGTAAGGGTATTCAGTAAGCCAGCGCCTAATACTAACGTCCAGAAGAATGGCTTAGTGATGATTTCTTTACCTAACCAACCAGGTTCTACGATAGCTTTCTGTTCTGCTTCAGCTGCGAGCTCTTCTTCCATTGCAGCTGCATCGAGAGGCATACCATAAGGAAGGGTGCCGCATTCCTGTGGAGTACGCTTTACAAAGAAAGCAATGAAGGGAATGGTACCGATGCAGATTGCAATGCCAAATACCATGTAAAGGGTGCGCCATCCAAGCAGATCAGGACCAAGAACGAACTGACCAACAATGTTCCAAACCATGCCGCCAATACCGGTGAAAGCAAAGCACAAACCAGTTACTGTACCGTAGTTGGTGTGGAACCAACGGCTCAAGATACCTGCAGTCATCGTGAATTCGATGCAAACTAAGCCAAGGCCAATAACGAAGCCAGCTACCCAGTAGCACCAAATTGCAGGATAAACAGTGAAGCCCATGTAAGGGATAGCTACCATCAGTGCTGCAACTACACAAACTGATTTAGCGTTGAACTTATCAAAGAATTTTGCCATAGGTGCTGCACCGATACATTGACCTAAGTATACGAAGGTAATGTAGAGCGATACCTGAGACGTCTGTACGCCGAAGTGTTCAGATACAGGACGATAGCAAAGACCTGCAGCAGTAAAGATAATGCCAACGGCGGTAAACAGCGTTAAGCACATCGTAATAACAACGCCAACGTGCCTCCAGGTAAGGCCTTGTCGCGCAATTTTTTGTGCTGACATTTTTCCTCCTCCTTGCAATTTATATATCGTCATCGGCTAGCAAGTTGCAGCTTATTTAAGCTTCCCCCATGTGCAGACTCGCTAGCCGGGATGACCCGTTTGGGATTTATGTGTGGGGAGGTGCCGTGGGAAGATGTATGGGAATTGGGTGGACCACGGCACCTGTTTGCTTAGTCTCGCTTTGAACGCGGACCGTAGCTTGGCTCAAAAACTGAATCGGGTAGATCGGGACCGTGGTAACAGGTCACGGCTTCACCGTCCATGCGCTGAATGTCTTCATCTGAATAGCCGTATTCATGCATGACCTTTGCGGTGTCATAGCCAATAGGACGACTTTTGTGAAGGACGGGATCTCCCATACTGTCTAAACGGATAGGGGATGTCGGGATTGCTTTTTCACCGAATGCGTCATAGTGAACTTTGCGAAGAATATCACTGGCATATACTTCTTCGTCCGCCAGGATATCTTCTGGTAGATACAGTTTTTCGTAAGGGATTTCATTTGCCTTGAAAATAGGCTCCCATTCAGCCCAAGTTTTAGTAAGGAACTGCTTTTCTATGAGGCGAACTACTTCTTCGTTTCGTCCAGATCCATCATTAATCTCAGCGTTTTTGTTGTAGTGTTCGTTTCCTACCATGTCGTCAAGACCAATAGTGCGCATGGTATGGTCATAGAAGAGGTCGTAGCTTCCGTAGCAAATAATGAACCAAACACCATCTTTGGTTTGATAGGTGTTGTTTGTGGGGCAAGTTACGTTGTAGCGAGATTTTGGCCACTTGTCTCCGAATTGAGTTCCACCAAGCATCATTTGCATCGGCCAAAGTGCGGCATGATGCAAGGTGACGGTTACCTTGTCGCCTTCGCCTGTGCGGTCTTTGCGGGCAAGTGCAGCCAAAACACCTGCAGTTAAGGCAAGTGATGCATTCCAGTCGCCCATAGCGGCAGGCCAATTAATTGGTTGGTAATGTTCTCCTGCCTGGGGCAGACATGCAAACCAGCCACCTCGTGCGGCATAAGCTGTTGCATCGAAACCTTTTGTGTTTTTGTCGGGGCCGAATTCGCCATAGCCGCGCATTTGTGCCCAAACTAAATGGGGATGACGTTCGTGAACTGCTTCCCAATCTAAACCAAGCTTTTTAAGAGCTTTATCGCGGAAACTTGTAATTAAGATATCTGCGTCAGCGAGCATCTTTTCCATGAGTTCGCTGCCTTCTTCGGATTTTAAATTGATGCTTACAAATATCTTATTCATAGAGGCAAAATCAAAAGATGGGTCATCGATGTCAGTTTTCTTCATACCGAAGCCAGGTGCGTTAGTGCGATATTCATCTCCCGATTCTGGTTCGATTTTGTATACCGTTGCTCCCATTTCGCCAAGAATGCGTGGGCTAGCAGGGGCAGCAACGTAACTGGTTAGATCGATTACCTTAATTCCTTCGAGTCCCTTCATGAATCCTCCTTTTCGTACTTGCTTGCTATAAGACCCCTCATGCAAAACAAGTAAGGTTTGGGAAATACGCGTCAGCTGACCTTGAAGCTCTCAAAGGAAAAGCCTGGTAAAGCGAAATATTGCTTGTAGAGAATAGGAAGTTCGGGAAATCTTCTAGCTGCAAATGCTCGATCTCTGGGCGGGCTTTACAGCTTTAAGCAATTAGTGGAATAGAAAATCTAGCGTTGCGACAACGAAATCTCCGCGGTACTATTTCCGTGATTATCTATTAGTGCATAATCACGAATGGTTGTCGCTAAAAGTTAAGGAGAAGGGCATGAATCTTGATCATCTTTATTACTTCAAGACTCTAGTAGAAACAAAAAGCCGTACTGCTACAGCAGAAAAGCTTGCCATTACCCCTTCTACATTGTCACTTGCAATTACTAAATTAGAGCGCGAACTCAATACCTCTTTGCTTGATAAGAAGCGAGGATCGGTCAGTTTAACAACGGATGGTCAAGTCTTCTACGAATACATTGCAACAGCCCTTCGCTTTGTTGATGGCGGAATTAAGATTCTGCAAGAACGCAACGGGGGGGGGGCAGTCTCAAAGCGAAATCACTATTGGAACGGTTTTTTCTGTTCAAGACAAAGATTGGTCGGAAATTATTAGTCGTTTTCGCGTCCAAACCCATGGCAATGTTCGTCTAAACGTCAAGCAATCGACTACGCCAGAATTGCTTAAAGATATTAAGAATGGTCTTGTCGATGTTGCTTTCTGTGGAACTATGGGTGAAGACTCAGAGATTTCCTTTAAGCCTGCATGGAGCCAACGTGCCGTATTAGTGGTAAACCGGCTTCATCCTTTCGCTAAGCGCGATAGTTTGTCGCTTGAAGAATTAAAGGATCATTATCTTATTTCTTATAGCTTAACGGGCCCTTTAGCATCCGAGCTTACTAACTTAGTTAAGGGCTATAGTTTGCTCATCGATTATCTCTACACCGACGAGATCACTCTCGCTTCTATCGTTTCTGGAAGTCCCGATATCATGGCTATTGCTTGCCGTTCTTGGCTTCTTAATTCCTATCACGATGATATTAATCTCATGGTCTTTTTTTATTTTATCCCCTTCAATATTTAATAAACACGATGATATTAAATTGGTAGAAATAGAAGAAGCACCTAAAGACTTCCATCAGATGTATTTATGCTCTAAGGCTCATATTAGACAACCACAAGCTGTTGCTACTTTTATTGATGTGGTAGATCGTTATTGTCGTGAAAAGAAAAACGCTTAGTTGATCAATTCCTGGATGCCTTAGACAAAATCCTTATATTGAGCTATCAAGGTGCAACTGCTCCAATCGGGATCAATTCTTGATTTCGATTGGATTGTTGTTTTTATAAATAGCCCAAGGATTCTTGGTCATAAAGCGACGTGATTTTACGTTCAATTTGCTCGTTTAATATTCGTAAAGTTAATAGATTAACGAATTAAATATTTACCCAAATTATCAATTTTGTTGAAAGCGGATTTTACGAATCTTTCTGTTTATTTTCCTGATATTTGGCTGTCTTAGCAGATATGCGAATCAAAGGCATTGTGATTTTGAAAGGTCTTTTGCGTTACTCAAAATCTTCCGTTCAGCCTGTCTATCGAAACGGTATTAGAGCTCTGAGAGGCAGAAAAGTGCACTTTGCCGTATAATTCCTCCCACTCCAGCATACTAAATAGAAAGCGATGATTATGGTTTCTCATGACTTCTGGGTATTGCTTGCAATGCTCATTTACTTTGTGGTTGTTGTAGTGATTGGCTTTATTTATGCTAAGAAATCCAATCAATCAACTGAGGCATACTTTTTAGGTGGTCGTAGGCTAGGGCCATGGCTTACCGCTTTATCGGCAGAGGCGTCAGACATGTCTGGCTGGCTGTTGATGGGTCTTCCTGGTGTTGCTTATTTTACGGGCGCATCTGATGCTATGTGGACCGCTATTGGCCTTGCTATTGGTACTTATTTAAACTGGTTGTTTGTCTCTAAGCGTTTGCGCAAATATTCCGAAGTAGCCAATAACTCTATTACGCTGCCTGACTATTTTTCTAATCGTTTTCACGACAACAAGAATATCTTGATGACCATTGCAGCGCTTATTATTCTGCTGTTCTTTAGTATTTATGTAGGAAGCTGCTTCGTAACAGTAGGTAAGTTGTTCTCTACCTTATTTGGGCTTGATTATGCAACGATGATGGTGCTCGGTGCGCTTATCGTATTCTTGTACACCTTTGTTGGTGGTTATCTTTCTGTTTGTACTACCGACCTGATTCAGGGCACTTTGATGGTGAGTGCTTTAGTAATCGTATTTGTTGGCAGTGTTGCCCAGGCAGGTGGCATTGATAACACCGTAGCTTTTCTGCAAAACATTCCAGGATTTTTGTCAGGAACGCAGATTGCAAACCCAATTTTGGATGAAAACGGCTTACAGGTAGTTCAAGATGGTATGCCGCTGTTTGGTGCTGCAGCTGACTATGGCATGGTAACCATTATTTCTGGTCTTGCTTGGGGCTTAGGCTATTTCGGTATGCCTCAAGTCTTGGTGCGCTTTATGAGTGCTACCCATTCTTTCGAACTTACTAAATCTCGTCGTATCGCTACGGTTTGGGTAGTTATTTCTTTGAGCACTGCAGTATGTATCGGTCTTATTGGTAGGGCAGTAATTCCTACTGAATTCTTGTCTCAAGCATCGGCAGAAAATATCTTTATCGTTCTTTCGAATATGCTGCTGCCATCCTTTATGTGTGGTTTGGTAGTGTCAGGTATTTTCGCTGCCTCGATGTCATCCTCTTCTTCTTATCTGCTTATTTCAGGATCTGCTGTTGCGGAAAATATTTATCGCGGTCTTATCAAAAAAGATGCAACCGATGCTCAGGTAATGATTGTTGCTCGTCTTACCTTGGTAGTTATCTTGATCTTCGGCATAGTTATTGCACTAGACGAAAATTCATCAATCTTCCAAGTAGTTTCATATGCATGGGCAGGTTTTGGCGCATCCTTTGGCCCGCTGATGATTATGAGCTTATATTGGCGTCGAACGAACTTGAAGGGTGCTCTTGCAGGTATGATCGTTGGTGCGGTAACGGTATTAGTTTGGAATACCTTTATTGCTCCATTGGGTGGAATCTTTGCCATCTATGAATTGCTGCCAGCCTTCATTTTGAGCTTGATTTCTATCATCGTGGTATCACTTTTGACAGAAGAGCCTTCTAAAGAAATTACCGATGAATTCGATACATATTTAGAAGCAGATTGTTAATTTGAAAGCAAAATTGGATTGTTAAGCCTTATTTAGTACCGCTCAAGAAGAAATTTCTCAAAAATATTTTTTCTAAAATTGGTCAGGACAGGGAAGTTCTGACCAATTTTTGTTTTAACATAGCTCAAGAAAAAGTTAAATTTATCAGGTGTTATATATGTGCCAAACAAGAAAAGTGGGCGAATTGTGGAATGGATATGCCCGGGGGCGTGTAAGGCGTTGACAGGGCTCAATTCCTAGCGTATTATCCTTTTGCTCGCTTGAAGTGCTCCGGCACTTTCTGGCAGGCAGCAGCTTGAAAATTGCACATGATCACAAGCGAATTCGGGAGTGTTCCAGAGCGGTCAAATGGGACGGACTGTAAATCCGTTGGCTACGCCTTCCAAGGTTCGAATCCTTGCACTCCCACCATCTCGCCCACATAGCTCAGCCGGTAGAGCACTTCGTTGGTAACGAAGAGGTCAGCAGTTCGAGTCTGCTTGTGGGCACCAGTTATATGGCGGTGTAGCTCAGTTGGTTAGAGCACACGGTTCATACCCGTGGCGTCACTGGTTCGAATCCAGTCACCG
>URMQ01000070.1 GCA_900548955.1 uncultured Eggerthella sp. | reverse complement strand
GCAGTGAACCTATTCTAGCTACCTGGTTTGGTTCGGTGCGCCCTCGGCGGCCCATTTAGTGGTTTGCGTTCGATTCGGATTCCAGCATCCCGAACTCTCTGGGCGTGCACAGCCACTTTTACTTCCGCTTCAACGGTTTGTGTATGTGTTTTTCAATGTTCTCTATTTTTATGCAAGTTGCATAAAAGTCAAGAGAAGTTTTTTATACGAGAGCTTTAATTCGGTCTACTGCTTCAAGCAAGCGATCATCGGGCGTGGTAAGCGAAATACGAATGTATCCTTCACCTTGTGGACCATAGCCATTACCTGGAGTAACAACAACATGTGCTTGTTCCAGAAGCTTAGTTGCAAACGATTCGGATGTTTCTCCCTCGGGTACCTTTGCCCATACATAGATGGTGGCTTTAGGATATTCGCATTCAACACCAATACGGCGCAGGGCATCAACAATAAGATCGCGGCGCTTTTGATAGAGTGCGCACATTTCTTCGACGCAGGTTTGGTCTCCCGTGAGTGCCACAATGGCGGCATCCTGAATTGCGGTGAATTGACCAGAATCGAGATTGTTCTTAACCGTGCCTAGTGCTTCAATAGCCTGGGGATTGCCGCAGGCAAAGCCAATGCGCTAACCAGTCATATTGTAAGACTTGCTTAAGCTGAAGAATTCGATGCAGCAATCCATAGCACCAGGGCGCTCCAGAATAGAAGGTGCACGATATCCGTCATAGCAGATGTCGCAATATGCATTGTCGTGAGCAAGCAGGATGTCATGTTCACGACAGAATGCTATGGCGCGATCGAAGTATTCTTCTGTTGCGCACGCGCCCGTTGGGTTGTTGGGGTAGCCAAGAAACATAATCTTTGTGCGTTCGAGCACTTCAGCAGGAATGTTTTCGAAATCCGCCAAGAAGCCATTTTCTTTGTTCATAGGCATGAAGTAGGTGTTTGCACTTTGGAGTGTGGCGCCACCAGAATAAACGGGATAACCAATTGCGGGTGCAAGCACGTAATCGCCAGGGTTGACAAAGGCGGTATGCAAATGCGCAATGCCTTCCTTGCTGCCAATAAGGGCAAGAACTTCCGTTGAAGGATCAAGGGTAACTCCGAATCTGCGCTGCATATAGGTTGCGCAAGCCTGTCGATATTCGATTGAGCCTGCGTAATCAGGGTACTGGTGGTTTGCAGGCTTGCGAATTGCTTGCGCCATTGCATCAACGATATGCTCTGGCGTTGGCATATCGGGATCTCCAATGCCAAGGGAAATTACATCAATGCCTTGTTCGGCAAGAGCCGCTTTCTTTGCATCAATCTGAGCGAATAAATAAGGGGAAAGATGATTAAGGCATTCAGCAGTTTGCATGGATAACTTCTTTCTCGAAGGGGTGGATATCGTAAAGAAAAGATGCAGTGCGCAATTAGTGCGCTGCGAGTTGGGGTGGGGTTGACGGTTAAGGCTTTGCGCTTATGTCAACCGTCCCGCTGAAGGATTCTTGTGCGGGGCCTGTCATAATGACGTGCTGGTTGCGAAGGGCAATATGAAGCGTGCCGCCCAGCAAAAGCAGATCTGCTTCTTCATCGGTTTTATCAAGCAGATGTGCTGCAACTTGGGTGGCACAGGCGCCGGTACCGCAGGCATGGGTTTCCCCGCAGCCACGTTCGAAGACACGCATTTCTATGGTGTTGCGATTGATTACGTGGGCAAACTCAACATTGGTTTTTTCGGGAAAGGCTTCGTGGGACTCAAAAAAAGCACCGATGCGATCAACGTTGAGGGTAGCAAGGTGGCGCTCACTCGTTGTTTGGTTTTGTGTGCTATTCGTAAAACATTCTGCAGGTAGGGCAGCCAGTTTTGCTTCGTCTAAAAAGCAAACAGCATGGGGGTTTCCCATGCTTACGCAGGTAAAGGCGAAGGGTCCCCAAGGGGAATCAAGTTCAGCTTCGCGTACGTATTCAACATCTTCTGAATCGGTAGCGTTTGCGCTCAGTACTGTGGGAACACGAGAAGGCTCAAGGATTGGGCTGCCCATGTCCACCGTCGCTAAGGTAAGTTGGTTTGCGCTATCAACTTCAAACGAAATTGGTTTTGGTCCAGCTAGGGTGTCAGCAATGAAGTTTCCTGCAGCGGGATTAACGTAGCTGTGGTCTACTAAAAACTTCGCGAAGCAACGCACGCCATTGCCGCACATTTGGGCAAGTGTGCCATCGGCGTTGATGTAGTGCATGTAGCCGATACATTCAGGTCGTGGGGAGGGCTTAACAACAATAACGCCGTCAGCACCGATTCCGGTGTGACGATCGCAAAGGTCGGCTACAACTTGTGCTGAGAGCTCCAGGTTTTCTGTCATAGCATCGAAAAAAATGAAATCATTTCCCAATCCATGTAATTTCCAAAATTGTTGGAGTGACAAGGTGTTACCTTTCTCTTGTATGGCAATGTGCTTGCGTACAAATTGATTTTTCGTAATGATGTAAATCAAAGAACTATTTTTTTTGAGCACAAGGTATACTGTGAAAACTGCAGGGCAAAGGCACCGTTGTGTTGTGTCGAGTGTCTAGCCGAGGAGCTAAAATCCGCAATATGCTTGAACCTTTATGGGTACTGCTAAGTGGTAAGAAAAGTCTTAGCAGTGAGAAATATTGCGAATATTGATGGCGCCTTGTGCCCTGCATATCGCAAAGCCCTTACAAGCTGGTTTTATACATAGAACAGCATGTTGTTGTAGCTTGGTACGGGCCAGTGCGAACGATCAGTGATGGTCTCGGTATAGTCGACCACCTCTCGTAATTGATCCATGATTGGAATAACGCTGTGAGCGTAATAATCGGCACGCTCTTGCAGGTTTTCGATTTCCTGTGCTTTCTTGCCAGCAGTGTCAAGTTCTTCGACGAGGGTGTAAATCTTTTCGATGCTATCAAGCAAGTTTGCAAGTATGGTTTCTTGCGCAGTTGTTTTGCTTCCAGGAGCCATTTCGCGATAACGCTTTAAGCTTTCTGCGATTTCAGAAGCGTAGTCGTTGATTGCGGGCAAGAAGGTGCGACGAGTCATGCGGCGCATAACGCGTGCTTCAATATTGATAAGCTTGCAATAGCGCTCCAACTTGCATTCGTAACGGCTTGCAATTTCGCTTTCAGTAAGCACGCCCATTTCGCCAAAGAGCTCAATTGACTTATCGGCAATGTAGGCAGGCAGGGCATCTGCGGTGGTGCGATTATTGGCAAGTCCGCGACGCTGTGCCTCAATTGGCCATTCTTCTGAATAACCATTGCCATTAAAGATGATGCGCTGGTGATCAGTAAGCGTCTCTTTAATGTAGGCAGCAGCTGCAGCGCGAGGATCTGCGGCACCTTCAAGCTTGTCAGCGCACATCTTAAGGCTCTTTGCCACTGCGGTATTTAAGATCATATTGCAGTCAGCAAGGTTGTTGTGTGATCCAGGCATACGGAATTCAAACTTGTTACCAGTAAAGGCAAAAGGACTGGTGCGATTGCGATCGGTGTTGTCCTTTGCGAAACGAGGAAGAGACTGAACGCCCAAATCGATCTTGGTTTTGCTCTGGCCGATGTATTCTTCGCTCTTGATAATGGCATCAACAATGGCACCCAATTCATCACCAAGGAAGATGGAGATAATTGCAGGAGGTGCTTCGTTTGCGCCGAGGCGATGATCGTTACCTGCTGTTGCAACCGACATACGCAAGAGTTCCTGATAATCATCAACAGCTTCGATAATTGCAGCAAGAAAGATTAAGAATCGCAGGTTATCGGTAGGATTGTCGCCTGGATCAAGCAGGTTCTTATCGTCGGCTGAAATTGCCCAGTTGTTGTGCTTACCAGATCCATTTACGCCATCGAAGGGCTTTTCGTGAAGAAGGCATACCAGACCAAAACGGCTTGCGAGCATGGTCATTTTTTCCATAGTAAGCAGGTTCTGGTCGATTGCCTGATTAGCGTTGGTAAAGATAGGAGCAATTTCGTGCTGTGCGGGTGCTACCTCGTTATGTTTGGTGCGAACAGGAATGCCAAGCTTCCAGAGTTCATCGTCAAGCGCCTTAAGGAAGTTGTTTACTGTAGGACGAATTGCACCAAAGTAGTGTTCTTCTAGTTCTTGACCCTTGCAAGGTGAATGACCAAAAAGGGTACGTCCCGTTAACACCAAATCTTCGCGACGTTCATATTCTTCTTTAGGAATAAGGAAGAACTCCTGTTCAGCTCCAACGGTAGTGGTTACGCGATGGGGATGTTCGTCGAAGAGTGTCAAGACGCGCTTTGCCTGCTCTTCGATAGCGCCCATGGATCGCAAAAGAGGGGTTTTCTTATCAAGCGCTTCGCCGGTGTAGGAACAGAAAGCGGTAGGGATGCAAAGTACTTCATCCTTAATGAAAGCATGGCTTGTTGGATCCCATGCGGTATAACCACGTGCTTCAAAAGTGGCGCGCAGGCCGCCATTAGGGAAACTGGATGCGTCGGGTTCGCCTTGGATAAGTTCCTTGCCAGAAAACGTCATAATGACGTTGCCATCAGACTGAGGGTTGATGAAAGAATCATGCTTTTCGCTGGTAACACCAGAAAGTGGCTGGAACCAGTGAGTGAAATGGGTTGCACCGTTTTCGATAGCCCATTCTTTCATAGCATGAGCAACGATATTAGCGACATCAAGATTAAGGGGCTCGCCGTCGTTGATGGTGCGCATCAGCTCTTTAAAGGTTGGCTTGGGTAAGCGTTCCTTCATTACGCGTTCATCGAAAACCATAGCGCCA
Source organism: uncultured Eggerthella sp. (assembly GCA_900548955.1). GTDB lineage: Bacteria > Actinomycetota > Coriobacteriia > Coriobacteriales > Eggerthellaceae > Anaerotardibacter. The sequence goes on along the minus strand of URMQ01000070.1, from coordinate 3,062 downwards.
TAGATTTCGGAAACATTTGTAGGTGTAGGGGTGTTTGCTTGGCTGTTTGAACCAGCCGCATTCACGGGTGCGCTCGCTGTGGTTGCTGTCGCGTTAGTCATGAAAACTCCTTCACTGTGGATGCTCGCGAACTTTAAACCAGTTGTTTAAACGGTTTCTACTTACTAGTCATCAGTCTAAATTCCAAATGTTTCAGACATGATTCAGAACGGTTAATACTCCCGCAACAATCAGCAACATTTAGTCTAATTTGTGCTGATTAATGCGCATTTTTGTAGGCGGCAATAAGCTCTTTTGTGCACGCAATGCCATCGGCAATAGCGTTAACAACAAGCGTCGATCCAAGATTTGCATCTCCTGCAACAAAAATGGCGGGACGGTTCGTTTCATTTTGTGCCGCACGTACACAATGAGGGCTTGATGCTTTAGTGTCAGAGGGCAGGGCGCCAGACGTTTCAGTATCAGTGGGTAGGGCGCCAAACGCTTCAAAAACAGAGGTGTCGCTTCCAGTAAAGCCCTTTGCTATTAAGACCAGTTGAGCGGGAATGCTGTTTTCGGTTCCTTCGACCAAATGACGACCGCCTTTATAGGAAAGCGCTTGGGTGTGGACTGCTTCGACATGACCATTTCCGCTAAAGGCAATGGTGTCGGTAGAGAAGATGCGTGGGTCTTGCCCGAAGAGTTCGCTTGCTTCTCGCTGACCGTATCCTTGCGTAAAGACGTTGCGCTCAGCGGGCCAAATCTCTTGCGTGTTGCAGGTATCAGGTGCTTTTTTGGCGCGAATAACCTGAGTGACGCTTTTCGCACCTTGGCGCAGGGCACTTGCAACGCAGTCGTTTCCTGTGTCGCCGCCGCCAATAACTACCACGTCTTTGTCTTTGGCAGTGATTGAACAGGCGCGCTCATCAAGGTGGGCGCTGGTTATTTCAGTAAAGTATTCAAGTGCAAAATGAATACCTTCAAGTTCGCGTCCTTCAAGCTTGACATCGCGGGGTACCCGAGAGCCAATGGCAAGTACGATGGCATCGGATGCCTGTGCAATTTCTTCGGCATGTTCGCTGGCATCGGTGTTGCAGAAGAACTGAATTCCGCTTTGTTTCATAAGGTTGACACGACGATCGATAACCCACTTGGGCAATTTCATATTGGGGATGCCATACATAAGCAACCCACCTGGGCGATCGGCCTTTTCGTATACGTTTACTCGCCATCCGCAACGTGCCATTTCCCAGGCAACGGTTAAGCCTGCAGGGCCTGACCCAATAACGCTTACAAGGGGTGCGTCATCGGATAGTTGATCAAGTGGGTCGATTCCTTGTGCCCAGGCAAAATCCGAAAGGGCGCGTTCGTTGTCGTTAATGGTGACTGGCTTTTTGTGAAGACCCAGATTGCAGGCAACTTCGCATGGTGCAGGGCAAACACGCCCCGTGAATTCGGGGAAGGGATTGGTAAGCGATACGCGCTTTGCTGCTTCCTCGAAACGATGGCGATAGAGCAAATCGTTTGTTTCGGGAATAAGGTTGTGCAATGGGCAACCAACGGCATGCTTTGAACCGCCAAGCGCAACGCCGCTTTGACAAAAGGCGACACCGCAGTTCATGCAACGACTTGCTTGTTCGCACTGCTCATCAAGGGTAAGGGGTAGTACGAAATCGTCGAAATCTTGTATTGATTCATTGGCAGGCCGAATGGCGTGATCGACACGATCAACCTGCAAAAATGCTCCAATTCGTCCCATCGTTATGCTCCCATTCTCGTTGCTTCAAAAGCAAGTTCTTCGGCTTCTTGGCGTTCGTGACCTTGTGCTTCAAATTCGGTAATTAAGTCGAGCATCTTTGCGTATTCGACAGGGATTACCTTGGTAAAGTGCGCTGCGATGTCTTCAAATTGATAGAGCATCTTTGCACCAAGGGGACTTGCGGTTGCTTGGACGTGTTCTTCAAGCAGTCTCCGAATCGTGGCAAGTTCCTGGGTGGTGGGCGCTACCAGTTCTACCAACTCAAGATTGCAGCGGCTCTTGAGCGTTTTCGTTTCGTCGAAGACATACGCTATGCCGCCGCTCATGCCTGCAGCAAAGTTTTGTCCAACTTCGCCTAAGACCAGTACCGTGCCGCCCGTCATGTATTCGCAGCCGTTTTCGCCGACACCTTCAACAACCAGTTCGGCACCAGAATTGCGAACCGCAAAACGCTGACCTGCTAATCCGTTGACGTAGCCTTTGCCTTCGGTGGCACCATAGAAGGCCACATTGCCCACGAGAATGTTTTCTTCGGGGCGATAGGTTGCGTTTGTTGGCGGCGTAATAGCAAGCTTTCCGCCTGAGAGGCCTTTGCCGAAGTAGTCGTTGGTGTCGCCTGTGATCGAAAGCGTTATGCCATGAGGTAAAAACGCTCCGAAGCTCATGCCGCCAGAACCCGTGCAGTTAATGGTGATGGTGTCTTCGGGAATACCTTCGGGGTGAGATGCGGTAACGACTGAGCCAAGCATGGTACCAACGCAGCGGTTGATGTTAGCGATGTCCGCATGGAAGGTAATTGGCTCAAGATGTTGGCGAGCTTGTTCGGTGTAGGGAACAAACAAGGTGGCATCAAGTGTTTGTGGAAGGGTATTGGGCGCTTGGGCTTCTGGTACGTAGTGAGGGCAGTGTGCAACAGGAATCGCACGACCGAATTCAACTTCAGGCTTTACCAGAAGAGGAGCAAGATCCATAAGGTTTGCCTTCCAACTGCGCGCATTATTCGTTTGACGCAGGCATTCTACCTGTCCGACCATTTCATCGATGGTGGCAAAACCAAGGGTTGCCATGATGGAGCGAAGCTGTTCGGCGACCATCATCATGAAGTTCACCACGTATTCAGGCTTTCCGCAGAAGCAGGAACGCAAGCTGCGGTTTTGCGTTGCAATACCCACGGGGCAGGTATCTTGCTGGCAGTCACGCTGCATAAGGCATCCCATAGCAATGAGGGGCATTGTTGCGAATCCGAATTCTTCGGCGCCCAGCAAACACGCTATGGCAACGTCGCGACCATCCATAAGTTTGCCGTCAGCTTCAAGAACGGCTT
>URMQ01000069.1 GCA_900548955.1 uncultured Eggerthella sp. | reverse complement strand
TTTTTGTTTTGCTTCTGCTCCCCCCGACACACTGATGGGCTCCACGTCGATAATAGGCGGCTCAGCGCCTGTTGATTCTGCCTGAACACGTGGTTCAGCACTCGCGCTTTCTGCCTGAACAGGCGATTCTGGTTGAACTGCCTTCTGAGGCTGTGCGCCTTGCTGAGGCTGATCCCCTGAAATAGCCTGTCGAGACTGGTTTTCTGGAGTGTCCCGCTGAGGCTGAGCTGACTGTTGGGCTACTGGGGCTGCTTGGGCTGCCGCCTGAGGGTTTGCCTGAGGCTGAGCCTGAGAGTTTACCTGAGAGTTTACCTGAGGTTGAGCCTGAGGGTTTGCCTGATAAGGTTGGCCTGGTTGCTGATAAAAACCTCCAGGCTGTTGATAAGGATTTCCTGGTTGCTGGTAAGGTTGCTGATACGGTGGTTGGTAAGGTTGCTGGTAAGGTTGCTGAGCGTTATAAGCGTTATAGTTCTGCTGAGATTGTCTTGCCTGTTCAAGTTCAAAAGGCATAGGATCTTCTTGTCCGCCCCATAAATTAACCTGGAACTGGCGTGTCCAATAACCTAAAGCGCGAGAAATTAATGCCGCAACCAATACAGAAAGAAACGCCGAAACTACGCAGATCACCAAACAGAGCAAAAGAATAACAAGAGCAAAAACAACCGCCTGAGCTTCGTTTTGAATAAAGGCAACACCAATAATAATGCTAAGTAATACGAATAAACCAATAGCAATAAAAGCTACTATTCCTATAACCGCTCCGCAGATAAGCGACATGCCAAAAATACGCAATAATCCATTGAAGTCATAGCGCATCATTGCCCAAATTTTGCCAAATTGAAAACCCGAAGAAAGCGTTCCGTAGAGAGCACAGCGCATCGCACCAACCCAATAGAAAAACACCACAGCAAACGTAAGAACTAATCCTGCGAAAGAAAAAACTAATCCCATGAGCACAGAACCCATACCTAAAGGAGCGCTCGAAGATGTTGCAGCACCAATAAACGAAAAACCAGTGATCATACTGGTTACGATATTAAATACCCCAGGAATTAAAGAAAAGACAAACCCAATTACAAGGACAAAGAAACCTCGCTTATAGAGATTTCCATCTTCATTTCCAAAAATACGTTCTGGCATAGGGCGATGAACATTCCAAGCAATATCGCGCGCCCATCCATACAGATAGCCATACACCACCAATATGCCAAATATCGGGATAAAGCACAGTAACCCCATGCGAAGCATCTTCGAAAACCACCCAGGAGATTTAGTTACATCTCCCCAAGCTGCTGAAAAATATCCTTTTTCCATTTCCGCCTGCTCTCTTTGTTATCTTTTGTTTTCTCGCAAATCAAAACAGAACTAACCATTTGACTTTATCATTACCTGAATGTATTTCACTATAAACGAAAAGAAGGGAAGCATATGCTTCCCTTCTGGTATACGTTTCCAATATGAAACAAATTATTAAGATTGCGTTTAGAAACGCACAAACCTAAGTAACGTTTAGTTACTTCAAGGTTACAGCAGCACCAGCTTCCTCGAGCTTGGTCTTCATTTCTTCTGCCTTGTCCTTTGCAACGCCTTCCTGGATTGGAGCAGGTGCGGACTCTACGAGTTCCTTTGCTTCCTTCAGACCAAGACCAGAGATCTCACGAACAGCCTTGATAACAGCGATCTTGTTGTCGCCGAAGCCTTCGAGAACAACGTCGAACTCAGACTTTTCTTCAGCAGCAGCTTCGCCACCAGCTGGAGCAGCAGCTACAGCTACAGGAGCAGCAGCAGATACGCCGAATACTTCTTCAAGTTCCTTTACGAGCTCAGAAAGCTCGAGTGCAGGCATTTCCTTAAGTGCTTCTACAATCTCTTCACGAGTTACAGCCATGATATGACTCCTTTTCTTTTTTAAGTGCGCCTCTTGTTTCGCGGCGCAGATAATTTCAACTTTAAGCAGCTTGCGCTGCAGGGGTGATACCAGGTGGTACCTTAGCAGCTTCTACGCTGCATGGTTGGCGACTTGCACCAGTTGCAGCGAATTTATGCTGCATCCTTCTGGTCTGCAATAGCAGAAACGCAACGTGCGAAAGCCTCCATTGGGCCATTGAGCACGCGTACGGTCTTGACCATAGGATTCTGAAGGCTGCCGAGAAGCTTGGCGATGAGTTCCTCGCGAGAAGGAAGAGCTGCAATCTTTTCAACTGCTTCTGCATCAACGAACGCGCCGTCCATGATGCCGCCCTTGATCACCAGATTTTCGTTAGCCTTAGCAAAGTCCTTCAAAGCCTTTGCAGAAGCAACAGGATCGCCCTCTGCAAATACGAAAGCGGAAGGACCAGCAAGAACTTCGTCCATTTCAGGCATGTCCAACTCTTTGAGAGCAAGGCGAACCAACTTGTTCTTATGAACCTTCATGATTGCGCCAGCTTCGCGGATGTTGTTACGCAACTGCTCGGACTGCTTTACCGTAAGGCCGCGATAATCTACAACCCACATCGCTTGAATGTCGGTAAGATCTTCCTTGATCTCTGCAAGCCTTTCAGTGTTCTGTACGCTTGGCATATGTGTCGTGCACCTCCTTTTCAAAGCATCAAGTTCCGCACCATTGGGTGGGTCGAGCCTTGAAAAGAACGACCCCCTGTGCTCATGACAGCAGGGGGTCGGTAAAGACTAAACATTTACTAACCACCTCGGCGGGCCACGTTCGTGATTAAACCTACGTAGGTACCAGCTGTCTTGGGCAGCGGAACAGTTTTCCGTATACACTGCATTTTTGCAGCCGAACTATAATTGCAAAAGAGAGCTTTATAGTCAAGTGAAATACTATTCACGATGCGTAATACAGCTGTAATTTCACATTTTCTTCCCAACTCCATCAAATTATTACCATTTACTTGATTACCCTTCGCGCCTGCGAACATCACCTTGCTATTTCGCCTGCAAACCTTGAAGCTAGAAAGGTCGACGAGAAAGGACCCCTTATGAAAGTTGCGTTCTTCCCGGGTTGTATGGTTGATATGTTTTACCCCGAGGTCGGAATTGCTGCCGTCAACGTGCTCGAACGTCTTGGTTGCGAAGTGGAACTTCCCGATGACCAAGTTTGTTGCGGTCAGCCTTTTTCTAACTCCGGCTATATCGATGAAGCAAAACCCATGATGAAAAAAGTCATTGATGCATATAGCAAATATGACACTATCGTTTCATTAACCGGTTCATGCGCTTGGGCAATCAAAGCTGAATATCCTCATTTCTTTGAAGATGACGTGGAATATAGCCAAAAAATTGCAGACCTTGCACCTCGCATTTATGAATTCACTCAATTTATCGTAGAGGTACTTGGCGTAACTGATGTTGGTGCCCACCTAGACGGAACAGTCACCTATCACGCCAGCTGCCACCTTACCCGCATGCTTGGAGTAAAAGAACCACCTTTAGCACTTCTTAAAAACGTTGAGGGCCTTACCTATATTGAAATGCCAGAAATGGATCGATGCTGCGGTTTCGGTGGAACGTTTAGCGTAAAAGAACCTGAAGTATCGGGTCATATGGTTCAGGAAAAAGTCGCATTCGCCCTAGCTACAGGCGCTGATTACCTATGTGGCGCCGACCAGGCTTGCCTTATGAACATCAAAGGCGCCCTTGACCGCATGCATGAACAAGGCATTGTTTCCAGCAATATGAAAGTTTTGCATATTGCCCAGATTCTCGATTCACGATTGGAGGCGTAACGCATGTCTTCCATCATTTATGACAGCGCTCCCCTAGAAGAGCGTATTCATCGTTCTCTGTCCGATACCTTCAAGCATCGCGCCATTGAAACGGCACAAGATGTTATTACCGGAAAGCGCGATGCACTTGTAGCAGAAGTTGACAACTGGGAAGATTTTCGCGATCATGCCGCCGCCATTCGCGACCACGTACTAGCCAACCTTGACTATTACGTACGTGAATTCGCAACCAATGCAGAAAAGAATGGTGCGCATGTTTATTTTGCCCCTACCGATACCGATGCACTTGAGTGCATTTTGGACATCTTTGAAGATTTGGGTGCCACATCGTGTGTAAAGTCAAAAAGCATGATGACCGAAGAAATTGGCTTGAATAAATTCCTAGAAAAGCATGGTATTTCTGCTATTGAAACCGACTGTGCAGAACATATTATTCAAACCGCAGGAAACGCACCTTCTCACATTGTTGTACCTGCACTTCATTTTGACCGCACTTCTATTCGCGACCTGTATCATGAACGCAAAGGTTACGAAGGCACCAACGATCCTGAAGAAATCACCCGTTTCTTACGCAAGATTTTGCGTCCTGAATTTATGAGTGCCTCTGTTGGTGTTACAGGATGCAATTTCGGCGTTGCTGAAACAGGATCTTGTACGTTAGTCTCCAACGAAGGCAATGCGCGCATGACTTCAAGCATTCCTGAAACTCAAATTATTGTCATGGGTACTGAACGCATTGTTCCTGACCTACGTTCATTAGATGTGTTCATGAAACTGCTTGTCCGCAGCGCAGTAGGAGCAAAAATTTCTGGATCGTTTTCAGTAAACACTGGCCCTCGTCGTGAAGGCGAAGCTGACGGTCCGAAAAATGTTCATATCGTTATTGTTAACAACGGTCGTACCAACATTCTTGGCAGCGAATTTAGACCAATGCTTCGTTGTATTCGCTGTGGCGCCTGTATGAATTCATGTCCGGTATACCGCCATATCACCGGTCATGGCTATGGCTCTATCTATCCTGGGCCTATGGGTATTGTGCTTACTCCTCTTCTTGTAGGATACAAGGAAACTGCAAAGCTACCTTACGCTTGCTCGCTTTGTGGATCATGCGCTGATGTATGCCCAGTTAAAATTCCTCTTCCCGCTTTAATTGCGCAACATCGTCGCAATATTGTGTCTATGGGTTACGTATCACCTGCAGAAAAGGCGGTATTTACAGCAGCAGCCGCAACATTCTCTAGCCGTGCGTTGTACGGCATGGCTACCAGTGTTGCTCCTTCTGTTATGAAGGCGCTTACTGGTAACACCAACCAGATCGATAGAAGCTCAACCTTTATCCCTGTGTTAAACGGCTGGATCGCTTCGCGCAACTTAGATCCTATGAGCAAACAGAAATTCCGCAGCTGGTTTGCGCAACACAAAAAGCAAGAAACCGAAGCTAAGCGGGCAAAAACGGCACAAGAAATATCAGCTGCTGCAAGTCGTATTCATAGTGCACTTGGGCAAAACCCCACAGATCAAAAAAGTGTTCCTACTAATGGCGCGTCCAATGACGGTTCGAATGGCGCTTCCCTGCCCACCGCCTCTGTTCGAAAGGAGGACTAAATGAGCGTAGTAAGTCTTGAAGAATTCTTAAAGCACATTTCCAATGCACTCGGTCGCGCCGAACCTCCTGAGAGCGTAGAGCCTTGCGATGCTACCAAGGCTCCCCTTACGAGCGATTTTCATGCCTACACCACCGAAGAGTTGTCTTCTTGGTTTATTACGGAGGCGGAAAAGGTTGGAACGATGGTAAAAGTGGTAACTCCAGATGGTGTGGCCCCTGCTGTTATTGAGTTGGTTAACCAGTTTGGTGAAGGCGGCCATGTTATTTTTGCTGATGTTCCAGAAATTGATCACTATGGTATTCCAGAAGCACTAGAGCAAGAATCTCTCGAAGCTGTTCGCTGGGATCCTAGCAGCCGTGAAGCTAGTGTAGGACCTGCAGAAAATGCCGATGTAGGAATTACTGTAGCAAGTGCAGGTATCGCAGAAACGGCAACGGTTATTCAAAAATGCACTGCCAAATCAGGTCGCTCTATATGTCTGCTTCCTATCGGGCATATTGCCCTGCTTCGAAAGAAAGATATCTTCCCTTACATGACTCAGCTAATGGAGGACTGGGAAGAAAAGGTGGCAGCAGGTGAAGCTTTGCCTTCAAATTACACCTTTATCAGTGGTCCTTCCAATACTGCCGATATCGAATTGGTTCGCGTGGTAGGCGTACATGGCCCTGTACATGCGGGAGTCATCTTAATCGACGAATAAAGCTACTGCTATCTTCCTTGAGAAGCTATAGTCGTTTCCATAAATGTAAGCAGCTTATCTACAAGTAGCTTATCTGCAAGAAAAGACTTAAACTCACCGTTTTCGCTGTTCAAAAAGGCTTCGCATCTGCGAAGCCTTTTTCATGCAATTCAGGGCATCATACTTACACTACACGCGCATTCTTCGAATGCGCTGTTTACAAACTACGCTTTCTGAATTCGCCACTCTATGTCACCCTATTCTTGCAGGTAAGACACAAAGATACGTCACTGTTTGCTTTTTTGAAAAGACATTTCTTCACGTCGTTATGAAAAGCAACAATTAATGTTCTGATTCAGTGATATCCAAATCTTTCGGAATTAAGCGATACGCCAGATAAGCCACAAGAAGCATCACTACCCCACCAACTACCGAAGTGATAACAATGGAATCACTAAACGAACGAGAGCCTTCCACAATCAGTTCGGCAACGCCAGACTCTTGGGCAATAGTTACCGCCGCAGCATACGACTGCATAGCTTGATCAACCATCGATTGATCAAGGCCCGATTCAATAAGGGCTTGCGCGTTTAATCCTAATCGATATACCACTGAAGCAACGCTACCCATGATAGCCACGCCTAATACATTGCCCAAATCGTAGGCAATTTCTTCAATAGCAGCCGCACTCGAAGCCTTTGTTGGTGGCGTTGAATTCATGATTGCAGCAGAACCAATTGCCAACACTCCGGTTCCAACGCCGACTAAGGCACTAGAAATCGCAACAGGAATATAGGTAAGGCTTCCCTTGAATGGCAACAACATAAGCATTGCAAACGCAGCAATAAGTAGTCCAATCACCAATACTTTATGGGCAGGAAAACGCATAGCTAATGCAGGAGCTGAAGCGCCCGCAATCAAAGAGGCAATAGCTAAGGGCAAAAGTTTGATGCCTGACTCCAAAGGCGTGCTTCCATCTACCAGCTGAAGCCACTGGGCAAGCAAGAACAACAACGCCGCCATCGCAAACATTGATCCCAACGCCACCAATACACCGCCTGTAAACATGCGATTTCGGAAAAGGGTAACATCAATTAGAGGCGTATTTGTTCTTAGCGCACGAACAACAAATATCACTATACAAACAATACCCACCATAATGGCAGTTAGTGCCGCAATATCGGCCACGTTCATTTCTGCTGCTAGACGCTTAATACCCCACATTAAACTTGCCATGCCTACCAAAGAAATAAGGGCAGCAGGAATATCCCAAGGCCCATTGCCTATAACATGAATTTCAGGAAGGATAAACAAGCCCACTATCAGTACTAATGCCATAAGTGGAATGTTGACCAAAAATGCCGCATGCCAGCTTAAGTGCTCTAAAAGAAAGCCACCGATAATTGGACCAAGCGCCATGCCAAGCCCTCCCAAAACCGACCACGCTGCTAGAGCAAAAGCTCGTTCTTTAGCATCGGTAAAGATATTTCGAATCATCGAAATAGTAGTGGGCATTATCATTGCAGCGCCCAATCCTAAAAAGGCACGGATAGCAACGACCTGCCAAGGAGTATTCGCTCCCACAATAAGTGCGCTGCCAATACAGAATACGAGTGCGCCACCAAGAAGCATTTTCTTTCTGCCAATGCGATCAGATAGCGAACTTGCCGATACCAGCAAACCAGCAAGCACAAGCGAATAAGCATCCACGATCCAAAGCTGCTCATCTGAAGTTGGTTGCAATTCCGCCGTCATACTGGGAAGGGGCAACAATCATCAGCAACGTGGAAAGCGGCATATGGAAGTTGGAAATCATCGCATTGGCTACTGTAAAGTC
>URMQ01000068.1 GCA_900548955.1 uncultured Eggerthella sp. | reverse complement strand
ATGCTTGCTTCTGCGCTTTCTGCAGTTAATGATGCGCGCTATGAAAACGCACTTTGTGGAAAAATTACGCTACAAGATATGCGCGAGATTATTCCTTCGTGCGTTAAAGAGCGTTTTGTGTCTCTTAATCTTTCCGCTATTGATTTAGTGGAACAAAATGCATAAAACTTTACTAAACTAAAGAGCATGCGTGCGACGAAAGGCTATACCGATGGAGCTCACAACTGAACAGTTCGATATCCTCAAAGAAGAATTCAAGACTTTAAAAGATCGTTCTCCTTTTTATGCAAAAAAGTTTGAGGGTATTGATCTAAGCGATGTTCAAACGCAAGAAGATTTCGAAAAGCTTCCTTTTTCCGAAAAGGCAGACTTGCGTGATGTGTATCCCTTGGGTTTAGCAGCGGTTCCTGAAGAAAAAATTGTACGCGTACATTCTTCTTCTGGCACTACTGGCATTCCTGTTGTTATTCCTTATACCCAAAAGGATGTTACTGATTGGGCTATTCAGTTTGCTCGTTGTTATGAAGTAGCAGGTGTTACTAATAAAGATCGTATTCATATCACACCAGGCTATGGTCTTTGGACGGCGGGCATTGGCTTTCAGCTGGGCGCAGAGCGCCTAGGTGCCATGGCTGTTCCTTTGGGCCCCGGTAATACCGAAAAGCAATTGCGTATGATGGAAGATCTTCAGTCTACAGTTTTATGCGCTACAAGTTCTTATGCGCTCTTGCTGGCAGAAGAAATTGCCAAGCGTGGTATTCGCGATAAGCTTTCCTTGCGTAAAGGCGTTATTGGCTCAGAGCGTTGGGGCGAAAAAATGCGTCATCGCATTGAGCATGAACTCGGTATTGAAATCTTTGATATTTACGGACTTACTGAAGTGTATGGTCCTGGCATTGGCATTTCCTGTCACGAGCATAATGGTATGCATATTTGGAGCGACTACGTTTATGCAGAAGTGGTAGATCCTAAGACGGGTGAGCAATTACCTGATGGCGAAATTGGTGAATTAGTGCTGACCACCTTGCGTAAAGAGGGCGCTCCTCTTGTTCGTTATCGCACTCATGACCTTACCCGTATCATTCCAGGAGATTGCGCTTGCGGTTTGAAGCATCCTCGCATTGATACGCTAGTTGGTAGAACTGACGATATGTTCAAGGTTAAGGGCGTCAATATGTTCCCAGCTCAGGTAGAAGAAGTTATCGCTGCTACTTCAGGTACTTCTTCTGAATATCAGGTGATGATCGAACATATTATGGGTCGTGATGTGCTTACTGTTTTGTTCGAAACCGAATTAACCGGTGAAGCATTAAAGCACTGCGAATCAGAACTTGAGCTTATATTTAAGGCAAAGATTGGTTGTACGCCAGATGCCAAGGGTGTTCCGCTAGGTGAATTGCCACGTTCTGAAAAGAAGACCCAGCGCATTTTTGACAGCCGTTATTAAAGCATTAGCACTACTAAAGTACGAAAGCCAAATAAGCATCCGTTTTATACGGATGCTTATTTATTGCTAGCGGAAGCCATTATGTGGAGTATTGGGCGGAATTCTGTAGCCGTTTGTCGCGAATGCTTGGCGTGAGTGTTTGCTCCTGGTGCTACAGTATGATAAAGTGCTTTCAATGATTTTAGAAAGCGAACATAGTAAGGTGGCTCAGCGCATTAACACGATGGTTCAGCATCGTGCTGAGCAGTGTGTTCGCACTCTGGTTTCTTCAATTTTTTATACCTATCGATATCTATAGCACACGGTTTTCGCCGGTGCTTTTTTATTGCACCGTGTTAGAAGGTCGTGTGCGCCTCTATTGTCTGTCTGGCGACAGATGTCTTTTAGATTTTATCTATGGTCTTATTTCGCGCTTTGTTGAGTTTGCGCATCGATTCAGTCTCAAGGAGATATTCGCATGGCGGTAAAGATAGGTATTATTTTCATTTTTGTGTGCGTGGTAATAGGTATTGGTATATACGCACGCAAACACACAAAAAGTATTGATGGTTTTGTGTTAGGTGGCAGAAGTGTCGGTCCATGGCTTTCGGCGTTTGCGTTCGGAACAAGCTACTTTTCTGCGGTAATTTTTATTGGATACGCTGGTCAGTTTGGCTGGAAGTATGGGTTATCGGCCTTCTGGATTGGGGTAGGCAATGCGCTTCTAGGATCGCTTCTTGCATGGTGGGTGCTAGGTCCCCGTATACGCGAAATAACTCAGCGTCTTAAGGCAACTACCATGCCAGAATTCTTTGGAAAAAGGTATCATTCCAAAGCACTGCGAGTAGCATCGGCGGCAATTATTTTTGTGTTCCTTATTCCTTACACGGCAAGTGTTTATAACGGGCTTTCCCGTTTGTTCGGAATGGCATTTGGTTTGCCTTATGAGGTGTGCATTATTGGCATGGCGGTCGTTACCTGCATTTATGTAGTATTGGGTGGCTACATGGCAACGGTGTTGAACGACTTTGTTCAGGGCATTGTTATGCTTCTTGGAATTGTGGCTGTTATTGCTGCGGTACTGGCAGGGCAAGGTGGCTTTAGTGAAGCAATTATTTCGTTGTCGCAAATCCCTGCTGAAGGCAGTAGTATGAACGGTGCATTTATTTCAATGTTTGGTCCTGATTTGTTTAATTTACTTGGTGTGGTAATTCTAACATCACTTGGTACCTGGGGATTACCGCAGATGGTTTCTAAATTTTATGCCATAAAATCGGGTCCTGCCATTAAGCAGGGTGCCATTATTTCTACAGTCTTTGCGTTCATTGTGGCAGGGGGCAGTTACTTCTTGGGTGGTTTTGCTCGCTTGTTCGGTGATGAAATTGCCTTTAGCGCACAGGGAACGCCAATTTATGACTCTATTATTCCAACTATGCTGAGCGGTCTGCCTGATATTTTGCTTGGTATCGTTGTGGTTTTGGTTTTGTCGGCATCTATGTCTACGTTGTCTTCTTTGGTGTTAACCTCATCTTCGTCGCTAACGCTCGATTTGTTGAAAGACAACGTAATCAAATCGATGAGTGATAGAAGTCAGATTGTTTGGATGCGTGGTCTTATCGTAGTATTCGTTGTTATTTCTGCTGCGTTAGCACTTGTTCAATACACCTCAACAATCACGTTTATTGCTCAGTTGATGAGTATTTCATGGGGTGCTTTAGCGGGTGCATTTTTAGGTCCTCTGTTGTGGGGAGTATATAGCGGTCGCATTTCGAAAGCTGCCGTGTGGGCAAGCTTTATCGTTGGGGTAGGTCTAACAGTTTCGAATATGTTCATAGGCTTTATTGATTCACCCATCAATTGCGGAGCACTTGCTATGCTTTTGTCGCTTGTTGTTGTTCCTTTGGTAAGTTTGGTTACGCCATCGGTGTCATTCCAGGTAAAACCGCCTTCGCGCGAAGGCGCTATCGATCGCGAAATTGAACGTGAACTTCGCGAAGAGGCACGTGCTGCTCGAGCGTAATTAACATGATGCAAAAGATTATTCCGCTGAAGCAATTCCGAAAAAAGAGTTTCTGCTTAAGGGGTGTACCAAAGAGAGCAGGCGCACAAGGACTCGCACAAGAACTTGTACAAGGAATCGCACTATAAGGGTTTTCCACAATGAGGGCAGTAATGAGTTTCGTCGCTGCCCTCTTCTTGGAAATCTTTGTGTGTGCTTGCCAAAGTTGATCTTTCTTCTTGAAAACACGCTTTGTTTGCGGTGGGCTGTGCAAAAGAAGTGTCATTAGCGTGTTTTGCATGAACGTGTTTCAAGTAGGATTTTTCTTCCTTACGACGCTTTTTCTCTGCATTAAGCGCTGCTTTACGTTCGCGTTCAGCATGTGCTTCATCAATAAATCCTGCGGTAAAAATACCAGCAGGAATAGCAACTATGCAAATTGAAAAAAGCATAGTTATCATGCCAACAAGTCTGCCTTCTACCGTAATAGGGGTTAGATCTCCATAGCCCGTGCTGGTAATAGTGGTGATAGCCCACCACATTCCAGAAAAAATGCTATCGAACTTATCCGGCTGGACAGGGTTTTCGAATTGATACATCAGCACCGAGGCTGCCATAACAAGAACCGCTAACACCGCAACTGCAGGAATTATTTCTTCGCGGCGACTAGAAATAACGCGGCTGATCATATTGAGCCCAGAAATGTAACGCGTAATTTTAATAAGGCGAATTACGCGTAGTACACGCAAGGTATTGAATGTTTGGTAGGGAAGTGTTCCTAGTATGACGCCAATAAAAGGAATTACTGCAAGAAAATCAATAATGCCCATAGGAGAAATTAGGTAGCGAATTCGAGCCTTGATAGGCGAGAGATGAGAATAAGCTATATCGGCGGTCCAAATACGTCCAATATATTCGACTAAGAAAACAAAAGTGCAAGCAACATCAAAGTAATACAGGACGTGATGGATGTTGCTGGTAAGACGGCTATTGAATACAACGAAAACCAATAAAGCGTTAAGAACAATAAGAACGGTAAGTACCCAAGAAAAAATTTTGCCCGCCAAGGTGGCGCGTGATGGTTCATTTAGGGCAGCATACACCTTTTCTTTTCTTGTTATATAGGCAATATTTTCTGGTGGATGAAGAGACATGCAATCACCTAGGTGCTAGTAACAAACATTGAAAAGCAAACTTTTCGTTCTTTGTATAGGATAAGGGAACATAAAATATATAAGAGTGAAAATATGTAACTTATGAGGGATTACGTAAGGAATTGCGTTTATGAATAATTTTGGTGCAAGCTCCTATCAAAAAGAAGAAAAAAAGACTGTTGGAGAAAAATCGGCAAAGAGAAAAGTAGCAAGCATAAAAGAGATAGATAGCAAAGCAACAGGCGTAGCCCTAAACAAAACCAATCCGAGTTTTACATTCTTGGTTTTGGCGGTTTTGGTGTTAATGATTTCGACTGTGCTGCTTTCAGGATGCACTGGTCAGTCGGATTCGCCTGATGCTGAACAGGCGAGCATAGAAGAACCACTTGAAGTTAATGATAAGGGCGTAAACGAAGAAGAAAAATCAGAAGAAGCAGCTACCGAAAAGCCTGCTGGCCCTGATCCCGATGCGCTACGTGCAAAGTTATCAATTACCGAAGACTATCGAGATAGCTTTGTCCATGGTGAAAAGGGTGCCGAGTTTCAGAAATATATTGTGTTGCATGACACTGAAGGAGAAGGAAGCGCTGCTGGTGT
The DNA here is from genome assembly GCA_900548955.1 of uncultured Eggerthella sp. Taxonomy (GTDB): domain Bacteria; phylum Actinomycetota; class Coriobacteriia; order Coriobacteriales; family Eggerthellaceae; genus Anaerotardibacter. The sequence continues at coordinate 2,999 of URMQ01000068.1, read as the reverse complement.
AGTGGACTATTGGGACAGCAATGGATCAGGAGTAGCTGCTCATTTCATAATCAACAAAGATGGCAGTATTGTGCAGTGTGTGCCTCTTGATGCGATTGCTCACCATGCGGGATTTGGCGACACGGGTCATAATGAACAATATGGCGTGACTGACGAATCACGCGACGACAAAGAGGGAACCACTTCTATTGGCTCGGATTTTGCTGATTACGGTATGAATTCTTATTCAGTAGGTATTGAGATGGTACATGTAGGTGGATCGGGCGATTATCCTGCAGCGCAGCTTGAAGCACTTGATGGCTTGATTGCCTATATTGATGCGTATTACGGATTTGAAAGCACCATTATTGACCACAAGGCATGGCGCACGGGAAATTCGGATACCTCGCCAGAGTTCGCGAATTATTTAGCGAACTATCAAGATCATCGGACGCACAAGTAATGTATGGGTGTCGCTAGTTTGCAGCACGGTTGCTGGTGGTGTTGAGCCAACAACCGTGCTGTTAGGTGTTGAGCGAAATTAGCAGCAGCCCTTATTGCCTTCGCGCACAATCATGTTGAGACGAAGATTTAAACCTAATTCTTGCTGAACTAAATCGAAAGCAGCATCAATTGCTTTGTCCATGTCGTAATACTTATAGCCACCAAGGCGACCAGCAAATACTACATTGCCTTCTTGTTTGGCCAGCTCAACATACTTTTCATAAAGAGCAGTATTGCGTGCATCGTTGATTGGGTAGTAAGGCTCATCGCCTGGCTTCCAATCTGCAGGGTATTCGCGAGTGATGATAGATACAGGGATATCGTTACCGTAGGCATCTTTACCAAACTCAAAATGTTTATGTTCGATAATGCGAGTCCAAGGAACTTCGTGAGAAGTGTAATTAACTACTGCATTGCCCTGCCAATTTTCGCATTCAACCAATTCTGATTCGAAACGCAAAGAACGGTATTCCAGGTTACCAAGTTTGAAATCATAGAACTCATCGATGGGACCGCAATAGATAATGCGATCTGCAATACCTTCGTGTTCTGCAATGAAATCACGATATTCGGTGTTGAGTAAAACTTCAGTGTCATGGAGCATGCGGTGAACCATAGCGGTATAGCCACCAATAGGAATGCCCTGCCAACGGTCGTTAAAATAATTATTGTCATAAATGAAACGAACCGGCAGGCGCTTAATAATAGAAGCGGGCAGATCCTTGCAATCACGACCCCATTGCTTTTCGGTATATTCTTTAACCAGCTTTTCGAAAATATCGCGTCCCACCAAAGAAAGAGCCTGTTCCTCAAGGTTCTTTGGTTCAGTAATGCCTTCAGCGGCAATTTGCTCTTCAATCTTTGCGCGAGCTTCATCAGGAGTGCATACGCCCCACATTTTTGAGAAAGTGTTCATATTAAAGGGCATGTTGTAGAGTTCGTCGTGATAGCGAGCTACCGGAGAATTTACATAGTTGTTGAACTCTGCGAACTGGTTTACATATTCCCATACAGCCTTGATTGAAGTGTGGAAAATATGAGCGCCATATTTGTGAACGTTGATGCCGTGTTCTGAAGACGTGTAAATATTGCCTGCAATATGGTTACGACGATCAATTACCAGACAGCTTTTGCCTCGATGAGTTGCTTCGTGAGCAAATACGGCACCAGTAATACCTGCGCCAACGATTAAGTAATCGTAATGATTTTGCTGCATGAAAGACACCTTTCTATGTGAATGCAGTATGCCTTTAACGGTGTGGGCGATGCTTGTGTTCGCGCACAACACTTTTATTCTAATTGATTCAAAGTGCTATAGGGATAAAAAGACCAGAGAGAAAAAAGAGCGAAGCAAGAGAAGATGCTTCGCTCAGAACCTTAATTAGACTATATGTCCAGTATTAAAGGTGGTGTGTAGTTGTAGGTCTTAGTCTTGCTTAACAACCAAAACGTCACAACGAAGGTTACGAATCAGATACGTAGAAACGCTGCCAACGAATACGTAGGTGATATTGGAAAGGCCGCGCTCGCCGCAGATAACAATATCGGGTTCAAAAGGCTTGATCATCAGGTTATGAATAGTTTCCTGAATACGGCCAACTTTAACAACAACTTCAATAGAAGGAATATCAGGATTGTTGCGAGCGTCCTTTAGGATATCGCCCAGTGAATCTTCCAAGCGATTCTGAATGGTTTGAGCAAGTTCTTGGTAATCAGTTCCAGTTAGCGAATCTGGAACAGAGTCAATAACATGACCAAGCATAAGTTCTGCATGATTTAGAGCAGCAATCTGAATAGCACGCTGAGCTACTTCTTCTTGGGTGCTGCCTCCGTCGAGCGCTGCAAATACACGTTTGTATTGCTTCATACTAATCGCCCCTCTTTCTCCTGGGTAATATCAGGAAATACGTTTCAGGACTCCCAACAGCCCTGATTATTGCCTGTCTTTATTCTAGCATCGTTTCTCTAGTGGAGGGAATAAAGAACAGAGAGCTGTAGCTCTTTGTTGGTGAATTTTGCTAAGAAGTAATGGGCAACATTGCGGTACTGAATTTCGTGAAAAGTCCCGTATGTTTCGTATTGGACGAAGTGTTAAATAACGGTAAACTTAACTAACGCTGCGTATAGCGTATAGATATATTTACGGCATGTACGCTCACTGTATAAACCATTGACGATGGACAATAAAGTACCTTTGGAGGGAGCCCCATTCATGGCTGACAAAGTTGCTGTTTTGATACCTTGCTATAACGAAGCAATTACCATTGGGAAGGTAATTGATGACTTCAAGCGTGTGCTGCCAGATGCCGATATTTATGTGTATGACAACAATTCCAAGGATGATACATCAAAGATTGCACGTGAACATGGTGCTATTGTTCGTTTTGAAGGGCGTCAAGGCAAAGGCAACGTTGTTCGCAGTATGTTTCGTGACATTGAAGCGGACTACTACATTATGGTACGTGATTGCCAAAGTATACGCCGCCGATCAGCTCACGCACGATGATGAAATCGAT
>URMQ01000067.1 GCA_900548955.1 uncultured Eggerthella sp. | reverse complement strand
ACACAGGACGTATAGTCAGGACGGCTCTCGCCCTTTAAGATACCCGGATCCTCCCGGAACTGTCTTCTGACCTCCTCGATCATCTTATAAGCCGCCTTGGACACCGATTCCATGGTGATGGCTGAGAAGAGGAAGGGCAGCATGCCTCCGATAAATAATCCGATGATTACCTTCGGATTTAAAATATCAATAGTCGTAAGATTTACCGCCTGAGCATAGGACACAAACAGAGCCAGAGCTGTCAGGGCAGCAGAACCGATGGCAAAGCCCTTTCCGATTGCCGCCGTTGTGTTGCCGACGCTGTCCAGCTTGTCTGTGATGTTTCTCACACTTTCGTCCAGACCGGACATCTCTGCGATACCACCAGCGTTGTCTGCGATCGGACCATATGCATCAACTGCAACAGTGATTCCTGTTGTAGAAAGCATACCAACTGCTGCAAGAGCAATTCCATACAGACCAAATACATTATAAGAAACAAAAATACCAACACAGATCAGAAGCAGCGGGATAGCTGTTGATTTCATACCAACTGCAAGACCACTGATGATTGTTGTAGCTGCACCTGTCTCAGACTGCTCTCCGATTCCTTTAACCGGTTTGTAATCTGCTGATGTATAGTACTCTGTGATGTTACCAATGATAACACCAACAATCAGACCAGCGATAACTGCGATTGCTGCGTTCATGTTTCCGAAAAGCACCCAGCTAAGTGCTAAAGAAGCAATGATTACGATTGCTGAAGAAGCATAGCTTCCTTTTGTAAGAGCTTTCTGAGGATTTGTGTTCTCTCCGCCTCTTACGAAGAATGTTCCAAGGATAGAAGCGATCAGACCACATCCTGCGATTGCAAGCGCAAAGCTATTCGTGCTTTTATCGAATCTGCAATATCTTTCTCACTAATGTCGTAAGGCTTTCTTGACTGAGCTATTTCTTCTTGTTGGTTGGACGATTCAAACTGAGTAATTTTTGGCATCAAAAGACTCAGTGCTTCAAGAACTTTTGCATGACAATAGAGTTCTGCACCTGGCTGAAGGGCTTGCTGGGGGTTAAAAACGCGTAGTAAGGAACGCAAACTATCAGGTAAAAGTTCTGGAGGAAGGCTGTCCATTCCTTCTTCTATATGGTCAAAGGTGTTTGGATATTGAATTTTTAATTTTTTAAAAAACAGGGGAGTGTAGCTGAGGCTTACCGAATCGTAGGGAACGTTTGCTTTTAGCAAACAGGATATGTCTCCACCATTAGACGAAAACGTGCAGAGGTTTTCATATTTTTGAGGATGATTAACTTTAAGTAGCTCTTCGGATGATTCGATGGTTGCTTCAGAGGATGAAGCAATACAGCAATATTTATCTGGGTGTTCATCAAGTATTGTAGGTTCGCGAAGAACAAGATGATGGTAAGCGATAAGACAATCTCCTCCTAGAGAAGCCGCCCATAAAAAACCAGAGGCGATGTCATTATCAAGAGAACCATATACCCCACAGCGAATTGGCTTCATGTCGATGTGCAGCTGTTCAATTTGCGGCTCAATAAAAGTAAGTAGGGGAGCTGCTATATGTTTTGATAAGACACTCATAAGCTGTTGTTTCTGATTGCTGTTTCTACTAGTCCTGATCCGTTTAAGCTAGCTTAGGTATCTGTGGCAGTTAAGCTAAACGAATTTCTTTTTTGTATTGGATAACTTTCGAAAACGTCCATGTTTATTAATCAAGAGACTGTCTTCGTTAATTTGCATGGTAAGTTAACCAAGTCTAACAATCAAGCTTCAATTGAGGGAATTCATTCAAGGTGATTCGATCAGGTGAATCCCATCAAGAGAAGCCGAAGGTGCTTACGTGTATAAAACAAAGGAGGTGGTCTAAGAAATGGCGGAAAAGAAAAAGGAACAAGGCGCCATTTCTCAGTTACTTGATTTTGCAGGGAGCAGAAAAAGCCTTACTTATCTTGGTTGTGCTCTTTCTGCAATTTCAATGCTGATCAGCTTTGTTCCGTATATCTGCATTTTCTTAGTAGCGCGTGACTTATTAGCTGTCGCACCAAATTGGAGTGCCGCAACATCAATTGCGCAGTATGGGTGGGCGGCTTTGATTTTTGCGATTCTTTCAATTCTGGTTTATTTTGTTGCGCTTATGTGTACTCATGTGGCGGCTTTCCGTTGTGCTGCCAACATGCGCAAGCAAACAACCAAGCATTTGATGAATACTTCATTGGGTTATTTCGATAACCATGCTTCAGGTGCGCTTCGTCGTGTAGTGGATGGGTGTGCTTCAGAAACGGAAGGGCTGCTTGCTCACAAGCTGCCTGATACCGCTGGATCGATAGCTATGATCGTAGGCATGCTGGTCATTTTCTTTGTGTTTGACTGGCGCCTTGGTCTTGCATGTCTTATCCCTGTTCTCATTTCAATTTTGTGCATGGCATACATGATGAGCGGTCGTGGTATGGAATTCATGATGAAGTATCAAGATGCCCTGGTTCGCATGAACGAAACAGGCACAGAATACGTTCGCGGAATTCCTGTTGTAAAGGTTTTTCAGCAAACCGTGTATTCATTCAAGGCATTTTATGATGCCATCCAGGATTTCAGCGCCATGGCGCAAGATTACGCCGTGAAATGGTGCCAGGTTCCGCAGTCGCTTTCGCTTGCTGTTATTAATGGCGCGGTTGTCTTCGTTATTCCTGTCATGCTGTTGTTGCTGCCAGGTGAAACAAACATAGCTACATTTATTGCAAACGTTGCATTCTATTCCATCTTTATGGCCATTATTCCTACCGCGATGACGCGCGTCATGTTTATGTCGGAGGCATTTCAGGTTGCAGCGGATTCGCTCCAGCGCGTTAAAGGTATTCTTGCGGCTCCCGAAATTAAAACGGCAGACACGTGCGAATATCCTGCAGATGCTTCTATTGCGTTTGAAGATGTTACGTTTGCCTACGAAGGAGCAGAACGCAACGCACTAGAAAAGGTAAGCTTCACGGTTCCTGCAGGTTCTACGGTGGCGTTGGTGGGGCCTTCGGGCGGTGGTAAATCTACTGCCGCAGCGTTAGTGCCGCGTTTTTGGGATGTTAGTTCGGGCACCGTGCGCGTTGGTGGTGTGGACGTGCGCACTATTGACCCTCGTGTTTTGATGGAAAAGGTTGCGTTTGTTTTCCAGGCAAATCGCTTGTTCAAGCAAAGTATTTTGGAAAACGTCCGTGCTGCAAGACCCGATGCAACGCGCGAAGAAGTTATGGATGCCTTGCATGCTGCGCAATGCGATGACATTTTGGCGAAGTGCCCTGATGGAATTGACACGGTCTACGGCACTAAGGGTGTTTATTTTTCAGGTGGCGAGATACAGCGTTTGATGCTTGCGCGCGCCATTTTGAAGCAGGCAGATATTGTTGTTTTGGACGAGGCTACCGCGTTTGCCGATCCCGAAAATGAAGTGCTTATTCAAAAAGCATTTAGCGAACTGACACAAGGCCGTACCGTTCTTATGATTGCTCATCGCTTATCTACTGTCCGCAACGCTGACAAGATTGTTGTTCTTTCAGAAGGATCCATTGCCGAACAGGGCACCCACGATGAACTTCTTGCACATGAGGGGCTCTACGCAAGAATGTGGGCAGACTACGAACAGGCTGCATCATGGAAAATTGCACGCAGCGAGGTTGCTATAGAAAAGGCGGTGAATTAAATGCTGAAAGAAAAATATGCGCTCACTGATGAAGGTGTGCGCAATGTAAAACTTGGCACGGTATGGACCGCTTTGGCAAATCTCATTATTTTCATGGGCATTGGCTTGCTCTATTTGCTCATGGATGCTTTGGTAGCGGGGTATACCCAGGGAGCTCCTATGCCATCTCTTTTCGGCGGGCTACCCCAGCTGGCTTCAGTTGGTTTTACTGTTCCGTTTGTTGTTCTGCTGGTTGCGTTTTTCGTGCTGCTGTGCGTTGCAGAATACTTTGCCTACTACTACCAATATGGCGTTATTTATAACGAAAGTGGCAGGCAGCGTATTGGTTTGGCGGAACGTTTGCGCAAGTTGCCCTTGTCGTTCTTTGGTAAGCGCGACCTAGCGGATTTGACGGAAACCATTATGGGGGATGTCAAAATTACCGAACACGCCTACAGTCATGTTCTTCCTGAACTCTATGGTGCTTACGTTACGCTTGGTATTGCGGCGGTTGGTTTGTTTATCTTCGACTGGCGTTTGGCTTTGGCTGCACTATGGAGTGTGCCTGTAGCGTTTGTGTTGTTATTTGCGAGCCGAAAGTTGTTAGCACCTCTTTCACGTGCGACGCGCGAAAAGAACTTGCAGGTTTCTGACGATATTCAAGAGGCACTTGAGTGTGTCCGTGAAGTGCGCGCTACGAATCAAATTGAAAGATACCTTGAAGGCATCAACAACGATATTGATTCCTCTGAAAAACAAACCATCAAAGGAGAACTTTTAACGGGGATTTTTGTTAATGGTGCCCAGATTGTGCTTCGTCTAGGCATAGCAAGTACCATCATTGCTGGTGCCCTGTTTATTCTTGAGGGCAGTTGCTCGTTTATGGTACTCTTTTGCTTCTTGCTGGTGGTGTCTCGCATTTATGCGCCCTTCGATCAGGCACTCATGCTTATCGCGGAGCTTTTCCATGCAAGGACGGCAGCTGGACGCATGAAGTCTTTCTATGAAGAACCGCTGGCGACGGGTAGCGAAACCTTCAATCCTCAGGACCATTCGATTGAGTTTAGGGATGTCTCTTTTTCTTATAACGAATCGGATGAAGTCCCCGTTTTGAGTAACGTAAGTTTTACGGCACGCGAAGGCGAAGTAACCGCGCTGGTTGGTCCTTCTGGTTCAGGAAAGTCTACCTGTTCAAAGTTAGCTGCTCGTTTCTGGGACCCAAGCTCAGGATCTGTTTTGGTGGGCGGCGTAAATGTTGCCGACGTGGATCCGGAAGTGCTGTTGCGCGACTACGCCGTGGTGTTCCAGGACGTGTTGCTCTTTGATGATACGGTGATGAACAACATTCGCTTGGGTAGGCGTGATGCAACCGATGAAGAGGTGTTAGCGGCAGCAAAGGCAGCAAATTGCGATGAATTTGCGCTTCGTTTACCTCAGGGTTACGAGACGCCCATTGGCGAAAATGGAACAAAACTTTCAGGTGGTGAACGTCAACGTATTTCTATTGCGCGTGCATTGCTGAAAAATGCCCCAATTGTTTTGCTGGATGAGGCAACGGCCAGTCTTGACGTTGAAAACGAAACACAGGTTCAGCAGGCGCTGAGTCGTTTATTAGTTGGCAAAACCGTTATGGTAATTGCTCACCGCATGCGTACCGTTATGAATGCTGACAAGATTGTTGTTCTTAAAGAGGGTAGTGTTGTTGAACAGGGCGCTCCGAAAGAATTAATGCTGCAGAAAAATGGGTTGTTCAAAAAGATGGTTACGCTCCAAAATGAAAGCGCTCAGTGGGCAGTGTAGTTTAATAGATGCTCAGGGAAGCACGTCTTCCCTGAGCTTGCTTTTGTCACTATTTTTTTCATTAATCTCTATCATTACAAAGATTTAACTATTACAGCATGGTAATACGTGTCGAATAATCTACTCTTTTGTCAAAGGCTTCGTCTTCTATGAAGCTTCGTTGTGGTCGCAAAGGGGTAGCTATGAACATCGCAATTATCTATTGTTCTCAAGCAGGTCACACAAAACGTTATGCAGAATGGCTGGCCGAAGAATTCGGTGTAGAGGCAACTCCTTTTGCACAGGTGCATACCGTTGATATAGCGGCTATGGATAAAGTAATTTTCTGCAGTTGGTATCACGCAGCAGGCCTAACCAAGGCTACATGGCTGCAAAAGCAGCTTGAACGCTATCCTATGGATAAGTTTGTTGTGCTAGGTGTTGGCGCAACACCTATGCCTTGTGATGAATGGCCCGAATCAAACCATGAACAGGCTTTTCGTAATAAGTTTCCTGAACCTCAGTACAAGGAACTTATTCATTTTTATGCGCAGGGCGGTTTTGAATATGGCAAATTAGGGTCCTTTGACAAAGTGGCAATGCGCATTTATTTCCATATGCTTGAAAAGGGCAAAGATACCGCGCAGCGCGACCTAGATGCCGTCGCTCAAATGCGCAAAGGATTTGACGGCTCCAAGCGCGAATATCTTGATCCCCTGATTGCCTATATTCGCAAATGCGAAGAGCAAGCGTAGCGCCAAGTGCGGACATGGATACCACGAGCAGCCGTTCGTCGAAGCTAGCCTAGCCATGTCTTCAAGACCAGGCGCTTGTGATTAGTGCCTGCGTTAAATACAAAAGTGTCTTGCGTGGAAATAAATAATTCCACCTTGAATATAAACATAGAATAAATTAGGCGGCGATGCCGACGGAGCGCTTCGAAACGAGTACAATAATTGGTTAGTGTATTGTCCGTACTTCGATCAGGAAGGACGTCGCATGGGAAAGCGAACCGACGTTCACAAGATTCTTATTATTGGTTCCGGCCCTATCATTATTGGACAGGCTTGCGAATTCGGCTATTCAGGCACCCAGGCATGTAAGGCGCTTCGCCAACTGGGCTACGAAATTGTTTTGGTTAACTCCAATCCCGCTACTATCATGACCGACCCTGGCACGGCAGACGTTACGTATATTGAGCCTTTGAATGCTAAGCGCATCGAGGCAATTATTGCCAAAGAGCGTCCTGACGCATTGTTGCCTAACTTGGGTGGACAGTCTGCCTTGAACTTATGTGCAGAGCTTTCCAGTCTTGGCGTTTTGGATAAGTACGGTGTAAAAGTTATCGGTGTTCAGGTAGACGCTATTGAGCGCGGCGAAGACCGCCAGGCCTTCAAAGACACTATGGCAGAACTTGGCATCGAAATGGCTCGTTCTGAGGTTTCCCATACGGTGGAAGAAGCAGTAGAAATTGCTTCTCGCTTGGGTTATCCCTGTGTTTTACGTCCTGCTTACACCATGGGTGGTACGGGTGGTGGCCTGGTCTACAACGTAGACGAATTACGTACCGTTGTGGCTCGTGGTTTGGCTGCTTCTCCTGTAACTGAGGTACTGGTTGAAGAAAGTGTTCTTGGTTGGGAAGAACTTGAGTTCGAAGTTGTTCGCGACTCAAAGGGTCAGATGATTACCGTTTGCACCATTGAAAACATTGACCCAATGGGCGTTCACACGGGCGACTCTTTTTGTGCGGCTCCTATGCAAACCATCGCGCAGGAAACCATCGATCGTTTGCAGGAAAAGAGCTACAAGATTGTCGACAAGGTTGAAGTTATCGGTGGCTGCAATGTTCAGTGGGCACACGATCCTAAGACCGACCGCGACATTATTATCGAAATCAATCCTCGCACCAGTCGTTCTTCTGCTTTAGCTTCTAAGGCAACGGGCTTTCCTATTGCATTTGTTTCTGCAATGTTGGCAACGGGTATTACGCTTGACGAAATTCCTTGTGGCAAACATGGCACGCTCGATAAATATGTTGCGGGTGGCGACTATATTGTATTGAAATTTGCTCGTTGGGCATTCGAAAAGTTCAAGGGCGTTGAAGACAAACTTGGAACCCAGATGCGCGCTGTGGGCGAGGTTATGTCCATCGGTAAAACCTACAAAGAAGCGTTCCAAAAGGCAGTTCGTTCCCTTGAAAAAGACCGCTATGGTTTAGGTTATGTAAAAGACTTCAATGACAAGTCCTTGGATGATTTGTTGGCAATGCTACATACGGCAACTTCTGAGCGTCAGTTTATTATGTATGAAGCACTGCGTAAGGGTGCGACGGTTGAAGAGCTGCATGAGCTTACCAAGATTAAAGTTCACTTTATTCAGGAAATGAAAGAACTGGTTGAAGAAGAGCAGGCTATTCTGGCTTACGCTTCTGAGCATCCTGGTGAACAGTTACCAGAAGAACAGTTCACAACCGCTAAGAAGGATGGTTTCTCCGATCGTTACTTAGGAGAATTGCTTAACATTCCTGAAGATGATATTCGCGCTTATCGCTTGGGTCTTGGCGTTACCGAAGCCTGGGAAGGTGTACACGTAAGCGGTACGCAGGATAGCGCTTATTACTATTCAACTTACAATGCACCTGATCATTCCACTGCTTCTGATAATCGCAAGATTATGATTTTGGGTGGCGGTCCTAACCGCATTGGTCAGGGTATTGAATTCGACTACTGCTGTGTACATGCAGCACTTGCTTTGAAGAAGCTTGGTTTTGAAACCATCATTGTTAACTGCAATCCTGAAACGGTTTCTACCGACTACGACACATCAGTGCGCCCAGCAGACCGCTCCGGCGTTTTTTTGTGTTTTTCTTCCGTGCCATA
>URMQ01000066.1 GCA_900548955.1 uncultured Eggerthella sp. | reverse complement strand
CAGCATCTATTTTTGCCAAATGAGATTCTTTACTTACCGAATGAATAAGCGTTGCGGCAGAAACAATGTCGGGGATTCTACGAGACTGAATGTTTCCAATAAAGTGCCACTCCACTTCAGGAAACGCTGCGTGTTTGCGCACTAATTCATCGGGACGATTTTCACCAAACGCAGTTGCACCCGCCTGAATAGCAAGGGCAACCTGATCGACGTCTACCGTTTTTGAAACCGCCAATAACAATACTTCTTCAGGGTTTCTTCCTGCTTTAATACACTCACTATCGAGTTCTGAGCGTAAATGTTGATAGCGCGTCGCGGTGCTCATGCTAGTCTCCTCAATTAATTTCTTACTTATCTGATAATAACGCGAATATAGAACACTGAGCTATTTTGCATAATATGCAAACGCACCATGACGTCCAGCAATTCCGTACTGTGCTCTATACGAGAAGAATTCATCATTATTGCATACTGTGCAAAGACCTAAATCGCAGATACGATCAGGCATAATGCCAATCTGCACTAATTGAGTACGAAGTGCCTGAGCCAAAGAGATGTGACGATATCCTGCGTCACATGATTGCCCAAATGTTTCTATAAACTGTTCATGCAACTCTGCGCTGGTTTCAAAACATTCCCCGTGAATATGAGGACCAATATAAACATTATAAAAATGAGGTAAACGGACATCAGTACTGTCTTCAGAAATAGCACCCAAGCCCTCCTGTGCAAAGTTGATATTGCCCTGTTCATCACGACTGAGAAGCGGAAGGTCTTCTTGCACCATACGTCTTACTGCTTTACAGGCAATGGTATTCGCAACCCCGCGCCAACCCGCGTGAACAACAGCAAAGCGTTTCGTAGGAGAAACGATAATCACGGGAACGCAGTCTGCATAACAAAGCAATGCAGCAACGCCAGGAACGCCTACCACTAGGCCATCGGCACCTCGAGCGACATCAAGAAGAGATTTTAAGACATCGGTTTGCCCATTAATCGACAAAACCGTATCACCATGAACTTGATTAGGAACTATAAGTGGTATTTCAGGAGAAGCAAATGCTTCAAGAACACGGCGGCGGTTCTCTTTAACTGCTAAGGCATCATCGTGTACGTGCGTGCCTAGATTAAGCGATTCATAAGAGCCCTTACTTACTCCCCCTTTTCGAGTAGTAAAAGCAATACGAAGCCCCGTCTGCGCAAAAAGCTCATTGTCGGTATATGCCTCAATAGACGCAAAACGACCCTTGTCTAACGTAGGATGCGGAAGAGCAAGGGTCGAATTCATAGCTAAATACTTCTTTAATCTACATTTTGTAAAGCTTCAAGCAAAACAAAATAGAACTGTACTTATTGACGCTTCAAGAAATCAGGGATGTAGTCTTCATCTGCAAAGCGCGGTTCAGAAGGATACAGCGGACGCTGATTCTGAACAGGTTTTGGCGCTGGTGCCTGCTGGGCAGGAGCAGTCGAAGCAAACATGTTGTCGCGGCGAGAGAAGTCCATAGAAGCCTGGTTGTTGGTTGCCTTGAAGCCAGTTGCGATAACGGTGATACGAATAGTATCGCCCAGATCAGGATCAACAATCTGACCATAAATAATATTAGCGTTTTCGTCTGCCACCGCTTCAACCACTCGAGCAGCTTCATCAACTTCAGATAAGGCAAGCTCAGGGCCACCAGCAATAGAGAACAGAATACGTGATGCGCCTGCGATAGAGGTTTCAAGCAAGCTGGAATTGATTGCCTGTTCAGCTGCTTCCAATGCACGAGAATCGCCTGAAGCAATGCCAATACCCATCATTGCCGTGCCCGCATCCTTCATAACGGTGCGAATGTCTGCAAAGTCAAGGTTAATCAAACCAGGAATAGTAATAAGGTCGGTAACACCTTGAATACCCTGACGAAGCGTATCGTCTGCAATGCGGAATGCATCCAGCATACTGGTTTTCTTTTCAACAATTTCAAGCAAACGATCGTTAGGGATAACAATCAGCGTATCTACTTTCTGGGCAAGAAAATCAATCCCCTGTTCTGCTTGGTTGCGACGAAGGCGGCCTTCGAAGCTGAAAGGCTTAGTTACGATACCTACCGTCAGCGCGCCAATTTCTTCGCGAGCAATTTCTGCAACAACAGGAGCTGCACCAGTACCAGTACCGCCGCCTTCGCCTGCAGTAACAAAAACCATATCTGCATCTGCAAGTGCTTCGCGAATTTCCGTACGAGATTCTTCAGCTGCTTGGCAACCCACTTCAGGGTTTGCACCCGCACCAAGACCTCGGGTTATTTCTTCTCCAATATGAATAGTTTTATCCGCATCGGAAAGCATAAGTGCTTGGCGATCCGTATTAACTGCGATAAATTCGACACCTTTAATGCCAGCTTCAACCATTCGGTTAACCGCGTTCGTGCCGCCACCGCCAACACCGACTACCTTGATTACCGCGAGGTTGTCAGAGCCAAGAATCTGTTGCATATCTGCTCGCTTTCAGTTTCATTTCAGCGCTATCCTACTTAAGGGCAAGCCCTTAGTTTGGACATCTTGATTATTTTACACAATGGATTGCGGTTTGCAAAACAACACCGTCAATATCAGGGATTACATCGACCTCCATACCGGTTTATTCACAACTCGTACATTGATATAGGATATCTTCCCTTCATATTGCTTCAATAGTTCAAGACATACCCGTTCTTTATCTCTAATATCTTGCGAATCGCCAAAGGCAATTTCTACCCCATTGTCCAATGTAAGCGTAGTGGAATTACTGCTTGCAGCCGAAACGCTCTTGATCTGATCGGCTAATTCTGTTGTCATACCATCAATAATAGATAAAGCATTTTCCACATTGGCATTATTGCAGTATTTTCCCGCCTCTGGAGAAGACCCATAAGGAATATCGGTAATTTCGAGAGCATTCGCTGAATCCGCATAAACCGATGCGGGAAGCGCCTGTCCTTCAGCGCTATTTTGATCAGGCAATTCTGTAAGCCACATGCCATCAGAAGCCAGCGCCCAACGTTCAACCGTATTCGATTCATCAACAGTGACAGAAACAACGGCAGATATTGTGCGCTCCGTAACATGCAAGTTTAATGTGTCCGGAAATACTCTTTCAACATTTGCGCTTTGAACCCAAGGATTCGAAGCCATGCGAGAAGAAATGCCATTCGCATCAACATTGAGCAACGTTGTTCCCTCGGGAACCGCTGCTAAATTCGTTACTTCTTCTGAAGTAATATGCGAAACTCCCGACACGGTAACTTGACGAACCGTAAAGACTCCCGAATTAGTAAGAACTACTCCACCAATTGCAAGCAGCGCAATAACTGCCACAATTGTAATAAACACCATAGGCACTCGACGTGCCGCACGCTTTGAACGATAGCGAGCAGCGTTGCGCACATCAGAAACACTTACCGAACGAAGCGGCTGATCTGCCTGACCGTATGAATTTGCCTGTGCGCGAGAAGTACGCCCTGTAGCGCCACCGCGCCCCACAGTGCCACGTGAAGAAACAGAAGATCTTGAAGAATACGAGCCTCTACGAGGCGATCTTCCCTGACTAGGTCTGCCTTTTACGGTAGCTGGACGCGCTGATGACCTACTCCTCGAAGACGTTACCCTTGAAGCCGAGGAAGCGGACCTCCGTCTCGAGTTCGATGCCATAACGCCTCCTTACTTCTTCTCGTGCCATCTTGATTAATGCCAACACATCTTGAGCCGATGCATTACCAGTATTAACAATGAAGTTAGCATGTTTTTCGGAAATACATGCTCCTCCACACCTTTTCCCTTTAAGCCCCACACTTTCAATAAGTGCTCCTGCCGAAGTATCTTCGGGATTTCTGAAAACACTTCCACACGAAGGGTATTCAAGAGGCTGGCTTTCCTTACGACGAGAAAGCAACGTGCTCATTCGTTCATGAATATTCCCCGAAAATGCACGTTCAAGCTTCAATTCGCATTCAACAATAACTTCCCGAGGAGAAAACGATGACTGGCGATACCCCCACGATAAATCCGATGCAGCATAGCGTTTAAGACCAGTTTGTTCTTCATACGTAGTTACCGAAACCACCCGCGAACCTATCCAATCTTTGCGTGTGCCCGCATTCTGCACCAAGGCTCCACCAACAGTACCGGGAGTTCCCACTGCAAATTCCATGCCAGAATAACCATGGTGGAATACTTCTTGTACCAAACGTGAAAGCATAGTGCCTGCACCAACCACCACATGCTGTGCTTTATCATCAAAGCGCCATGAACGGAAATCACCTGCAAGGGCTATAACTACGCCATCATAACCTTCATCAGAGACCAAAAGATTCGATCCCTTGCCCGTAACGAACCAGGATAGATTTTCGTTACTGCACACCTTTAATAAAGCGCCCAATGCGGCTATAGAGTTAACCTCCGCAAAAGCACGCACAGGACCACCTATACGATAGGTAGTGTGACGAGCCATGGGTTCATCAAGGCGAATTGTTCCTTCGAAATCATCGTCGAAACGCATCAGTTCCAACTCAGAAGCATGACGAGCTGCCATTAAGCGTTGCTCTTTTCGCTCTCCTGAAGCGCTGCAAGCAATTCAGGACCGACACCTGTTACGTCACCAGCACCCATCGTAATAATTAAATCCCCATCCTCTAGATTTTTTTCCAGGTAAGGAACCAACGCCATACGACGGCTAATATAAACAAGCTTGTTAGGATTTTGCACATGATCTAGTACAGGCTGCATAAACGTAGCACCCGTGACACCTGGAACTGGTGTTTCGCCCGCCGAATACACATTCATAAACACCACGAAATCCGCCTGATCAAATGCGGCGGCAAATTCATCCTTTAAAACCTCTGTAAACAGCTTTACGCGTGAATAGCGATGGGGCTGAAAGACCACGCAAACGCGCTTAAAATCTAGACTTTTTGCAGCAGCAATTGTTGCTGCAATTTCAGTTGGATGATGTGCATAGTCATCAAGAATGGTAATACCACACGCTTTACCTACCAGGTCAAACCTACGACGAACACCCGTAAAATCTCCTAGAATTTCTGCTGCCTTTTCTACATCGAAATCCTGCGTCATAAGCAGAGTGAGTACCCCTGCAGCATTAAGGGCGTTGTGTCTGCCTGGATTTTGTTTCAAACGACAGCTAAGCGCTTTGCCATTAGGAAGGGTAACGGTAAAAGAAGTAGAAACGCCATCCACGGAGTAGTCAGAGATTACCGTATCAAAAGCTTCATCAAAACCGTAAGTCAGCACCTTGCGACCTGTTTTGTTTGCTACTTCAACTAAAGCTTTGTCTTCACCACACACTACACAGCAGCCATCTTCGTGAGCCGAAGACATGAAATCACCAAACAAGCGATATATTTCATTAAGATCTTCGTAGTGATCAAGATGATCTGCTTCGATGTTGGTAACAAGCACCGATTCGGGATCGAGATACGTAAATGACTTATCGCTTTCGTCTGCCTCTACTACATAGTAGTCACCTTTGCCGCAGTGCGCGTTGGAGTTGTAGGCACGTACAATTCCACCAATAAGGAAAGTAGGATCAAATCCCATACCATCAATTACGGAAGCAAGCATGGACGATGTAGTGGTTTTGCCGTGAGTACCTGCTACCGCAAGCGTGCGGCGACCTCGCCCTAGTTCTGCAAGCATCTTTGCACGATGCCAAATTGGAATTTCACGGCGTTTTGCTTCCTGTAATTCAGGATTCGTATCCAAGATTGCAGTAGAAATTACTACGACATCAGGGTTGATGTCATCTAAATTAGATGCCTTTTGGCCAATAAAAACATTCACGCCAGCTTCACGGAGCTGCTGAGTATAACGGCTTTCACGCAGGTCGGAACCAGATACTTCCAAGCCCTGTTCCTTTGCAACACGAGCAATACCGCTCATGCCTACGCCACCAATGCCAATAAAATGTACGTTCTTAATACGATTGTCTGTCACGGACATCCTCCTTGAGATTGCCCCTTATTGTATAAAATACCTAAGGCTTACTTCACAAACACACAGTATTCGCGAAATCACCTTCAGCTTTCACTAAAAGCTTTCCTGGTTTCAGCTTTACTTATTGCTTGATATTTACACTCTCTTCAGCCTATGCTTCTAGTTTTTTTGAAACTTTTTCTCCTTCTTCGGCACCTTCAGTGTCTCTTGCCTCATCAGCATCTTCGGCGCTTTGAGTGTTTTCATTCGTTTCTCTTTCGGCGGAGTTATCTTCTAGCTCGTCAAAATCAGTATCTTCTTCATTTTCTTCGGTATTTTGACCATTTTCTATACGTTTTGGCCCTTTGGTCTTCATCATAAGTTCAACCACATCCGCCAAGCGCGATGCTGCGTCCACCGTTCCGAACGTGGACGCTGCCATCTTCATATCTTCTCGGATCTGAGGATCTTTCAGCAACCCAAGAACGCTATTAGAGAATTCTTCACTTTCAACTTTATCATCCGAAATAAGAATAGCGGCTCCCCGCTCAACATATTCTTGCGCATTAGCTGTTTGATGATCTGCGGTTGCATATGGGAACGGAATCAGAATAGCAGGGATACAGCGCGCAGAAATTTCTGCTAAAGACGAAGCGCCCGCACGAGAAACCACCAGATCAGTTGCAGCAAGAACCGCTCCCATATTATCTTCGTAGTCTTTTACGATATAGCGCTTTTTCTCTTCATCGCTTAATGCCAAATCTTCGCATACTGTGCCGTATTCTTTTGGCCCTGTAATATGAACCACATACACGTTATCAAGCGCCAGCAACTTGTCTTTTAATTCTGTAAGAGCAGTATTAATATGGCGAGCACCTAAGCTACCACCAAACACCAACAGCATAGTGGCATCTTCAGGAATGCCTAAATATTGCCTACCTTCTTCTTTTGTTGCTTCAAGCACCGACTTGCGAACAGGATTGCCCGTTACGATAACTTTTGTTTGATCTTTAACCGTTCGTCCCGCTGAACCATAAGTAAGACAAACAGCCGCAGCATACTTCGACAAATAATCATTTGCCATGCCCATAACAGAATTCTGCTCATGAATAATCAAGGGAACACGAGCTGCCTTCGCTGCACGCCCTGATGGCAGGCATGCATATCCACCAAACACTACAACAGCATTAGGCTTAATCTCGGTAAACCATTTTCCTGCCTGATTGGCGGAATGGGAAAGTTTTCTTAGTGCTTTAGCAAGCGTTAGAGGGTGACTTCTGTCAAAGCCAGAAACCTCAAAACCCTTAAACGGAATACCTGCCGTTTCTACAAGTGGCTTTTCTACCCCCGTTGGAGTACCCGCAAAAAATACCTCATGACCACGCTCTTCCAGAACTTCTGCAAGAGCAAGCGCAGGATTAATATGGCCAGCAGTTCCACCACCCGACAAAACAATGCGCATTAGTTATCTTACCTCCTTGACACCCGATGGAATCGGGACTCTGCAGCATAGGCAGAAGGGCTAACAGGCAAACCGCCATATGCCGAATTTCTATATGACGAATTAAACGAAGATTCATACACTGAATTGTTATATAACGCATTTTCGTGCTTTTCGCTACTACGAATACCGCTACCGCCTATTACACGGAAGGAATTCTGCAAAGCGTTTCCCCGATAAGGATGAGCCGTTCGGCTTAAGCGTGGTGCCGTATCGTGCACCGTCGATCCTTGTCGTTGAGGTTGCGAATAAGTAGATACCACATGCAAACTTTCACGACGCTGGCGATACTCATCTTCATTATGAGAATCAAAGGATATAGCCAAGATAATGCCAACGAGCAATAAGGATGAAATCATAGAAGATCCACCTGAAGAAATGAAAGGAAGTGGCTTACCCGTTGTTGGAAACAGGCCAACAACACAAAGAATATTCAAAAACGCCTGAAATACAATCATCGTGGTAAGGCCCGCTGCAACAAAGCCACTAAACATTGATTTCGATTGACTAGCAATCATAAAACCACCACGAAGGAATATCAGAAAAGCGCAAATTACTAGCAATGCGCCAATCAAGCCAAGCTCTTCGCCAATAATGGCAAAAATGAAGTCAGTTTCTGCTTCAGGTAAGTATTGTAATTTCTCGTACGAATTACCAATACCTACACCAAAGAGACCGCCCGCTGCAAGCGCCTTATAGGAATGAATCAATTGATAGCCCGTTCCTTGTTCGTCTGCCCAAGGATCTAAAAAGTTAAATAGGCGGTCTGATCGATAGCTTGAAATAAGAATGGAAAGCAAAACAAGCACAATACCGACAGCAAAAATACCTGCAATCATTCTTCCAGGTACGCCAGAAAGGGTAATCACTACAACGAGACCGACACAACAAATAAGAGTGGTTCCTAAGTCAGACTGCGTGAAAAACAAAAAACCCAAAGGAAGCACTATATAGATAACTGCCTGCTTAAAGGCAGAAAACAAATCTAGGGCACCTTCGCGATAATCTTGCGCAATTCGTGCCGCCATTAATACAAAGGCAATCTTTGCAAATTCTGAAATTTGAATACTTACAGGACCAACAATCAGCCAACGTTTAGCGCCAAGGCCGACC
>URMQ01000065.1 GCA_900548955.1 uncultured Eggerthella sp. | reverse complement strand
AGACATCATGTGAATGCGCGTATCGTACTTGCCGTAGTCCCATGCAGACGCGTCAGCAGGAGCAACGCGCTCCACCTTCACGTTGGAAAGCTCAGAGCAGGTGCCCAGGTCTTGCGTGGTGAACACGGGGTTCTTGATGGGCAGCACCAACGTCTTCGTGCCATCTTTGCCCACGATGAGCTGCGCGTTCATGGAAAGCGGGCTCATCGGGATGGCATTCGAGACTTCAGATGCGTCGTTTTCGTCGAGCACGGGCGCGTTGCCCTTGTTATCCGAGAAGGGGTTGTTCGGGTTGTTCGGGTATACCGCCACAGGAAGTATGGGGTTGTATTCAGCGGGCATTTGCAGATTCGCCGTGATGGTGTAGGTGCCGGGACTGAGAGTCTTCTTGGCTTCGGTCACCTTCAGCGTGCCGGCAGCGTACTTGAACGTGTAGTTGTCGGCCTTTCCGCCCACAGGGGTGAGCTCGTAGGTTTGGCCGGCAATCAGCGAGTCAGCCGTCACACCGTCAGGAAGGCTCACGGTCGGCGCCTCGTAGCCCGCCGCCGTCTCGGCAGATTCACCGTTCACGAACCCGCTTACCTCGACGCTGAATTCGGGGGCGTCTCCTTCGGCTACTTCGCCACCGGCATACGTTGCCGTCAGCTCTGCCGGCGCGATGGACCAAGAGAGGGTCACGGGGTCAGTCGTGCCATCCGACCACACGTAGCCATCCTTCAGTGTAGCTTGTGCTGCATAATCGCCTGCAGCTGTCGCGGATGGCCTGACAGAGAGCTCATAGCCCTCACCCTCGGCAACGCCCGTCTGTTCCGCACCGTTGTAGACGAGCCCTGTTGCGGCAACAGGTTTGTCAACCATTTCGGGCGCTTCGCTTACAACGACGATATAGGCAAGCTCAGTAGAGTCCTTCCACCCACACTCATCGGGCTTCATCGTGTCGTATCGACCGTCCCATCCGCTTGCGGCATTCCATATGGGGATAAACGCAGACTGCCACGAAGAGGACATATCCTTGCCAAACTCAGCTATATCAAAAGACGCGGTGCCACCCGATACGAATGCGTCGATCTTCTCAATCGAGGTCATCCCTTCGCCAACCGTTCCAGAAACTAGATATATAGACGCAGCGCTTGAAGCAGGAACTGTGCCGGTCAGCGAAGTTTGAAATATGCTACCAAACGCCGACATAGGAGCATGCTGTTCATTGGCTCCCGGGGAAAACGACATGTCCATGTCCAGGCCAAGCGCGTACATACCCTCAATTTCAGCCTGTTCGTAAGTTCCCGTCTCCTCGACAAGCGCAGCACTCGTGTCATAGGCATTGCCCTGCATCACCTTCGAGAAATATGCGTTATACACACCATATTGATCGAGCGTTTCGAAGGGGATGTAGAAGTAATTGTTTTCAAAGAACCCCGTTGTTCGATACGTCAACGAAACACCTTCGGTATCTCCTGTCCCACTCAGGGTTTTCACGCCAGACCACGCCGTCACACCCGCAGAATCGACAACAGCAAACTGTCCGAGTTCCTTTCCGTCAACAGACAGCACACCCTCGGAAAGCGTAGCCCCTGTATTGGAAGCAGTCGCGCCGTCAATGCGATAAAGTGATGCCCCAGCAACATCGGTTGGAATTGACAGAGTCGCCGTAGCATCATCACCCAGTGTCACGCTTTGCCCATTAGAAACAAGATCAATTTCGTAAAGAGTAAATTTCGGGGCGCTCGTAAAAGCGTTTGACAATGCTCCTTTGGCAGCATCGAAAGTCTCACCCTCGGAAACCTCGGAAACAGAGAACTCCGCATTTTGAAGCTGCGCGATAGATGAAGACCCTTCTTCGGCCTTTACGGCAATGGAGATGCCAGTGCTCTTATCGGTGAACGTCTGCTCGAAATCACCCTCAACTTGCTTGACGGCACTTTCGAAATCGACCGCTAGATGTATGGTCCAGTCCTTGTCCGCATCAAGAATCGCAGGATACTCTTTGCAGTTCCCAAACGAATAGGCACCGCCCGTATTATCCAGAGACGCCGTAATCTCTGTAATGCGATCAGTGTA
Source organism: uncultured Eggerthella sp. (assembly GCA_900548955.1). GTDB lineage: Bacteria > Actinomycetota > Coriobacteriia > Coriobacteriales > Eggerthellaceae > Anaerotardibacter. The sequence continues at coordinate 6,514 of URMQ01000065.1, read as the reverse complement.
CTTTATAACTTCGGGCGCACTTCCCATGTAGTCGATCTTGCCACCGCGTACAACAGACTCAACATGGATACCCTCACCATCGCCAATTTCCTGAAGAGTGAAAATCTCCTGTTTCACCGGTATGGTAAGCTTCATGCCGCCTGTATCGTCAACGACAAGCGTCGCGTTGAGGTTCTGGGGGCTAATAGGTGGGAAGTTCGTATCGCCTAGATACACGTTCACGCCAATTGGCGCCTGATCGGCTCCAACGTAGAGATTGGCCGTTATTGTATACGTGCCCGGTTCCAAACTCCCCTCAAACGAAGAACTGGGAGCAGTCCTAGACTTTACATTAGAAAAACTTCCCAATAATTCAATGCCAGTATTGTTAGTAGTTTCACTTTCCTCGTTAGGAAATGCTGCTTTATCGGCATCTTGAGAAGGAGCCATATGTTCATTTTGACTGCCTTCTGGATCTTCATCGGAAGACTGACCGCTACCTAGATCATCATCTGTACTTTGCTGCCCATCATTTACTTCGATATTATCGGAGGACTCTATACTTCCTGAAGATTGATCTGATGACTCTTGATCCGTATTAGCAGAATCATTCTGCGTAACATCCTGCTCTGTACTCACAGACTGCAATTCGTCATCAACTGCAAACGCATAAACAGGAAGCTGACCCACCGCTAAAACAATTGTTAGCAAAATAGCAAATAAGGTACGAGTATATTTCCCTGATGCTGTCTTTTGCATATGCCGCATCTTCACGCTCCTTTCTTTTACCATCCTTCTTTACAAAAAGCTCTTCCTAGCTCTAGCGGCAGATGTAAGCCATAGCTAACATCCCTACACATAAAAGACCGTCCAGGATAGACGGCCCATAATCCTTTTAGCAAACGCAAAAAGGCCATGATATGCCACATACCGTGAAGTATAAAAACTGGAAGTTTTTATACTAGTGATAAATGTTACTTATGGCTAACTTTTTTGTATAGATAAATTTTATGCAGTTAAGCAAAAGATCATCACGAAAAGAAAGTTTCTTATATGCGTGGAAACAACAAAGTGCTTCTTGCGACTAGATAAGCAATAAAAGCCCGTAGGAGCCTACGCCTGCCACAATACACCACACTAACGATTTAGTTTTCAGAGCAACTACAACAACTACCGCAGCAGCAACCAACGGCAAAGCACCAGGCCACAACCCCGCAGCAAACATATCAGGCGAAAGCAAATCGTTAGCGATCAAAGCAGCAAAAGCTGCAGGAGGAATAAAGGCAAGTGCCTGAGAGAGCCATCCAGGTAGATCACGCCCACGCAAGGCAAAAACGGGAACTACTCGGAATATCAAAATGGTAAGCGCGCAAGCTAAACCAATGAAGGCGAAATCAGTCCATGACATGAGCCTCACCCCCTTTACGAGCCACCACAATGCCTGCTGCTACGCCAATCAAGGCACCAATCAAAATTGCAGGGCCACTCAAACCAAGACACTTACAAACGAACACGCCGAGTACCGCCATAAGTGCTGCAGCGATATTGGCTTTGGTTCCTTTTTGCGAAAAGAGCAAGCATAAGAAGATACTGGTCATCGCAAATGACGCTAAGGCGCTGGGAACCGTTAAGAGTGAACCCAGAATTACCCCAGCAGCATTCGCGAGTGCCCAGGTAGTCTGACAGCAAATATTAACCGCTGTTGCCCTACCAACACTCCAGGTGCCCTTTTCAAAGCGACCCAAATTTACCGCGAAGGATTCATCGGTAACCGTTGCGCCGAACAAGAACGAAAGCTTCTTTTTTGCTTCGCCGCAAAAACGCGAAAGTGAAGCTCCATAAAGAAGCTGACGGGAATTCACTAGTGTCACTGAAGCAATAATGGCAAGCGCAGGAGACCCTGCTAACCACATATTAGGAATCATGTACTGCCCAGCACCCGAATAAAACAGCATCGACAGCAAAAATACCTGCAATGCACTAAGTCCTACCTGCTGACATAAAATGCCGCAAGGAATACCTAAAAATACATAGCCCAACATTACTGGCAATGCCGCGCTTAAAACTTCACGAGCCTTCACAGAAAAATTTTCTGCAGAAGCATTACTTGAAGCTTGATCGGAAAAACTCTCTTGGGTACTAGTTCCTTGATCGGTATCGGTTGTTTTTGACTGTTGTATATCCTCATTCATAGCGCAAGAAAGCATAGCACGCTTTTATTGAACCGCGCTCAAAAAGTTAAAGGAATCGTTTTATCCCCTAGCGAAATGAAATCCATCACAAAATAGCTCCCCAATCATCAAAATATGATTGACGAGAGCTATTAGGTGCAGCTTGCAAGATTCGTCTGGATTAATGATTCCAGGTATGAGGAACGAACATATCCATAAAGAAGCTTCGTGCATACCTATCGGTCATACCAGCAACGTAATCCGTTACTGCACGCAGAGGATCTCCGCCAGAAATAGCTTTCAAATCTTGAGGGACTTTATCGTAGTGACGAACAAAGTAATCGAAAACATCTTCGATTAAATGCTTTGCCTTAGCAACCTCAATCATGACAGGTTCTGAGGTGTAGACATGATCAAACAAAAACGAGCGCAACTCCATCATGGCATCCCAAACGGGCTGGCTCATAGTAATGTCATCAGCCTTTGCTGATGTTTCAATCATATCGTGTACGAGCGTTTGAATTCTTGTGGAATGATTTTCCCCAAGCACTCTATGAGTTGATACAGGTAAATCTTTTTCTTCAAGAGCACCAGCTCGAATAGCATCATCAATGTCGTGATTAACATAAGCGATACGGTCAGCCGTTGCCACAATACGACCCTCAAGCGTTTCGGCTCGCTGAGAACCCGTATGACACACGATGCCATCACGCACTTCAGCAGTTAAGTTCAAGCCCTTGCCGTTATTTTCAATAACATCAACAACGCGCAAGCTTTGGATATTATGGCGGTACAGTACTTTATTTTCGGGCAATTCAGGATCTAGTCCTTTATGCTTAGCCAGACATGCAGAAATAGCTTGCTCTCCCACATGACCAAAAGGCGTATGGCCTAGGTCGTGCCCTAACGCAATAGCCTCAGTTAAGTCTTCATTCAAGCCAAGTGCACGTGCAATCGTACGAGCAATCTGAGCAACTTCAAGTGTATGAGTAAGACGAGTGCGATAATGATCGCCCTGAGGTGCTAAAAACACCTGAGTTTTATGAGACAAGCGACGAAACGCTTTTGTGTGTAAAATCTTATCGCGGTCACGCTGATATTCACTGCGATAAATATCGCCTTCGGTAGAAAATCTGCGTCCTTCCGTTTCGTCAGAAAACGCAGCTTCACTTGAAAGCCTGGTATGTTCCTGTTCTTCTTGGTCTTCCCTCGTAACAAGCTTCATAGCGTTCATGCTCCTTACGTTTTCCAAAAGCCTTGCGCGCCTCGATATTCTTGCGTATATGCGCTCTATTTCATCTTCTTATTCAATATCGCCAGCTACTTTTACCCTACTCTTCAACAATAAGTAAGCGACGACATGAAGGACAGGTGGCTATCGGTGCTTCTGAACGAATCTTGCTCATACGGCTTGAATCAAACGAACTACGACATGCCCCACAAGAGTTATCAACTAAATCTGCAAGAGCAACACCGCCACAACGATCAAGCGTTTGTTCATACACTTTAAGCAATGCCGGATCAATCATTGAAGCGAGTTCGGTACGAATCTTTTCGCCTTCGTCTATCACCATACGAAGAGAACCGCCTGTTTTCTGAAACGATTCAACAAGCTGCTGTTCCTTTTCTTCCATGGCAGTAAGCGCAGCCATGATTTGCTTCATAACGGGATTGATCTTGTTTACCTGTTCTTCTACGCGACTTAATTCAAGTGCTACTTTTTCACGACGCTTACGAACGCCATCAAGTTCACGAGTCTTAGAAGTTACCGCACGATAGTCACCCTGAACCTCTGCTAGTTCAGTGGTGATTTCATCCTGCTTTACCGCAAGCTGCTCATCTTCCTGAACAAGAGAGCTAAGCTTGCCTTCTTCGTTATCAAGCATGTCTTGAACCTGTACTTTTTTCTTCAGTATTTCGTCCTTTTTAGTACGAGCTTCAAGAATTGCGTTGCGATGAGGAAGATTCTGGAATTCTTTTTTTGCAGAAAGTACCTTACGGTCTGCCTCTTGGAGTTTACGAAGAATTGCAATGTCGTGTTCGGTAGCGTTCATCTGCCGTAAGCCTTTCTTTTCTTTAGTACTAATTGCCCTATACGTTATCTCAAAACTATTAGCGACGGGAGGATTCTGGTGTATACCAATTGTCCTTCTGATCAATCATAGTAATACGTTCTTTTGCCACACCTGCCGCTTGTACGTGAGTAGCAAGTACAGCACACAACGGAAATTCTGACACATCATGGCCTAATTCAATAATAGAAAGCCCTGAAAGTGACGCATCAAGCGCCTCGTGGTATTTAATTTCACCACAAATAAGACATTCAATGCCCTGACTCAAACAGGCATCCACCATAGATCCCGCCGATCCGCCACTGGTAACGATACGCTTTATGGTTTTATCAGAAGGACCCCATACCCGAGGATGAGATCCAAATACTGAAACACATCGCGCACTTAAATGACGTAGCGAAACCTGATCTTCGTCACTAGGTTCACAGATACAACCAAACCCTTTTGCATCATCAGATTCAAGAGGTTCTAACACCCCTGCACTTCTTAAGCGCAACAATTCGGGAAGTGCTGCCAAACCTTCCCGCGAAACATCAAGAGCGGTATGAAACGACATAATACTTATGCCATGTTCACAAGCATAGCGAACAACAGAACCAGGAGTATGACCCTGAATTGAAGCAGGAAGAAACGAAGTAGGCGCCTCAAGAAAAACAGGATGATGCGTTACCAAAACATTAGCGCCTGCTTGCTCTGCCACCTTAAGCGCAGGAAGTGTTGGGTCAAGCGCAATTGCTACACCCTGTACGATATCAAGCGGATTTCCTACCAGCATCCCTGTTCGATCCCAAGAACAGGCATCATCTGCAGGCATTTTACATAACAGCGCTCTCTCCAATTCCCCTACTAACAGCGTAGTGTTTTGAGAAGCGAGCGTTGCCGCATCGCTGCGCTTAAGAGACGTTTCTTGCTCTGGCATAGCAATACCCTCTTTCGTCTATACCGTTTTGAATTCGCTAGAAGTTCTCTGACTCTGTAGCATCCTTTATATGGTATACCTACGACATACTTGAACAGACCGTACTAAGCAAGAGAAATGGTCCTAATATCTCCATCGGGACGAACGACACTCACCTCGCGATATCCTGCTTCATACATCCAGCGATACCCTTCTTCAATAAATTGATTTACTTTAGAAGGCTGATGCGCGTCTGCGCCAATAGTGCAGCGAACACCCGCGCGATTAAATTCCCGAAGCAGGTCCTGACAAGGAAACATTTCTTTGCACGCATAGGTAAGACCCGAAGTATTAACTTCAACCATGCGCTCAGCCTCTGCAGCTGCTTGCGCCGCTTCCTTGAAAAGCGGTAGCGGATCAAAGCTTGGCATGCGATTGAACTTTTTCACCAGATCAGGGTGCGACATCACCGTAAAGGGAACCTTTGACGTTACCGCTTCACACCATACTTCAAAGTAGCGACGCCAAATGTAGTCTGGTCCCACTTCGTCCCAATATCCCCGCTGAGCCGGATCATCGAATGGCCATAAATCAAGAAAATGAACCGACCCTAAAATAATGTCAAACGGCTCGTACGATTCATCGATGAATTCGCGATCTTCGCCATCACCTAACCAATCAAGCTCACAGCCTACCAATATCTCCATATCGGGATACAACTCGCGTTGGGCTTTAATGCGGTCAATATACTCTTGTAAGCGAGATGCAGGCATAGACACATAATCGCGAGGATCAACCTCATGGGTAAGCGGATAATGTTCTGTTACCGCAATATTAGTCATGCCAACCTTATGAGCCTGTGCTACTAATTCCTCAATACTGCCATGACCGTGGTTGGTCATGTCAGTGTGATTATGCTGACTTACCAGTTCCATCCGCTACCTTGCCTTTTCCTGTACGCCTGCGCCTGTATTCAATCTGAAATATGCTGATATCTTATTTCGCAAACTTTCGAATAACTTCATCGAAAGAGGAAAAGAATCGATCAAGATCTTGAACGGTAGTATCTCGACCAAATGAAAGACGTAGAGCGCCTAAAGCTTCATCTCGAGAAATTCCCAGCGCTTTTAAAACATGTGAAGGATTCAAATCATGCGAAGCACAGGCAGACCCACCAGAAACGCAAACGCCTTGACGGTCAAGCTGCATAATAAGCGTTTCACTTTCTATGTCTTTTACTACTACATTTACTACATGGGGAGCAAAAGCAGCGCTTCCTTTTTCTACCTGAACTGTTGGACGCACCACTGAATAAGTGGCAAAGCGCTTATAGCATTCATCACGCAACGCACGCAGGCGATCGGTTTCTTTATCCATATCTTTGAGTGTCGCCT
>URMQ01000064.1 GCA_900548955.1 uncultured Eggerthella sp. | reverse complement strand
ACTAAGGTTACGTATTTGGGAGGCACTTGGTTTAAGCCGCCTGCTTGCTTGGACCGTCTGCTTACAAACCACGGCAAGCAAACCGTAAGGTTCTGGAGAACTGCCCGTTTTGCAAGGAGATTCTTTTGAAGAAACTGCTGGCTCAGTTTATGAAATTTGGCATTGTGGGTGTTATTGCCTTTGTCATTGACTATGGCTTTATGGTGCTTCTTACTGAGGTATTTGGTGTTCCTTACTTAATAAGTACCACGGTTTCGTTCATTATTTCCGTGATCTTCAATTATTTTGCGTCTATGCGCTTTGTCTTTAAACGCAAAGACGATATGAGTCGCAGGCGTGAATTCATTATCTTTGTTGTACTTTCTATCATCGGTCTGATTATTAACGACGTTTTCATGTGGTTAATGGTAGATTTTCTCTATATTGACTATCGTCTTTCAAAGATTGTGGTTACCTTTATAGTTGCTGTTTGGAACTTTGTTACACGAAAGATTTTCCTCGAAGCAAAAGACTAGTCGGTTAAAGATTTCAACACGTGCCGCCGGGATGTCTGATAATAGGCGATAATGGATTCTTAGGGGTCAATTTGATGCAGATGTTCTGTAGTTGAATTAATCCCTAGCAGTCCTTATTTTTCGCGAGGGAAGAGGAACGTGTATGAACGTATCGTTCAGAACCATTCGTCGTTCAGGCGATAAAGTGTATATTCTCTCAGAGATTTCTGATTATGATGAGCGCCTTCCTGTTGTGCTTTCTGCTTCAACAGAGTCTGGTGCGCTTATTCCTTCTGACACGTTTCCGTATTGCGATATAAACGATACGTTTGCTTTGCGCGATGTACTCTATGACGGTTCGCTTGCTAACCAGGGTATGGCTCTTCCGCCTTTGCATACGAAGAATTCTGCTGGCGTGCGCTTTTTTGTAATCACTTTGCCTTGGCTTGATGTGAGGCGCTGGGATTTAGTTTTTCGAGCGATTGATGCTTCGGGTACGGTGGTATCTTCTTGCAGAAAATCGCTTGACCCGCTAACCACTTCGCTCAAAGCAATTGCATCGCAGCGTACAAGTCCTGAAACAGGCGAAATGATTGAAGACTTAGAGGGGCGTTTTGTACATGATCGCATCCACGTAAGTTTCATTCGTGCGGTTGAAATTGAAGATCAGTATCGTGTTTCGGCTTTAATTGAAATGCCTTATCACGATGAAACACGAATTGAATGCGATTTTTTGGATTCCCATGGCAAATCGCTTTCTCTTGACTATCGAGTAGTGGAAGATTCTATTGCGCAACCCGCTGAATATGGTTCTATTCGCAGGCGCTATATGATCGTGTCGTTTTTGGTAGATAAAGCCAATCCTTATCGTCGTCTTTGCGCTACGGATACTCAAGGTACTATTTCTCCTGGTTTCGCTATGTTTGGCCCTAAGACGCTTGAAGTGCTTAATAAGCGTTTCTGTGATCGCACTACCAGCGCCTACAATGACCCCGATTATCATACGTGGTTTGTGGAGCATCATCGTGCCGATGTGCCTGCTTTGTTGGAACAGGTGGCAACGCGATTTGAACATGAACCACTGTTTAGTATTGTTTGTTTACTTGCCGATGATCCTGACCATCATATTTATGACTTTGTCAATTCCGTTGCTCAGCAAAGCTATGGTCGCTGGGAACTGATTATGGTGGATATGCTAGGCACGAAAGGCAGGGTGTCCGACTTAAAAGAACTGCTCGATGATGATCGCTTCTACGTTATTGATGCTGATCCTTCTATGGGTATTGATGAAAATTTTGATGCTGGTATGGCTGCTGCTGAGGGTGATTTTATTGTATTTACGAAAGTATGCGATGTTTTAGCGCCCGATGCACTTTTTGAATTTGCCCGCATGATCAACGAATATCCTGATTGTGATTTCTTGTATTCAGATGTGGATACTTGCGATGCTGATGGAGTTCATTCTCAGCCATTATTCCGCCCTGACTTTTCTCCTGAACTATTGCGCTCCTATAACTACATTCGTGATTTGGTGGTAATGCGTGAATCGCTCTATCATGAAATATCTCCGCTTTCATTTAGTATGTTTAGCGCCTCGGGATATGAATTGGTGCTCCGTGCAACAGAAAAAGCGCGTCGGGTTTGTCATCTACCACGCATATTGTGTTACCGCAGGTTTGCAACGGTTGAGGCACCTGATGCTATGGTTTCTCGTATTGAGCAAGAAATAGGACGCAAGGCGCTTGTGGCGCATTGCCAGCGTTTGGGGTTAAAGGCGGAGGTGCTTAACGAAGACGTGACGGGGCATTATCGCGTTCGTCATGTTTTGGTAGACCGCCCCCATGTGGTAATTGTTGTATCGTACGAAGGCGATCCGGCGCTGCTGCGTACCTGTGTACAGTCGCTTTATGAAAAGATTACCTACCAAAATTTTGAAATTGTGGTGGTTGACGCAGGAACTCATAGCGAAGCAGATCAGCAATGCTTTGACGCTCTGAGTAGTGTATATGATACCTTTTCGGTGTTGCAATGGAACGAGCCTATTAATCGCCCTAAAATAGCAAATTTTGCTGCAGAACAAACTGAAGGTGAATTTTTGCTTTTCGTTAATGGTGATGCGCGCATTTTGTCTGACGATGCTATTGAAGTTTTATTAGGATACTTCCAATCTCCAGAAGTTGGTATTGTCGGACCTAAGCAGCTTTTTGTAGACGGTACTATTGAACATGCCGGTATTGTAGTTGGTGGAACGCGTGTGGTAACACCACTTTTCAGGCATCTTCCTTCAAGCTGGCGTGGCTATTTAGACAGAGCGCGTGTTGCTCAGAATGTTTCTGCGGTAACGGGTGAATGTATGATGATCCGTCGAAGCGCCTACGAAGAAGTGGGTGGCTTCAGTGAAGAGTTAGCTTTGTTCTATGGCGATGTTGATTTCTGTCTTAAAGTTCGCCATGCGGGCTATTTGACGGTATACACTCCGTTTGTAGAATTAGGGCACCTTAAGAGCACCACGCGCCTTCGCATTCATTCCAAGGAGCTGCGAATAAAACGTCGCCGCGAAATTGCGTACTTGCAATCTGCTTGGCCAGAGGTATTTATCGAAGGGGATGCGTTCGGTAATCCCAATCTTGATCCTGATAGCTCGTATTTTGCATTAAAACATCAGGAATAAAAACTTCGGTAACGCCGAGTAACGAATAGTGGAAGCGGATAGCGACTGGCAACGAGTGACGGTAACCAGCAACGACGGAGAGTGATTGTCAGTGACGAATAGCAACTGATAACAACTCACGACAGCTACTAATAAAGAATAAAGAACGATAAAAACGACCAACAACGATAGATAACGATAAATGAACGTACGTATTGAAAGCATGAGTCATGGAGATGGGAAAGTATATCTCCAAATGGTACTTGATCGCTTGACTTCTCAAGCTGAAGTACTTTTAGATGCGCATCTGAAAGACGGCACTAAAATTCCCGCGCACCTTTTCCCTTTTGTTCCAGTAGACCCTTCTTCTGCTGCTAATTATGTGGTAGTGCTTCCTCGCTTTGATGTGCGTGAAGTTGATCTTACCTTTTTTGAATTTTCAGGCGAAGGTGCGCCATTGGGACAAAGCCGATTAACGGTTGAGATGAATATGATGCGGTGGCGTACGCGTTTTAACGCCCTGGTGCACAATGAGCTTATTGCTCAGATGTTTGATATTGAACGTGAGTACAGCGCTAACCGCATGAACATTTTCTTTACGCAGGCAATCGATGATGGTGATGAAATTGTTGTGAAAATGCTTGTGGATATGCCTCATGTTGATGGAGCGGATATTATGGTGGATTTTTCCGATCAATGGGGAAACGAAATAGATCTGCCCGTATATCCCCTTGTTGATGAAGTGGTTCCACCTGTTCAGTTCGGTGATAACCCTCGACTTCATATTGGATTTTCTGTTCGCGTTAGAAGCGATAACAAAGATTTCTGTGCCACGGTGTACGATTCGAATGAATTACTATCGGGCGGTTTTGCTCACTTTTGCGATGAAACATACGAATCTTTGCGGGATTCTTATATGGATATTATGGCGGATGCCTCTCAGGACGAAGATTATGAGCAATGGTATCGTCGCCACTGTGAAACCCTTGCAGGGCTGGCATCTCAGCGGAAACAGAATTTTTCTTACAAACCAATTATCAGTTTGGTGCTTCCGCTCTACAACGAAGATATGTGCTATTTACCAGCAACGCTAATGGCGCTTTCTCAGCAGACATATGCTTCGTTTGAGCTTGTTGTGGTTGATTGCGGTATTGATAAAACCACCTTTACTCATGCTTTTCGTGAATGGCACGACGATACACGTTTCGTTCATATTGTTGCAGACGCTAACCTTGATGAAGCTGCGGCGCGAGTAAGCGGCATAATGCAATCACGCGGGGATATTTGTGCGGTACTTGATCCTCGTATTATTCTGGCTCCTGAAGCGCTTTTCGAATATGTGCGCTTGCTCAATAAGATTAAGGCAGAAAACGAATCTATTGCAGAACATAGTGTTGCAGCAAAAAATAAAACTGCTCAAAAAACGTCAGAACAAGTCTCCGCAAATTCTGAAGATGAAATGCAGGATGTAGCGCGAATTGTTGCATTCCCGCAATCAGAGGATGTTCCTTGTGATGTGGTATATGCCAACCACGATTATTTCGATAGGGAATTAGGTTTTCATGATCCTCAATTTAAACCAATCTATTCTCCGGATTTGCTCTATTCCTATTTTTATGCGGGACCGTTTATTTTTGTTTCTCGCGCAATGATAACCGCCATTTCTCAAGCTGAAGGATTTTCGAGTGATGCTTTTGAGTACGATTTAGTGTTAAAAGTTTCGCAAAAAGCTCAGCGAATTGAACGCATAGATAAGGTGCTCTACCACATCCAGGATGCAGCGTGTATATCGGCAGAAGCTGAAAAAGTAGAGGCGCGTCGTGAAGAAGAGGCGTTTCGTTTAGGTAGAAAAGCGCTCGCGCTTCATTTGCGTCGATTGGGTATTGATGCAGTGGTGCTTTCAGAAATTTCTGAGCGTATATACAAGGTGAAGTATCGTTTGCCTGAACAGCGCCCTTTGGTGTCCATCATTATTCCTATTAAAGATGAAGTTGAACTTTTGGATACCTGTTTATCGTCGCTCGTGGAGCATGATACGCTTGATTGCTGCGAAATTGTCATTGTAGACAATGGAAGTACCGATCCAGTAACGCGCGATTATTTGGCAGATCTTGATTGCAGGCTACCCCGCGTTCAAATAGTTTCGTACAACAAGCCCTATAATCCTCCCGCTATAGCCAATGCTGCTGCAGCGCTTTGCGAATCGGACTATCTTCTCTTTTTGGATAACGATACGGAAGCAATTTCTGAAGGAGCAATTTCTGCTTTGCTGGCAGATTGTTTGCGCAGTGATGTCGGAGTGGTAGGGGCTAAGCTGCTTTATCCTGATGATACCATTCAGCATGCAGGCATTATGGTTGGAGCGTATGGATCTGCAGGAAATATAGCAGTGAATATGGCGCGAAGTGCCGAAGGATATGCTAAGCGTCTTATATGCTCAAGTAACGTATCTGCTGTTTCTAGTGCCGTTATGATGGTGAAACGTTCGGTATTTAAAGAAGTGGGAGGCTTCGATGAGCGTTTTGTAGTCAGCTGTCATGATGTAGATTTCTGCCTGAAAGTAAATAAGGCAGGGTATCGCGTGGTGTATGACGGCGGTATAGAGTTTTATCATCAGGAAAACGCTACAAGTGGTCATACGTTAAGCGAACAACAATTACTTCGTGCAGAACGTGAACGTGCTTTCCTACATTATCGTTGGCCGCGATACTTCATAAAAGGTGATCCTTATTTCAGCGAATGTCTCGATAAAGACTCACCTTATTTTCGGCTGAGTTAAATGATGTGTGGAATTTCTTGAGAACCCTATACCCTTACGGTATAGTAGGAAAGCTGCGTATCGAATATCGAATGCACCTAAGGAAACATGACTATGATTCAGATCGAGAATCTTAATAAAACATACGAAGTGGCAAACAGCGAGTCACACGTTGCTCTGCGCGACATTAACCTTACTATCGAAGATGGATCAATCTTCGGTATTATTGGTCAGTCGGGTGCAGGCAAGTCTACGCTTGTTCGCTGTATTAATTTGCTTGAGCGTCCTACTTCGGGCACGATCAAGATCGATGGTCGCGATATTACTCAATTAGCGGGAAAAGAATTGCTAGAGTTTCGTAGCTCAGTGGGCATGATTTTCCAGAATTTCAGTTTGTTTCAGCAGCGCACTGTTTTGCGCAATGTAATGTTTCCTCTTGAATTGCGCCATGTTGATAAGAAAAAAGCAGAAGAGCGCGCACTTGAATTATTAAAAATGGTTGGCCTGGAAGGCAAGGCTAATAAGTATCCTAGCCAGCTTTCTGGCGGTCAGCAGCAGCGTGTTGCTATTGCTCGTGCGTTGGCTAACCGTCCTTCCATTATGTTATGCGACGAAGCAACAAGTGCACTTGATACTATGACTACCCATTCTATTCTGGAATTACTCAAGCGCATCAACCAAGAACTGGGTGTAACCCTTATCATTATTACTCACTCTTTAACCGTGGCAGAACTTATCTGCGATAACGTAGTTGTTATTGATGAAGGCGTCATTGTGGAACAGGGTAAAACAGATGACGTATTCAATAATCCCCAAAGTGACGTTGCTAAAAAACTCCTTGAGAAAAGGCTGTAATACCTATGGAATATCTTCAGTTATTTTTCGAACAATACGGAGAACTTCTTCTTCAGGGCACGTGGGATACCATCGTAATGACCTTGGTATCAACGGTATTTGCTTACATTATTGGTATTCCTCTTGGTGTTGCCGTTATTTTAACTGACCCAAAGAAGGGATTGCTTCCTAACAGGGTGGTCAATGCGGTTCTGGGTTGGATTATTAATATTGGACGCTCTATCCCGTTCATTATTTTGTTGGTAGCTATTATTCCGTTTACTCGTTTAGTGGTAGGTACTTCACTAGGTGTTCCTGGTGCTATCGTTCCTCTGGTTGTTTCTGCGGCTCCTTTTGTAGGGCGCATGGTGGAACAAAGTTTAGCTGAAGTAGATGCAAGTCTTGTTGAAGCAGCTCAGAGCTTTGGTGCTACGGTATGGCAGATAGTTGTCAAGGTGTATTTGTGGGAGAGTTTACCTTCACTGATTCGTGGCTTTTCTATTACCCTTATTACCTTGCTGGGCTATTCGGCAATGGCAGGTACGGTAGGTGCTGGTGGTTTGGGTGACATTGCTATCCGCTATGGTTACCAGCGTTATATGGTTGACATGATGATTGCAACCATTGTTATCCTTATTGTGGTCGTGCAGGTTATTCAAAGTGCGTGCGACTTTGCAGCTCGCAAAGTAGACAAGAAAAAGTAAGTTAATAAAGTAAGGAGCAATGTAAGCTACGGAGCAAGAAGACAAGCTGCTTTGTGGCTTATAGGACAAGTGATATATAAGCATATAGAACAAGACACACTGGACAAAAATTGTGTCCGTTTTAGGGTGTTACTGCGGGTAACACCCTATTTTTATGCAAAAAAGTTCGGAGTGAGGAAGTTTTCTACTAGAAACATTAACGAAACATCTTCATGGATATAATAGCCTTGAGTGTTGTAAGGCTTCCAGGAGGATAAACTCATGACTAGTAGTCCTGACCAAGATTTCGTTTTGAAAACCATTAAAAGTCGTGATGTCCATTTTGTGCGCTTTTGGTTTTGTGATGTTCTTGGCTATATGAAATCCTTTGCCGTTATTCCAAGTGAATTAGAAAACGCGTTTGAAGAAGGCATGGGTTTTGATGCAAGTTGCGTACGAGGATTTGCCCACACAAGTGAATCGGACATGCTTGCTTATCCTGAAGCTTCTACTTTTCAGATTTTGCCTTGGCGTCCTGAACGCAACGCGGTTGCTCGAATGTTTTGCTCCATCAAAACACCAGAAGGCGAATACTTTGATGGCGATTCCCGTTATGTGTTAAAGCGACAGGTAGCTAAGGCGGCAAAATTAGGATATGTGCTCAACGTTGGTCCTGAATTAGAGTATTACTACTTCAAAGATTCAAAGAGTAGAGAAGCGCTTGATCAAGGTGGATATTTCGATCTTACTTCCCTTGATATGGCAAGCGATTTGCGCCGTGACACTATTCTCACCCTTGAAAAAATGGGCATTCCTGTGGAGTATTCCCATCATGAAAGTGGTCCTTCTCAGCAAGAGATTGATCTTCGTTTCGCCGATGCGCTCACTATGGCAGATAATGTGATGACCTATAAGTTGGTCGTAAAAGAAATTGCCGCAAAATATGGTGTGTATGCTTCATTTATGCCTAAGCCACTAACTGATGCGCCGGGCTCTGGCATGCATATTCACCAAAGTCTGTTTGATTCAAAGGGTAATAATGTCTTCTTTGATGCTAGCGATCCTGAAGGATTTAATCTTTCCAAATTGGCAAAGCACTATATTGCGGGCTTATTGAAATATGCTCCAGAATATTGCTTACTTACCAATCCTTGTGTCAACTCATACAAACGTCTTGTTCCAGGTGGT
>URMQ01000063.1 GCA_900548955.1 uncultured Eggerthella sp. | reverse complement strand
CTTGTAATATGTTTGCGCTCGCGATAAAGCCGCCTGAAAATTCCACGTATCCACGGAAGAAAAGTAAGGGTTACTAGAACCACTCATCCCTGCAAGATGAGCAGCACGTTCGTACATACAATAACTGCTCTGACTACCCGAGTCATGCTGATAGGCGTGTTCTTTCCATTCGTTAGCCTTTTGAGCTGCCTCTTCTGCTTTTGCCGCCTGATCAACAAGCTCTTGTTGGTTTTCTTCTGCTAAGGTCTGGGCTTGATTCGCCTTGTCAAAACTGAGCGCTTCTCCATTTATCCTCCCAAGGAGCAAGCACCACAATACCGTAAAAGTTTGAACTGCCTTCGGAGGAATTTGCCGCCATTACCTGTTGAGCTTTTACCGTTGCAATAAAAGGAAGTGCCTTCTGAAGTGTTTCAAGGGATTTCTGAGCAGAATCATAAAATGAGTCTCGTGCTTTGTTTATTTTCGCTGAGGCATCAATAAGCCCCTTAGACAACGCAGCAGTTGGCGGTATACAGGCGCACACCACACCAATACCCATAACCACTAAAGCGGTAAGGGATAAAGTAAAGGTAACCGCATCACAAATAGTTACAACAATATAGAATTCTCCCACCACGTTTTCAGCTGCCAACGCAGCTGCATCCGCGGTTTCTTGAACCTGGGCAGAAACAGTATTTACCTCATACACTTTTGCGCAGGTAAAGATCAAAGAAAGCGATATGAGAAGCGCCAATACCATTCCAACGGTTGAAAAACCTTCATCGGAACGCTCCTGCCAAAAGAAGGATTGTCTAGCTGGAGTTTTCATGGTTAGCTCCCTCCTATGAGGGAATCATCACGATGAACCCAGGAATAAGGGTCTGTTCCGTCTTCGCTCGCTTGAACCCACGAACTGCGAACTTCCCTTTGTATTTCTACCTTCTGAACGAAATTTCCCGCTTCATTTGTTAGCCCCAGAGCACTTGCGGCAAAATCAAAAAACGGAAGAGGTTTTACTTGATTTTCTATTGTGACTTTTACCTGGGGGCTTTGCTCGTTTCCTTCAAGCGTAATAATCCAAGAACATCCCGCTTGATGAACGTGGAAGTTTTCTTGCTGAGGCACCGAACCTAAGTGCCGTCGAATTGAACTTTCATAAACATCTTGCCCTGCCGATACATCACTTCGCGTCGCAAGAAGACGACAACCTTCCGATGCGGCACCTTTCATAACCATGTAGTTATAAAGCAAAATACCAGGCTGGATAAGAAGCATAAGCAAAAGCAGCACCACAGGTATTAAAAAGGCGCATTCCACTGCTGCCTGAGCTTTATAGTGTTGCCGCTTTTGCTGTTTCATTCTTATTCACCACCTAATACAAAAACACATCGAGCCAAGCTCCTTGAGCAACCTCTCGCAAATGATGAGAGGCAGACTGCAGTGCATGATCAACAACAAGACCACTATCGAAAAGATTCCAAAGCGCGCCAAGCGCAATAACAAGAGCTAAAAATGCTGCAAAAATAATTGCGTATTCAACCGTAGATTGACCCTGTTCGCACACTGCCCGCTTGTAGATAGCCTGACGTTCTATGTCGAGCAACGTGTAATACCAATTACGAAGCTTGCTTTTCCTAAAAGTTTTCTCGGCCCTACTTTCACTACAGCTTTTACAAACTGTTAATTCCCGAAGCAATCGAATCCCACAACTCCTGCAAACGTGGACGAAACACAGTAATTGCTAAAATGGCAATAACAACAAGCACACCAACTAAAATTGCATATTCCGTAGTACCTTGTCCTGAATAGGCACGTAGATCTTTCCGACAACGCCACACCATAGCCACCAAAGATTTCTTTTTCCTGGCTGGCGATTCGCTTTTCTTAACCTGCATTTCGTTTTTCTTAGCTTGCACTACACCCTGAGCGCCGATTTGCGTTTTTTTCGCTTTGGCTTGTGTTTTGTCCACCCTAGAAAGATCTTCTAGACAGTAATCATGCTGGTTTGCGTTCTTCTTTTTTGACCACCGCAAAGTAGCCGCTCTAATTCCCTTCATTTCACACCTCTCTTCTTTGCTCTGCATAACCAAATCCCATAAGTCCTAAAACCCTTGCATTAAATCGAGCATGATTGGCCCCATGATGAGGATCAACATTGCCGGTAAGATAAGCGCCCCTACAGGAAGCAGCATTTTTACGGGTGCTTTTGCAACCTTTTCTTCAAGTTTTGCTTTTCTGACCGCCCGAGCTTCACTTGAAAGCAGGCTTAAGTTATTTGCTAAAGAAGTTCCAAAGCGGAGCGATCGAATAACATTTTCTGCAAACCGTTCAAACAAGGATGAGTCGTACGAACGGGCAACACTACGCAATCCTTCGCTTCGTTCTATAAATCCGTGCATCCATTGACTTTGCACTAAAGCCAGCGAAGAACTCAGAGAGCCTTTAAAGTTACTGTGGAATAGCACCAACGCTCTATCGAAAGTCATTCCGCTTTTAAGACCCAAAATAACAATCTCAATCATCTGAGAAAGTTGTTTTTCTGCTACAAAAGAGCGATTTTGCGCTTCTTCTTTTAGTGCTCGAGAAAGTGCAGCTAATCCTGATACACAACCAATAATCAACCCTATAGCCGAAAGAGCTGAAGAAAAAATAGCTCCAATTATCGCACCGAAAGCGCCACCTATAGCAAAGAAGCGAAAACTTGCTGCTGCATACCCTTTTTGACTAATAAAGCCTTCTAAGCCCGCTTGCATTACTACGTGCTCACGAGCTTTCCACCCTGTAGAAAACATCCTCACAAACCAGAAGGGCAAATCTTTTTCTTCTCTACTAAGCCGAATAGCATGAGTAATAACCTGCTGGGAAATGCCACTGCTTTCAAGAGAAATAGAAAGCGCATCCAAAAGAGACGAAGATCCAAGCAGTGCCTTCATAGCCCCTTTGCGTTTGTTGGCACTGTAGTGGCTATAAGTAGCAATTCCAGCAATCGAGCCAGATATCAACGCGCTTATAACCGCTATCATTCCGACAAGGTCTGCCACCTATATCACCTCAACCCTAAGCAACCTTCTAACAAGAAAAACTCCCAAAACTTGCATGCCTAGCGCACAAAGCAACATAACTACCCCTAAAGCATTTTCAAAAAAGGGATCAAGAAAACCAGGAGATAGCAGCGAGAAAACACCAATAAGAGCAAAAGGCATGATGGTCACAATCTGAGCCGATAATTTTGCCTGAGCTGTCTGAGTTTTCAGCGTACGTTTCAGCTCAATCTCATCAGCAACGGATTGCCTAGTGATTTCTAAAACTTGCTGCATACTACTTCCTGTTTTGTGCTGTATTTCAAGTGCAGTAGCCAAAAAGACTAACTCAGGTTCTGATGCTTTTTTCTTCAGGACCTTAAGAGCATCTTCGGTGCTGCCCCCTGTTTCTAACACCCCTTCTACTTCACGAAATAAATCCTCTAAAGGACCCGTCGTGTTTTTCCTTACTTCACTTACTGTTTGCGAAAGGGTGTATCCAACCTGAAAGCACGCCTTCATAGACTGCAAAGCTTCAGGTATAGCGTCTCGCAACTGCTCACGCCGCTCGTCGCAAACATGATTCGCCCACAATCCAACAAGTAGCCAAACACAAGAAGCTAATGCGACACCTGCCAAGGGCGACCCCGATACGGCAAAGCCAAAAACAAAGACAACCAAACTAGCACTAATCAACAGGGTAATTATCGCTTCAGAAGTGGTTTGTTTGCCGCGATACATAACTGCTTGTTCAATTTTTTCCGCAAAGGTGCCTACATTCGAAAAGGACAATGCCATCTGCGCAGGACGCAATAAAAATGAAACCCCATGGCGCAGTGCCGTTCCTAAAAACGAACTTTCCACACCTGAACGCTCTTGCACTTTTTGATTACGCAACTTATCACTAATTCGAAAAACACCGTATGAAGCAATGCTTGTACCGCCAATAGCTGCACTTACTAAACCTGCACCAAAAATTACTGCTTGCGCTTCCACAGCTCCACCTCCCGACTTGTTGCAATACCTAAATACGGCAAGTCATCTAGCCAGGAAGGAAATGCTACCCATTTCTTTTCATCAGTTACTAAGTCATGAACAAAGAATTGCTCCACTTCGCAACGAGCTTTTTCTTCGTTCCAAGCATATCCCGATATTTCACAGATACCACGCGATCCGTCAGGATAGCGTGTTGTTTGCACGACCAAATCAATAGCTGTGGCAATCTGTGTTTCAATAACCGCTACAGGCAATTCTGCACCATAACGAACCATAGTTGCTAAACGAGAAACAGCCTCTTGCGGCGAGTTGGCATGAAGCGTTGTCAGAGAACCATCATGTCCTGTAGACATCGCCTGAAGCATATCAAGTGCCTCTGCTCCACGACATTCACCTACCACAATTCTGTCAGGACGCATTCGCAGCGAATTAACCACTAAATCTCTAATGGTTATTTCTCCAACACCTTCCGCACTTCGAGGACGCGCTTCTAACCGCACCACATGAGGATGTTCGGTAAAACGAAGTTCTGCAGAATCTTCAATAGTTACTATGCGCTCATTAAAAGGAATAACTGCAGAAAGTGCATTGAGCAGCGTCGTTTTTCCGCTTCCTGTTCCGCCCGAAACAGCAATATTGCATCTTCTTAATACTGCCCAGCGCAATAGTTGCTCCGTCGCTATATCAAACGATCCAATACTGCACATTTCTTCAAGAGAAAACGCATGCGATCTAAACTTTCGTATAGTTACGATCGGACCATCAAGCGCCAAAGGTGGAATGATGGCATTTAAGCGATGACCTTGCGGTAAACGCGCATTAACCATGGGGGAAGACTCATCTATGCGCCTTCCTAAAGGACCAATGATTCTATCGATAAGAGCATAAACCTGACCATCATCACCGAAGCTTTGATTAGCTTTTTGAAGTTTTCCATCCCGCTCATAAAAGAGCGAACTTGAACCATTTACCATGATTTCAGTAATGCTTTCATCTGCAAGCATGTCCTCTAACGGGCCAAGACCGAACACATCATCTAGATACCGTTCTACCAGGCTTTCTGTTGTAAAAGATTGCTTAACAAGCCATGGCTCTTCTTTTATTACCTGTTCACAAGCTAGACGCAATTCGCTACGCGCCTGATGAGGATTTACTGCAATTAGTCTTGCTGCCTGCGCCGAAGGAATAATTTCCGAAACCCGACTTCTTAGAATTTCTAAAGCCTGATCTAAACCATCACTCGGAATAAACATCGTAGGTTTCGACACGTAGGCACTACGCTGCATCAAAGACATGCTACTCGCCTCCTGCGAAACCCCGAAAAGGGACTGCCTTTTCGCTGAGATTTTTCTTGCTCTAGCATGCTCTGAAATACTTCTCTGTTCCCTTCAGGAAGCAAGGTAGTACAAAGTTCCCGCATGCTTTCTACAAAGACATTCCTGGTACGCAGGAGTTCTTTGGGCAAGCTTGCTCCTAGCAATTCACCTACTTCTTTTCCACCATCTTTTATTTCTTGAACCGATATTCCCTTCATGGCACAAGAGATATCAAGCGGCGTTAGCAACGCATGACGCGAACAATAATTCAAAGCATAAGCAAAGGGCTGAATTGCTATACCACAACGCGAACACAAACTAAGCGCACGTGAGCAAGCCCGCACCGAAGAAGGTCTTTGATCAAGTACAAACAGAGTTTTATCTACCGATTCAATAATTTGGGCATGTTGCTCTGTCCAAAAAGCACCGGTATTTATAACAACCACATCGAAGCAGCTTTTTACAAAAGCAATAATTTCAGCAAAGTGAGTCATTATTAGCTCGGATTGTTCCAGGTATTCCGGAGCTGCAATTACGGCAGGCAATCCATCTTCAGGAACGATACGAGCAATCCGTTCTGGTTCCTCTATGAGATCAGAAATAGTTTGAGCATCATCACAGCCAAGCATGTAGGCCATATCTCCAAATTGCAGATCAGCATCAAGAAGCAGTGTTTTAAAACCAAATTCTTGATAAATCATTGCAGCACAAAGCGCTACGGTGCTCTTTCCCGAACCACCACTACCACTTACTACCGCAATACTCAATTCGGCATTCTTTTGGTCGGTAGGTTTTACGACTTTAGACAAATTCAGCAATGGTTCATCTATTGCGAGAGATGTAATTGATCCGGATACTGAATTGGATACTATCTTTTCTTTTACAACTGTGCCTTCGGAGACTTTTTCCTCTTCGGTGTTATCTTCAGTATTTCTTTCTTGATTTTTCTTTGCTGCATACGCACGGATAAATTCATTTCTGCCCCGTATAACACCGACACCCGCTGCTTTACAACGGCTCAAAACAGAACCGGATGATTCAAAAGTAACAAAATCTATACTTCTCCGTGCATTATCTGCTTTTAATGCCGCCGCGAGATTGATGCCATCCATGGAATCCGAAGATACAACCCAAACGCTACTGTTAGCCTTATCACTAGCAAGCGCTTGACGCACTTCGCAGGCGTCCGT
This sequence comes from uncultured Eggerthella sp., assembly GCA_900548955.1. Lineage (GTDB taxonomy): Bacteria > Actinomycetota > Coriobacteriia > Coriobacteriales > Eggerthellaceae > Anaerotardibacter. The sequence goes on along the minus strand of URMQ01000063.1, from coordinate 2,113 downwards.
AAAAACAGACAGCCAAGGCTTGGCTGATATATTTTCATCTTCTAGCCCTATAAGCTCAGGATGAAGAAGCGACTCAGTATCCAGACATAATATAGTGTGATTATCCATAGCTGCACCTCTATTCCTGACCTTGTTCTGCTTGCGTTTCAGAATTAGCGTCTACCGTGCTAGCTTCTGATGATTCACTGTCTTCAGCATTGCTAGCTTCATTGCGAGAAGGGAGCGTGAAATAGATATCCATCGTTTGAGAAGCCGTAACGAATTCTTGCGATTGATCTAGAGGTACTGCTAAAGTAACCCAACTAACACTCGCTTTACCGCTTTCCGAGTTATCGGCATTGGTTGCAAGGACCAACAACCCCTCGCCGATACGGGATGTTTGAGAGCCAGTCGCGTATACATCCACATTCATGCCTGCAGTAAGCGCCCCACCTACTGCTTGAACATCTTCTGCTGGAACCGATATAGCAACAAAGCCATCAGGAATATCTAAAGGAGCAGTTTCGGTATTGAACCGCTTTGAAGAGATAGCTTCTCCAGCTATTACCAACGAAGAGACTTGCAATCCCCGCACTTCATCAAAGTTGGTAATGCATTCATCGGGAAGTAAATCAGAAAGCCACGTTTTCATCGTCGTATTCGACGAAGTAAGCGTTTGCCCTGGATAAATATCTTCCGTAGCAACCAAAACCTCAACTTGCTCGCCACCATACCGTTCCATAGCTTCGGCTCGAGCAGAATCTGCTTCTTGATGGACTAGAGAGGCATACAACGCAACACAGATCGCACAAATAACGCCAAATACTATACCTACTACTAAAACACTCTTTTTCACGCCCGCCTCCTTTCGCATCTTTAATAATGACGGGCGAAATTCACAAAAAAGAGAACTTTGAAGCACACTTTGTGCATAAAAAGGAGAAAGAAAGTGCACGTGAGGTGCACACCAGCCTCACATAAAACAGCAGAAACAAGCATTGAATTAAACCAAAGGCATAGAGGATATATTTTTGTACTGTATGCAACAAAGCAAAAACCCGAGGAAATCTCGGGTTTATTATTCTCAGTGAAAGTTATTAACAACTGTCAGTTATTAGCAACTATCAGTTATTGGTAACAATCAATTATGGGTAACTATGTAGTAAATGCGTTGTCCAAACTACTTTTATACAAGCAATTTTGCAAACAAATCGTCGGATTGCTTGCTTAAAAAATTTACCAATTTTTAGTTCCTGCGCGTACCACACTGAGCACAGAACGAACCAGACTTATTGAATGCACCACAAGAAGGACATGTCCATGCAGAATTGTGAGAATGAGTTGAGGATGCAGAAGGCTGCGCAGGTACATCACTAGGAACTACTGGAGCCTGAGTTGGGGCCTGAGCTGGAGCCTGCGGGGTAGCTACAACTTGAGGGTCAACAGGCTGAGGAGCTGGTTCTGTTGCCTGCGGCACCGAAGGAGAAGGTACCGGATGCTGAACAGGCTGCACAGGAGAAGTTGGAGCAGTTGGCTGCGCATAGGAAGATTCAGCGTAGGCAGGATTCTGAGGAGCAGCACTGACATGATTAGTTGTCTGACTTGCAATACCATCAGAAGGAGCAATGGGATTAAAAGGATTAAAACCAGCACCAGCAGCGGTAGTGTCGTCAGCTACAGATTTACGAATTGCAGAAGTATTCTTCCAAATAAGTACCGTTAGCAAAGAAAATTCAAACCAGAGACGATTAATTACTTCTAATACTACAAACAAAATAAGGAAAAAAATAATCCCAGCAAATGCTGTACCAGCATCATACATAATGCCAAAGAGAGAAGTAATGATACTTCCAGCACATTCAAAAGCAATCAACGATGCTGTAAAGATATAGAGAACCTTCAAGATGTTTTCAATAATAAGATGCTCAAAACGGAAGAAAGGCCCCCAGTCTCCCTTTACACCAGGAGTTTTATACGTGTTATCAACCGATATAAACTTACGATAAAAAATAACCGTAACAACAATTGCTGCAACAAATGCAATGAAAGCAAGAACTAAGCCTACACTTGCCTGAGTAGCCATAGCCCCATAATTTCCGTACATAAGGTACATAGAAACCAACCTCTCATAGTG
>URMQ01000062.1 GCA_900548955.1 uncultured Eggerthella sp. | reverse complement strand
ATAATCTGTAATTTTTCGGCAGTATTCTTAAGCTGGATAAGACAAAACAATAAAGTGAAGGAATAGTAGGGATCTGATTTTATGGCTCATTGTTGGGAAATTCGTGGATGTGATGACGAAATGCAATCGCGTTGCCCCCATGCGCTGGCAAATGACAATTGTCCACCAGATTGTCACTATGCAGCATGTGATAGGCCGACTCATGTAGTTACATCAAATTTTGATTTGCTCTTCCGAACTGATATTGATCGTAGTGCAAACAAAAAAGACGTGTGCGCTTTTTGCGAGTTCTTTTTATCGAATGCTCCCGTACTCGAAGGGTCTTCTGCGTCAAAATAGCTAGAATTAGCTTGAACTAACTTGAATTAACTTACATTAGGCTCGAGTTGCGTATGAATCGTAGCAGATGCGCATAAGCCTGAAAGGAAACCTATGCTTAACGAACTATATCAAGGCCTTGATCCTATAGCATTTGCTATAGGTCCTTTTACGGCGCGTTGGTATGGCATTGCATATATCTTAGGTTTTTTATGTGCTATAGGCATTATGTATTTGGTGGGCAAGCGCTGGAAAATGCGCTTTGATTTCGATTCGCTGTGCGTTGTTTTGCTATGCGCCATGATTGGCGTTATCGTGGGTGGCAGACTTGGGTATGTCCTGTTCTATAACTTTGAAATGTATGCAGCTGATCCTCTTTCTATTTTGAACTTCACCCAGGGTGGCATGAGCTTCCATGGCGGATTTATTGGTGCTCTTATTGCAGGTATTATTGCTGCACACATCATTAAAATGCCGTTTTTGTCGTTGGTTGATCTGGCAATGATCGGCGTTCCTATTGGGCTGTTCTTTGGTCGTTGTGCGAACTTTATCAACGGTGAATTATGGGGTGCTCCTACCGATTTGCCATGGGGAGTGGTGTTTGGTGGCGCTGCGGGAATGGAACCACGCCATCCAAGTCAGCTCTACGAGGCATTTTTCGAAGGCATTGTGTTGTTCGGGGTTTTGTTTGCATTGTCTCGTAAGCAGCCACCGTTTTCGCAAGGCACCTATGCTGGCGTGTTCATGTTAGGCTACGGCATTTGTCGCTTTATGGTGGAATTCATTCGCGAACCTGACGTACAGCTTGGTTACTTATGGGGCGGTTGGCTCACGATGGGGCAGGTTCTATCTTTCCCACTGATTTTGGCGGGTATAGCGCTGTTGGTGTACGCCTGGAAAACCAAAAAGCCGCAAGAAGGTCCTCGCTACGGGGAATCGTCTGAATAGCAATTCATCTAATAAACTACCGAATGCCTAGAAAATCCTCCCTTTTGAAGAAATGCTACTGAATTAGTATCATAATAAACGGCATCGTAACAAGATAAAGCATCTGTCCGTTTTTTAGATAGCAAGGCGCTACAATGAATGAAGCCAAAAATACAATTACTAGTGAATAAAACCGCAGATGGCGGTTAGAGGATAAGATAAGATAAGATAAGAAGGGGATTCTCATGGGAAAGCTTCAGTTTTTTAAATGCATGCACTGCGGAAACGCTGCAGTGAAATTGTTCGATAAAGGTGTGCCACTGGTTTGTTGCGGTGAAAAAATGCAGCTGCTAGAAGCTGGTGTGACCGATGCTGCTCAGGAAAAGCACGTTCCAGTAGTAACCAAGGGTGATGTTATTCATGTTGAGGTAGGTAGTGTTGCGCATCCAATGGAAGAAGAGCACTTCATTACTATGATTGTTTTGGAAACTACCACTGGGTTCCAGGTAAAGCATCTCAATCCAGGCGAAGCACCTGCTGCAGATTTTACGGTTGTTCCTGGAGAAGAAGCAGTTGCTGTATATGAATACTGCAATCTTCACGGTTTGTGGAAGACTGAACTGTAAGAAAATTACTTAAAAAATTCCTTACATAAAATTGCATAAAGCATGCGAAGGGAAGCGAAAGCTTCCCTTCGTTGGTATTATGTAGAGCATGTCTAAGAAACGAAACAAATCGGTCAAAGAAAAAACCGCTTCGGCTTCTGTCGTAGTGCCTTCTGGGATGTATGACATTGCCATTATAGGTGGTGGTGCATCGGGTCTTGCGTGCGCGGTTGCATGTATGCAACAAGTTCGTCTACAGGCTCACAAGCAGGATTGCTCGAACCCAAGCCTCCAAAGCTATTCGGACAAGAGATTCCCCCGTATTGTGGTACTGGAATCAGGTAAACGCATCGGTGCTTCTATCATGCGCAGTGGCAATGGTCGCTGTAATTTTTCAAATGCTAATTTAGAAGTGTCTCGGTATCATCATGCCGATTTTGTTCAAAAGGTTTTTTCAGCATTGGAAGCGAATCCTTTTGCTCCTTCAGTACTTGAATGGTTTAAGCAGTTGGGACTGGTTTGGAAAGAAGCACCGGGAACTGGTGGGCTTTTGTATCCCTTTTCCAATAAAGCAAATTCTGTATTAGATGTTTTGCGCTATGCGATAGACGTTAATGGAATTGAGCTATGTGCTTCTTCTACGGTACAGGCGATACACACAACGCATACAGAACACACAGCGCTTAAAGCGCACGCAGCACAGGAGATACACGCAGCACATACAGTACAAATAGGACGCACTGAACAAGCGAAACATACAGTGCATGCAGAACATTCAGCGTGCAGTTCTGCTCGTTTTACTGTTATAGGCGAAACGGCCCTAACTCAAGATGAGTCGGTTCCTTTTGCAATAGATGCTTATCAGGTGGTAATTGCATCGGGTGGAATTACTCCAAAAACGCTTTTTTCGGAAGTTAAGATGCCTTACGTAGATCCAGAACCGCTTCTTGGTCCAATACGAACAACTTCTTCTGTTTCGCTAAAAAATCTTGATGGGATTCGTATGCAGACAAAGCTCAGTATTCCTAAACGATCTTTTGAAGAAGAGGGAGAAATTCTTTTTAGGGATTACGGAATTTCGGGCATTGTAGTATTTAATGCATCGCGATATGCGCAGATGGGAGACACAATCGTTTTAGATTTTGTTCCTCAGCGTTCCATGGAAGAATTAACTGCATTGTTTGAGCAGCGCATAGGGATGCGAAAACCCAAAGATTTCTTAACGGGGTTTGTAGTTTCTCGTCTTGCGGCTGTGCTTTTGCAAAATGCGGGTCTAGATAAAGCTTCGCAGATAACCAAAGCAGATGCGAAGAAGTTGGCTAAAGCATGCAAGGAATTTTCCCTCACCTGCCAGGGTATTGCCGATGAGCGAACGTGCCAAGTAAGACGCGGAGGCGTGCAGCCTTCTGCGGTGAATTCGACAACTCTGCAGATTAATGAATATCCTGGACTCTTCGTTTTGGGCGAAGTACTGGATGTAGATGGACCTTGCGGTGGATATAACCTACATTGGGCGTGGACTACTGGGCTTCTTGCGGGATGCGCACTTGCTCATAACTATCTACGGGAAAACGAGTTGCGAAAGCTATAGTCAGAAGCACTATAAGTTCAATAAAGCTAAAACGAGGTGGCTCAAAGATACACAGGAAGGAGAACAGGCATGATTGAGGTATCAGGCATAGCGATTTCTTTAGATGCGATGCTTCCCAATCAAGATGCTCTCCAGAAAAAGGAAATAGCACGTGCTCTGGGCATTTCGCCCAAGCAGATAGTAAGCGCAACGCTTCTTCGTAAGAGTGTTGATGCGCGTAAAAAAACGAATGTACACTTTACCACTACCTTCGCATGCGAACTTGCCAATGACCTCGAGCAAGAATATTTAACTAAGGCACCAAAAGGGCTACAGGTAAAGCAGGCAAAGCCCTATATCCCGCTTGATTATCCTGATTGCAATGCCAGTGATGCTAAGGTTGTGGTGGTTGGTTTAGGTCCGGCTGGATTATTTGCTGCGTTGTACTTAGCGCGTTGTGGACTTCGCCCACTTGTGGTGGAACAAGGTTTCGATATTGAAACCCGGGCAAAAGATATTGATGAATTCGAAAAGACGGGCGTGCTTAATCCCCATTCAAACATTCAGTTTGGTGAAGGGGGAGCAGGAACCTTTTCTGATGGCAAGCTAACCACCAACATTAAAAGCCCCTATACAAAACACGTGCTTCATTGGTTTGTGGATGCGGGTGCTCCCGAAAGTATTTTGGTTGAATCCCATCCTCATTTAGGTAGCGATAAGTTGCCGACGATGGTTGCAGCTATGCGCAATGAAATTATTGCTTTAGGCGGTGAGGTTCGCTTTGGGACGCGCCTTGTAAATTGGAATTTTTCGAAAACCCGCGCTGGGCAGATAATTGCGGAACAGGCAATCGCAGGATGGGCATGTGCAGGGCAGGTAACTTCTGTAGTGCTTGAAGAAGTTGAAACGGGCAAGACCTACGAGCAGCCAGCAAGTCATGTGATTCTTGCCTGCGGCCATTCGGCACGCGATGTATTTGAGCTCTGCAAGAAAACAGCATTTGTGATGGAACAGAAACCATTTTCAGTCGGTGTTCGCATAGAGCATCCTCAAAAAGTTATCAACGAAGCGCAATGGGGTAAAGCGGCACAACATCCTGCCCTCGGCGCAGCGGAATACAAGTTAGCGGTGCATTTACCAAATGGTAGAAGTGCATATACGTTTTGTATGTGCCCAGGTGGTAGCGTTGTAGCTGCTGCAAGTGAAGAGTGTGGCGTGGTGACAAACGGCATGAGCCGTTATGCGCGTGCAGAAGAAAACGCTAATGCCGCTTTGTTAGTGAATGTGGATCCTCAAGATTTCGGTAGCGAAGATGTGCTTGCGGGGGTTCAGTTGCAGCGCAACATTGAGCAAGCAGCGTTTTCAATGGCTAAAAAGTATGGAGCAAAGCCATACCAAGCTCCTTGTCAGCGGGTGGGCGATTTTCTAGTACAACAAAATAGTGTTCTGCGAAATATCACTCAGCGAAACGCCACTCAGCAAAATACTACTCAACAAAGCGTCATGCAGCAGGGCGGCACTCAAACTGCTGGCCAGCAAAGTGGTGCGTTGCCTAAAGTAAACCAACCAAGTGTTGAATCCCGGACTGTTTCTCAAACATGGAAGGTTCATCCTACCTATGGGCGAGGCACCTTTGAAGCGCCCATTTCGGAATGCTTGCCAGATTTTGTAGTGCAGGCGCTTGCGGAGGCACTGCCACGTATGGGCAAAAAACTGGCACACTTTGATGATCCTTGTGCGGTGATGACGGCGCCTGAAACGCGATCTTCTTCTCCTGTTCGCATTAAGCGCACTAAAAATTTGCAGGCGTATTGGAATAATGCCGAAATGGAAGCTGCGGTTGAAACAAAAACTAAAGCTGGAGGTACGGTTGCGGCTGAATCCATTGCCGAAAGTAGAGCGGCGTCTGGAGAAACCAGTGCTAGCAGCGGTGTGTATCCTTGCGGTGAAGGTCCTGGTTTTGCGGGTGGCATTATGTCTGCGGCATGCGATGGATTGCGTGTTGCTTGTTCAATCGCCAAATCGCTTTGTTCGTGACTAGTTAGTGCAATTTTCTTGCGGGATAGTGCAGTACTTCTTACGAGGCGCTATGATGGTAATCTCAAGCGACAACAAGAAGTGATAATCATGACTCAAACGCACTCTGCTTCTCAATCAAATTACGGCAAAGCTCTGCATGATGATGCTTTGCATGGCGAAGTTTTGTATGACGATATTTCGTATAGGGAAGCCTTACGTGCTTTACGAAGCGGTAAGGCCATTGTCTTTCCTACTGATACTCTTTTCGGCCTGGGTGTTTCTGTGCAACATGCAACCTCACCTGAGGTGCTTTACTGTATTAAGCACCGCGAAAAACGCAAGCCCATTGCCTGGTTAGTGGATGGTGTTGATGCGCTAGATACCTACGGAATACATATTCCGTCCTATGCAAAAAAGCTTGCACAATCTTTTTGGCCGGGAGCTTTAACAATTATTGTGAAGGCAAGCGAAGCGGTTCCTGAAGCGTTTCGCTCAGAGCAGGGCACGATTGGCATGCGTATGCCCGCTAATGTATGCGCGTTGGAACTTATCGCTCAGCTAGGCTGCCCTATAGCAACGACTTCGGCTAATATTTCTGGTGGAAAAAACGTTCTTTCGTTTAGTGATTTGGATCCCCGTGTTCTTTCTCGCGTGGCAGCAGCTATATCTGACGAGGAAGAAAAAAGCGGGGTAGCATCAACTATTGTTGACTGCACTCTTGAAGATGGTCCACTGCTCTTGCGCGAAGGGGCTATTACCGCAAAAGATATTCTTGCATTGGTATAGGAGGGGCAATCATGAGATCTTCCTATGGCATAGTGCGTCGTGAAACTTCCACTCTTTCAACTGATGGTCATTCGTGGCTGCGTGTGTTGGTATGGTTTCCCGATTCTACCTATACTCGTCGTGGTGTAATTCAGCTAGTACACGGTATGTCGGAACATATTGGCAGGTATGATCAGTTTGCGCGATTTTTGGCAGAATTGGGATACGTAGTTTTTGGACATGATCATATCGGTCATGGAAAAAGCGTTTCTTCTCAACGGGAATTAGGGTGCATGCCGCTTGAAGACGGCAAAGAAATCCTTCTTCAAGATGTTACGCAGGTTAAAAAAGCGGTACTAACCAATAGAGACGTTGGCATCAAATCAGGCGATACCAATCTTCCCTTTTTCTTGTTTGGACACTCCATGGGAAGTTATGTCGTTCGAGTAATTGCAGGAAGAAGCGCTGCGGATTTAGCGGGCGTGGTGCTGTGCGGCACGGGTAATCAGCCCCTAGTTCTAGCGACGGCAGGAAATCTCATTTGTCGTGGTATCGGCGCACTGAAGGGGCGGGATTATCGTTCTTCGCTGGTTCATTCGCTGGTATCAGGGTCCTTTGCTTCTTCGGTGGAAAACCCACGCACTGAATTCGACTGGCTAAGCACCGATCCAAGTGTGGTTGACGCCTATTGCGCTGATCCTTTGTCAGGGACGCAATTTAGTGTAGGCGCTTATGCTGCACTAACAAGTATGGTGGCGGAAGCGGTTTCTAAGAAAAGCGCAGCATCGGTTCCTTCGAATTTGCCTATGTTGTTTATATCGGGCGAAGAGGATCCTGTTGGGTCTTTGGGCAAGGGTGTGAATAAGGCAGTTGCTCTTTATCAACACCAAGGCGTGCAAGATGTTGAAGAAATTCTTTATTCGGGTATGCGCCATGAAATATTGAATGAACCAGGAAAGCTAGCTGTTTTTTCTGATGTTGAATCTTGGCTAACTCAACATGCTATTCTGCGTTCGATCAATCAAGAAAAGAAATCGGAGAACTCCTAAAAATCGAAGCAGGTACCCGCCTATTTTGTTGTGCTCCTGCGCTATACTGAAAAATGTAATGAATGCGAAGTTTTTATGCCTTTTTGATAAGTTTTCGCCTTCTTTTCATCACGTTTTGAACACAACCAAAATGCGGTGAAAACGGCAAATCTTCGCTGTTAAGGTGAAGGTGCGCCGTGGAGGTATTTTCGCTGCTGAAGAAAAGGTCGCACTGCGAGGCGAAACACGAAAACAGGGCATGGGTGATATGTTTTAGAAAAAGCGCTAGGAGTACGCCATGAAAATATCTCTTGCATCAGACCATGCTGGTTTCGAGCAAAAACAGCAGATAGTTATTTATTTGGCACGTAAAGGCTATGACGTAATTGATCGCGGTCCCGAAACGGATGATCGCGTTGATTACCCCGATTTTGCTGTAGCGGTTGCTAAGGATGTTCAGTCTGGTTTAGCGGATCGAGGCATTCTGGTTTGCGGAACAGGCATTGGAATGGCGTTGGCAGCGGACAAAATGAAGGGTATTCGTGCAGCAAACATTGTTCGTGAAGATTTTGCTGTTTTATGTCGTGAACACAACAACGCCAATGTACTAACACTTTCTGGCAGGTTTGTTTCCATTGAAGAAAACGAACGCATCGTAGATGCCTTTTTGACTACGGAATTTGCGGGTGGTCGCCATACAGATCGCGTAGCAAAGATTGATGCACTTGATTAAGTAAGCGCAGCAATACGCTTGATTACGTAAGCGATGCTCTCCTTGTTTAAAGACTAAGAATTTCCGAAAAATATGGGCTAGCGAAAGTTCTGAATAGGTTTAAAAGGGTGGGCATGCATATATAAAGAGGGGATAAAAGGAGGAAGCTATGTGTGTGGCAAAAATGAAGAAGGCTTGGCTTGCGCTTGTTGTATTAATTGCATCCTTGGCCATGGGCTTTACGCTTGCTGGCTGTGGTGGCGCAAGTGATGAAGAGCTTATTACGCAAGCTATTGATAATGAAATGAGCATTATCGTTGAGCCCGATGATGAAACTATTCAGATGTTGGCTGACGAAGCAGCCTCCGGTGCAGGTAGTGCTTTCGATTCCATGGGTATTGATAGTACTGAATTGGTGAAGTCTTGGATTGACGGTTTTGGGTACACCATTGGTGAAATTACCGTAGACGGCGATACGGCAACTGCTGAAATGACTATTACCAGCAAGCAGCTTGGTCCTATCATGATGGATTGGCAGGCAAGCTTCCAGGAGAACGCAACCGCTCAAAGCTTTACTTCTACGGATGAAATTTATGCTTATGCGGGAGAAACCATTATGGAGGCTATCAATAGTGCAAGTCCCGTTGAAACTGAAGTCGCCCGCTTCATCGAGCACCTCGTGACTCATCGTATTGATCGTCACGATTTCGCC
>URMQ01000061.1 GCA_900548955.1 uncultured Eggerthella sp. | reverse complement strand
GAGTATTGGGAAGGTATCGAAGCAAAGATGAAGGTGGGATTCTTACGTTTGTGGCAACATACAACCTTCTTAATAACGCTGCACGCCTTGTAGAAAAAGGATTTGGCGCAGCAATTACCATCGAAGGTTTGGTAAATGCTTCCCGAGCAAATAATCTTGACTATAGACCTCTCAAAGATTCTCCCACCTTACAGGCATACCTTGCTTGGAAACCTTTCCAATTCCGATCAAATGCCTGTAAAGTATTCCTAGAAGAAGCCAAAAAGAAACTAACAAAATAATAACTGGCTCTGGAATATATCCAGAGCCAGTTAGTAAACAAAGACGCTTGGATAATCCGTCTTAGTGGCGGAAGTGACGATGACCTGTAAATACCATTGCAATGCCATGTTCATCCGCTGCTTGAATTACTTCTTCATCACGGATGGATCCACCAGGCTGAATGATTGCTTTAACGCCATATTCTGCCAAAGTATCAATGTTGTCTCGGAATGGGAAGAATGCATCCGATGCGCAAACCAAACCAGTTGCTTCAACACCCATGCGCTCACATGCTTCATGAGCACGCTCGCAAGCAAGCTTTGCAGAATCAACACGATTTGGCTGGCCAGGACCCATACCAATTCCTGCGTGATCCTTAGAAACCAAGATAGCGTTAGACTTTACACCCTTGCAGACCTTCCAAGCAAACAGCATTTCATGCAGCTGATCATCGGTTGGCTTAACCTTGGTAGGAACCGTAAATTCAGCAGGATCTTCATTTACGCGGTCAACACTTTGCGCAAGCATGCCGCCATCAACACTGCGGAACTCAAGTGCTGCAGGAGCATCTACGCCACCTGTGCGCAATACGCGAACGTTCTTCTTCTGCTGCAAAAGTTCAAGAGCGCCTGCTTCATAATCAGGAGCAATAACTACTTCAATGAACTGCTTGTTTTCGTTAATGTGCTCAACCATTTCTTGGCTGACCGTAACGTTAGCAGCAATAATGCCACCAAAAGCGCTCTTAGGATCGCAAGCAAACGCCTTATCGTATGCGGTAGCTACATCCGCAGCAACAGCAGATCCACAAGGATTCTGGTGCTTCAAAATAACAACTGCAGGCTCGTCGAATTCGCGTACCAGCGACCAGCAAGCATCCGTATCAAGAATGTTGTTGTAAGAAAGCTCTTTACCGTTAAGCTGTTCGGCATTTACCAAAGAATGAGCCGTTTCAAATTCGTCTAAGCGATAGAACATTGCATCCTGGTGAGGATTTTCGCCATAACGCAAACCCTGTTGCTTTACGAGATGTAGGTCATAGGTTTCAGGCAGTGCCGCAGCATTTTCTGTGCCATCTTCGCCGAGCTGACCACTTAACCACGTAGCAATTGCACCGTCGTAAGCATTGGTTGTCTGGAATACGCGAAGAGCAAGCTTAGTGCGCGTTGCAAGCGTAGTAGCACCATCATTGGCCTTCATTTCAGCCAAAATTGCGCCATAAGAATTAGGATCGGTTACCACAGCTACACTGGCAAAATTCTTTGCAGCAGAACGCAGCATGGAGGGACCGCCAATATCGATGTTTTCAATGCAGGTGCCAAAATCTGCACCAGACTCAACTGTTTTTTCGAAAGCGTACAGATTAACAACAACCATATCGATCATTTCGATACCGTGTTCTGCTGCCTGCGCCATATGTTCGGGATTGCCGCGCTTTGCAAGAAGACCCCCGTGTACGACAGGATGAAGCGTCTTTACACGGCCATCCATCATTTCAGGGAACTTGGTAACTTCATCGATAGGAGTTACTGGAATGCCCGCTTCTTCAATAACGCGAGCCGTTCCACCTGTAGAGATAATCTGAGCACCGAAATCCTGCACGAGCGCACGAGCAAATTCAACAATGCCCGTTTTGTCTGTTACCGACATAAGAACACGCTTAACTTTAGGATCAGCCACCTGCTACCGCCTTTCCTCGTTGAGTAACCTCTATGCCTTTAGCATACCAGCGTAGCCTTTATGCTAAAGTGCGAAATCCGTCTTTGTTTCCAGTTATTATTTATACGGCACCTAGGAGGAACTAGGCGCCATTCTGGTTTCTTTACTAAGCAGAAATATGTACTGTTCTGGTTTCTTCATCTATTTGTACGCGTCCTGCAGCTAGCCAAGAAATGACTTCGGGATACAAGGCATGTTCCGCTTCGTGAATACGCGCTTCAAGCGAATCGAGCGTATCATCTTCGCGCACTTCCACAGCACGCTGCGCGATGATAGGACCTTTGTCATAGTCTTCATTGGCAAAATGAACCGTAATGCCTGTTACCTTAACTCCATAATTGAAGGCATCCTCAATAGCATGAGCGCCCTTAAATGAAGGCAAAAGCGCTGGATGTAAATTAACCACCTTGTCAGGATAAGCATCCAAAACCTCATTGGTAAGTTTGCGCATATAACCAGCCATGATTACATATTCAGCGCCTGCGTCTATTAAAGCGTCGGCGATCTGTTGGTTTGCCGCAGCTGCATCCTTATACACTTCACGGTTAAGCGCAATGGTTGGAATACCCGCCTTTGCAGCACGCTCTAAACCATAAGCATCGGGACGAGAAGAAATTACCAAGACAATTTCTGCATTAAGAGAGCCTTGCGCAATACGATCAATTATTGCTTGTAAATTCGATCCGCTACCACTGATAAGTACCCCTATTTTTAATGGGTTTTGAGACTCAGACACGAAAGCTCCTTTTTGTCGATATCTGTCTTTTCGTATTTCGTTAATCTCGACTCTAGCAGTCTCTATCAATGCTTTTGATGCCCTTTATATCAAAAGGTCCTTGATATTCGACTATTCAGCATCCTGTTCATCTTGTGCGCAATGAGCAAAAAGTTGTTCTTTATTAACGTATTCAACTTCACCATTACCAGGAACAATACGACCAACAATGCCTGCTTCTTCGCCCTGTTCTTCAAGGATTGTTAGCACTTCATCTACCTTGTTAGGAGCTACAACTAGTACCATGCCTAAGCCCATATTGAATGTTTTAAGTGCTTCGGTCTCATCAAGGCGCGCAGCATGACAAACAAATGGAATGATAGGAGGCATTCCCCAGCTACCTACCTCAACCTGAGCATTCATGTTGTCAGGCAAAGCACGGTTTAAGTTTTCAGTAATACCACCGCCAGTAATATGAGCCAAAGAACGAACCGCACCAGGCAACTGACGAAGAACAGCACGAACAGGCTTCACATAAATACGAGTAGGCTCAAGCAGTGCATCTAAAACGCTTCTACCACCTAAAGATTCCTGAGGCATACGCAATTCGTACAAGGTTTTGCCATCAGTTACTACCTTGCGAACCAAGGAATATCCGTTGGAATGAATACCAGAAGATGCCAGACCAATTAATACGTCGCCTTCTTGAACCTTAGAAGGATCAAGCATTTCAGGGCGATCTACTACGCCAACACAGAAACCGGACAGATCATATTCATTAGGGTCCATAACGCCAGGATGCTCTGCCATTTCGCCACCAATAAGAGCACAACCGCTCATCTGGCAACCATCGGCAATACCTGAAACAATTTCAGCTACCGCTTCACTCTTAAGCTTGCCGATAGCAATATAGTCAAGGAAGAACAGGGGTTCAGCACCAGTTGCCAAAATGTCATTTACACACATAGCAACCAGGTCGATACCTACCGTGTCATGCTTGCCCGCCAACTTCGCTAACTGAATCTTAGTGCCAACGCCATCGGTACCAGAAACCAAAATAGGATCTGCCATATTTTTGGCTACCCCAATAGAAAACAGTCCGCCAAAGCCGCCAATATCGCCACGAACCTCATCGCGATACGTGCGATGAACCGCATCTTTAATGGCATCTACCGCACGAGCTCCTTCTGCGGTATCAACACCAGCCTGAGCATAGGTTGTTGCTGCACCTTGAGCAGTCCAGCTTGGCCACTTGGTTTCATCATTATCCAAAGCATTGACCTTGATGCGATCAGTCATAATATCTCCTTATAGTCTAAGTAGCCTTAAACTTTTCACCAAAAAGCTTAAGCTTCTTATTGTTTAAGCAACTCTTAGTTCATTATTGCCCAGGCAGCTAACCCCAACGCATTACAAGTCTAAGCGTCCTTAACACTTTAACAGCTTTATACTACTCAAGAATAGCGCTACCTTCTGGCAAAAAACTCTTGAGTTTAATGGTATCAGGAATTGGTACAGGATAGTCCCCCGTAAAGCATGCGTCGCAAAATCCTGGGTGTTCGCACTTTACCGCAGCGTGCAAGCCTTCCACGGAAATAAAAGCAAGTGAATCCGCGCCGATAAATTCACACATTTCAGCATTCGTCATGTTTGCCGCTATAAGCTGATCTTGCGTGTCGGTATCGATGCCATAAAAACAAGGCCAGCGAACCTCGGGGGACACAATGCGCATGTGCACTTCCGTTGCGCCTGCTTCGCGAAGCATTGTAACCAACTTTTTTGAAGTATTACCACGAACAATTGAATCGTCAATAATCACCAAGCGCTGTCCTTTAATAATTGAAGGAAGCGGATTGAGCTTGATACGAATACCCATCTGACGCATTTCATCGGTGGGCTCAATAAAGGTGCGACCCACATAGCGGTTTTTCACGATAGCATTGCTATAAGGAATGCCGCTTTCTAGTGAAAAGCCCATTGCAGAAGGAAGACCAGAATCTGGAACGCCTACTACCAAATCAGCCTCTGCTGGTGCTTCCTGTGCTAGGATCTTACCCATTTCACGCCGAGCAAGATATACGCTTTGACCGTCCATCACCGAATCGGGACGGGCAAAATAAACGTATTCAAAAATACAGCTTGCGCGTTTACCGGACTCTACGCCTTTTTCGCTATAGATACCATCTTTATTGAAACGAACAATTTCTCCAGGCTCCACTTCACGCACATAGGTAGCGCCCACAATGTCCAAACCGCACGTTTCCGACGCCACTACCCAACCTTTATCGCCGTGCAATTGTCCTATAACCAGCGGACGAATTCCGTTAGGATCGCGGAAGGCATATAAAGAATCGGGGCTTGCCAGCACCATGGCATAAGCGCCTTCCATCATTTTCATTGCCATACGAATGCCATCACGTAAAGAATGAGTCTCGCGCGTTACCTCACCAATGATTTTCGCCGCAGCTTCAGAATCGGTACCCGCGCGCAAATGCACCCCATGATTTACCAGACGCGCTTTTAGGGCATTGGTATTTACCAAAGTTCCATTATGGGCAAGCGCAATAAGCACTTCATCAATGGCGGATATATGGGGCTGTGCCGCTTCCCACGATTCAACGCCGCCACTTGTCGAATAGCGAACGTGCCCTATTGCCAAATCGCCCTTTAAAGCAGCAAGGGCGCTTTCGTTAAACGCCTGAGTAACAAGACCTAAATCCTTCGAGACAAGAATAGTCGCACCATCACCAACAGCAATACCTGCCGATTCTTGACCTCGGTGCTGAAGTGCCTGCAAACCAAAGCAGGTCATACGAGCAACATCTAATCCGGGAGCATAAATTCCGAATACTCCACATTCTTCTTCCAGCCTATCGGGACGTTGTCCCGGAAACACCGAAGTGCTCATATATGCTGCCTCCTGATCATTAGTACTCTTTTGCAGAAATCTAATACGGCTCCAATACGCCTCTAATGCACCTCTAATGCACCTCACGCCTACGCTATGTCACGCAACTATGCTGCATTGTTATATTGGGCGTCCATTTCTATCGTTTCGTTTGCAGAAAGACCCGTTGTTCCTTCGGTGGTACCAACAACATACGGATCATTAACAACAGTAGTTCCCACCACTGCAGCAAAAAGAACTGCCCTGCCATCATTTTGAGAATATTCACAGGTGGAGAAAAGAATTGATTGCTTAATATCTGCCGCCGAAAGGACATCGCCTTCCTGGGTTACTACACTGCGATCCAGCTTATCTTGAATATAGGATTGATAACTTTCATCATTTGCAAATGCGGTTTGAACCAGAGCGTCATCACCGGTGGTCTTTATTAGCGCAAACGACTTTAAACGGTAGTTGCCTTGCGGGGTAAGTAAATATATATCGCGATGCGCGTTAAATTCATCATTGTTCTGCCAATCGGAAAGAGCAGCGAACATAGAGCCATCATTCATATGATGACCATACACCGCACTATTCCTATCAGAAAAATTAGCAGCATTAGCGCTGTCTAAGAAAATAGTGCCCGCAGAAGCAAGCCAACCCGTAGAACCATCAAAAGCTTGGTGGAGATATTCATCATTGTTTTCACCCTGCACCACAGGATAGTTAATAGGAGAATTTGGTATGTAAATCCAACCCACAATATCGGGATTTATTGCTCGTAAGGCATCCCAATCAACCGTCAAGTCAGACAAGGCCATGTTTTCAGAATCAGAAATGGCTGCGTACTGCTCCAAATCATCATAAGCACGCTGCTGAGAAATATACTGAAAAGCAATTGCTCCCAAGCCAACAAGTGCTGCAACAAACACGGTAAGGGAAACTACAAACACAATACGCCATGGATTCTTGCGTTCTTTCGGAGCGTTACCAGGATAGATAGATTTGACCGAACGCATGGATGCGTCAGCAGGATAATTAGATTGGCTCGAACGCATAGTCTGATCAGGATAGGTAGACTGACCAGACTTTCCAACCCTTCTTGACTGAGCAGAAAAAGACCGAGATCCCGACCGAGCTTGCGAACCGTAACGATTTCTTGAGTAGGATTCTGCCGTCACCAATTCGTCCGAATGCTGAGCAGCATATTTTCCTCTACTTTTCTGCCGGGCCATACATCACCTTTATCGAATTAACAAACAAACTCGAATTAACGAACAAACAAATATTCACTATAGCGCTAATTACAACAGCGAAAGACTTCCCTGTTATTTTGTGATCTCATCTTAACAAAAGAGCCAGGTACGTAACCAATCGCCCGTAATAAAGAATGAAAAGAAGGCAAATGGTGCATACCTGGCTAAAGATGCAATTCTTTTTGAAACCAAAGCACGAGATAAAATGTAAAGCAAAAGCACAAGCTAAAACGTGAAGCTAAAGTACGAAGCTAAAACATGAACCTAAAGCAAAAAACAGCAGGATACAAACATCAAGCTTAAACCCCTAGCTGGAACCTAATGCTTAGTAAATTCCCAAACGTTGCTCGAGTGCTTCATTAATAATGCGTAGCGCCTTTACGCGAGCGTAATACTTGTCATCACTTTCCAAAATAATCCAAGGAGCATTACGCGTTGAGGTAAGACGGAACATATCTTCTACCGCTGCGCGATATTGTGGATACTTATCGCGATTGCGCCAGTCTTCAGCAGTAATCTTCCAGCGCTTTTCCGGATTTGCTTCACGTGCTTCAAAACGTTCAAGCTGAGTTTCGGGAGATACATCTACCCAGAACTTCAACAGAATAGCGCCCCATTCAACCATATCGCGCTCGAATTCATTAATTTCTTCATACGCACGAGACCATTGCGCAGGGCTTGCAAACCCTTCGACACGCTCAACCAAAACGCGACCATACCAGCTGCGGTCATAAATTCCCACGTGACCTGCCTTTGGCAGACGAGTCCAATAACGCCACAGATGAGGATGAAGGAGCTCGGGCTTAGTGGGCGCAGGGCTGGGATAAATCGTATAAGAACGAGCATCCAGCGCCTGAGCGACACGCTTAATACTGCCGCCCTTGCCTGCTGCATCCCATCCTTCATACATAATCATCATAGGAATACGTCTGATATACATTTCCAGCTCGATGCGACGTAGACGTTCCTGTTCGGCTTTGAGCTGTGATTTATATTCGGATCGAGAAAGCGCAAGAGTATGATCCACTTCGTCAAGCGTTGGAATGTGCTCGCTTGGAGCAAAACGAGTCATGGTAGGAGCATGAACACTTGCTGCACGAGCTTCTTCTTCTGCTAATTCACGCAAACGTGCGTTTTCTTCTTCAGAACGACTACGTTCGTCGCCTTCAACTATCTGAGTGCCCTTAGCGGAATTTTCCTGCGCCTTCTTTTCTGCTTCTTGTGTAGAAGCATCTGCCGGCTTAGAAAGTTCCTTTTCAAGAGCGGTTACGATGGTTTGCACAACGCTCAAGTTCACTCGACGGTGATCTTCTGCGTCAAGCAAAATCCAAGGTGCAATCTTGAAATTAGAATGATCAAGCATTTCATCGTAGACCTGATAGGTGCGATCATAATCATCCAGATGCTTCAAGTCTTTCTGGGAAACGCGCCACGAAGTAGCAGGATCGCTATAGAGGCTAATCAGGCGTTCGCGTTGGGTTTTTTCAGAAATCTGAAGGAAGAACTTAATTACCAGATAACCGTCGTTGCGAAGTTGCGTTTCGAAATCTTCAATAGACTTAACCATACGCGCTGCGTGAGCTTTAATGGTGCCGCGCTCTTTCTTAGAGAGCTTTCCCTTCTTAGGAAGCGCATTAATAATGTGCTGGGCAGCTACCGAATACCAGCCACGATCGTAAAACGTCATGCTGCCACGCTGACCAAGTGCCTTCCAGAATTGCTGCAGGAAGGGATAATAGCCCGTTGCGCCAAAGTCTTCATCAAGAACAAGCGCTGCTTCTTTGTCGTCGAAGTCTTCCGTAACGTAAACGGAAGTATCACGAGCATCTAAGTGATACAGCAGATCCGAAATACGGCTACCTTTACCAGCGCCTTTCCAGCCTTCGAACAGGACAACCATACCAAGTTCTTGCTTTTTTGCTTCTTGCTGAAGCACCACCAAACGGTTTACCAGTTCCTTAAAACGAACTTTGTATTCCGCTTTACTAACTTTCT
>URMQ01000060.1 GCA_900548955.1 uncultured Eggerthella sp. | reverse complement strand
TATTTCTCAAATTCGTTTTGCAATTATTGTATCAATTGCTCATTTGACTACTTTATACGAAACCCAACTGTCACAATGATATTCTATAGAAATAGACATATTAAAAATACTTTTTCAGCGTTGACCAGGAGTTATTTTGGCATCAAATCGCAGGCGAAACATACCAGGGAAAAACCTTCAACCATCACGAAATTCTCACAGAAGCCATCCTTCTGCCCGCTCCGGAGCGCGTTTAGGTGCACATTCTGGCGCTCGTTTAGGTGCACACTCTAGTGTTCGCTCTGGCACGCGACCGAGTGTGGTAAAAAAGGGGTTTTCTACATCGGGCCCCACCACCGGGTTTGGTCCTGCTTCGAAATTTGGTTCCTCAAAAAAGACCAACAAAAACGCTGCTCCGGGCTATCAGCCAAACCCGCTTAACGTTGGCGGCCCTGCCTCTGCCCCCAAAATAACCCCTGAGGTTTTATTAACGAGAAGAAATCTTTTAATTGGCGCAGCCGCGGTTGGTGGCATTGCTGCTATTGGCGGCGGCATTTCGCTAGCCTCTAGCGCGCTTGATACCGATTCTTCTGACGAAATTTCTGCTATCAGTGTTCCAGAAAACGCGGTAGAGCAGCAAGCCGACTACACCCTTCTTGAAAACTACACCGACTACGTCCAGTTAACGGGGTCGTTCGAACTTCCCTACGGCACCTTAGTATGGGCAGACAACGAAACTGTAGCAGCATGCTTGAACCCAACCGATACCGCAAGCCCGCTTAACACCGTAAGCCTGCTGTATCTTTCAACTGGAAGTACTGCAACCGTGCTGGATGCAGCACAGGGTGCTGAAGAAGGTTTTGAGATTCTTGATGTCCGCTGCAGCGAAAGCGGTCTAATTTGGACTGAATCCAATCCCTACCAATCTCGCTGGCGTGTGTATACCGCATCTATTGGGAATGGAAGTGCATCTGGTATCCAACAAGTAGACGAAGGCGACACCAATTGGCTCATGCCTTCACTTGCCGCAATAGGCAACACAGCTTTCTGGCAAATGTCCCCTAACCCATCGGGCGAGGCGTCCAACGAAGCAGCCGTATTAAAAGCCGCATCCTTTGGATCAACCGAAGGCCAGGTGGTGTATTCGTCTAAGCGCGCTTTCGCCACCCGCGTTACTCCCGCAACAGATGGGGTAGTAATTACTCCGCGCGCAGATTCCACTTCGGTTTATTACCAACTAACCAAAATTTCTGCAGATAACCTTCAGACGGTCGACCAGATGACGCTACCTTCATCTATGACACCCGATGTAGTGGGATATGGCGAAAGCGGTTTTTCGTTTGGCTTTACGAGCATCTATAACTACGGTGGGGGTATCGCGAACTTAGGCACCTACACCCCGCGCTCCGAAGTGCAAACCTACAACTACAACAACTTAGAATGGTTCCGTTACAGCAGAACCCCCATCACCGCTCCGTGCTGGTGCGGAGATTGGTTCGTTGTGAAGTCCACCACCGCATTAAGTGGTGTTAACTTTGCGAACAGAAGCTACTTTGCAATTGATATTGTTAGCGGCGCAGATGATTATGGCGAGCAGTTGGTGTCTTCGGGAACATGTTCTTCCTTCGTGGGATTGACCCAGGTAGTTGACGATGTTAATCCCGAAAACAACCATACCCTTATCCGCGTATTTACCCCCATTGAAGGAGCTCTAGAGAGCTCCTAAAATTCAAGTTCCTTCAAGCGATCAAACACGATATCTTTGCGCGTCAAGAAATCCCATGGATCAAAAATTTCATCCAAGGTTTCCTTAGAAAGGTTTGCTTCAGGGTCTGCCTCTAGGCGTTCGCGATATGTTGGGCCGTCCACTGCATTTTGGATATCTTCCCAGACTTTCATTGCGTTGCGCTGAACAATAACGTAGGCGTCTTCACGCGTAATACCCGTCTGAACCAGGGCAAGCAAAACCTTAGAGGAGAAAATAAGACCCTTGGTGCGCCACAAGTTATGTTCCATCTTTGCAGGATAGGTCTGCAAACCATCAAGCATCCACTGCATCTTGCCAAACATGTAGTCAAGCGCAATGAAGCTGTCAGCCAACGCAACACGTTCTGCACCGGAATGAGAGATGTCGCGCTCGTACCACAAAGCAACATCATCCAAAGCAACCTGAGCATTTGCTTTTACCACGCGAGACAAGCCACATACACGCTCTGCTGTAATAGGATTGCGCTTGTGAGGCATAGCAGAAGATCCCTTTTGACCCTTTGCGAATGGCTCTTCCGCCTCAATAACATCGGATTGCTGAAGCAAGCGAACTTGCATAGCAATAGATTCCAAAGTGGATGCGGTAACTGCCAGAGCAGTCATAACCTGAGCATGACGGTCTCGAGCCAAAACCTGCGTAGACAGAGGATCGGGTGTTAAACCGAGTTTTTCACACACATACTGCTCAACAAAAGGATCGATGCTGGAATAGGTTCCCACTGCACCAGAAATTGCGCCAGTTGCAGCAACCTGGCGAGCTTCTTCCAAGCGAGTTTGCGCACGCTTTAGTGCCCATGCCCAAGACCCAAACTTCATACCGAACGTCATAGGTTCTGCGTGAATACCATGGGTGCGACCAACGCACAGAGTTTCCTGGAATTCGAAGGCGCGACGCTTGCAGGTTTCACCAAGCTGCTTAACGTCTGCCAAAATGATGTCAATCGCCTGAGTAATTTGATAGGAAAGCGCCGTATCTCCAAGGTCGGAAGAAGTCATGCCGTAGTGAACCCAGCGACTTGGCGGCTCCATTCCTTCAGGCAGATCTGCATCAATATATTCAGCCATGTTAGTAGTAAACGCAATTACATCATGGTTGGTTACCTTTTCAATTTCATCGATACGCTCAACCATGAAGTTGGCATGCTTACGAATCCAAGCGGCTTCTTCTTTCGTGATGCCAGACTTGCCTAGTTCAGCCTGAGCTTCGCAAGCCAGTACTTCAATTTCCTTCCAGATTTCAAATTTGTTCTGGAGTTCCCAAATTGCTCCCATTTCGGGACGGGTATAACGACCAATCATGCGCGTTCCTTCCTGCGATTTCTTGTCGTTTCTATTGTGCCGTTTCGTGAAACTTCACACAACTATTCATTTAACTTGCATACGCGAGATACCAGCTATATTTCAAAGGCTTATCACCGAAGAGCTATACCACGAAGAGCTGCGGCACGAGAAACTTTTACCGCATGAATAAATATAGCGAGTTCATAACCCCCACAAACGGAAGTTGCACCGAGATAATACCGTGCGCAACCTACAGCGAGCGTACTAAATCAATGGCTTCATCCACACGATCAGTGTCTGCCGCCACAATAACCTGATCGCCTGGAAGAATGCGTGTTTCAGAACCTACTACTTCCACTTCATCAGCATGAGACACAGCAACCAGGCGTACCCCTTCTCCAAACTCCAAATCCAAGGCACGCACCCCATGATAGTTGTCATGAAAACGCATGTTAGGAACCTTGATTTCCGTCAAAGCAATCTGATCGCTGGTAAGAGTAACTGCCGCACTCATGGATCCAAGCATGGCTTCTTCTTCAATCATATGCGCGATCAGTGCAGTAGAAGAAATGCTTTCAATGCCCAAACGGCGGAAAATACGCAAGTTTTTAGGACTATTTACACGGGCGATACTACGAGGAACATCAAACACACGGGTAGCAATTTCGCACGCTGCCAAATTGTCTTCGTCTTGGCCAGTAGCCGCCACGAATACATCCGCCTGGTTTGCTCCCGCATCTTCTTGGATAGTTGCCGAACAGCCATCACCATGGATTACTAAGCAGGATCCGTCCAGTTTTTCCGAAAGTTCAATAGCAACACTTTCGTCTTCTTCAATAATGGCAACCTGGTTATCCCCACGAAGAAGCGTGCTTGCCAGATACGCGCCCAACTTGCCGCCACCAACAATAACAATATACATAAGCTCCTCCGTTAGTCCTGAGCGAATTTTGCAATAGTAGGAATAGCGCTTTGAGCCACAACCGCCAACACTGCATCACCTTGATACAAAATGCTTGAAGGAGAAGGAATGGAACTAATGCTACCGTCCGCCCGTTCGAATGCGCAGATACGAAGTGCATGGCGCGATTCCAATTCTGATACCTTAATAGACGTTTGCCCCGTTGAACTTAAATCAAGCGCAAATTGCATTACTTCATAGTCAGCAAAGGTGGCAATGTGATCTCCAATGCCTGAAGTTGCCTTAGAGAACAATTCTTCGGCCACCAGCGTAGTGCCACACACATAGTCGATACCCAACTGCATATAGGTACGTTCATGGGAACTGTCATACAAACGTGCAACAGCATGAGGAACGTCATAAAGACGACGAGCGATTTCTACTACCATAAGGTTGGCATTGTCGCTTTGCGTTACTGCTGCAATAAAATCGCAGTCTTCAATACCAGCTGCTACAAGCACTTCTTCGTCATATCCAACACCAGGGAAGGTCGAACCATTAAAATCGCGTCCAAGCGCTGCAAAAGCGCGAGGGTTGCGATCAATTACGCACACATTGTTGTCATGATCTGACAGCATCAAGGCTAATCGTGACCCAACACGTCCGCAGCCGACAATAATTACGTTGCTCATACCAATCCTTCTTGATAAGTATTCTGTCTAGTACGTCATTATAAAAAGAAAAGACGTACCAGTGCGGAACGTCTTGGGATTACTTAGCTTTAGTGTATAGGAAAGTTACTACAGGAAGCGATAGTATACGGAGCGAACACCCCATTCACTTGGAACCGATGCGCCAAAGGCCTTATAAACACCTGGTGCCAGGTCAAGCGAACGATCGTATTTTTCAAATCCGCCCGTATCAGTAACGGTAGCAATAACAACCTTACCGTCGTAGCAAATTTCTACAATTCTGCCGATAAGATGAGATTGGGACACAGGAACTGCAACCGTAACACCACTTTCACTCAACGCTCTACCTGAAGCAGTGTTGGTTACTCCGAAATTACCCTGACCATCATCATTAGTGGTGATATTGTAGGCAGTAGCATTTCCGCAAGACCACGTGCCATCATTAACATCAGGCGCAACGCGTGGAGCGGTAGGAAGTGGATCGAGCGTGCAAACCTCGGCAGCCTTAGCAACCGCTTCAGGATTTGCTTCGTCAATAGCAATAGGAACAACAACAGGATCAGGATCTTTTACTGTAATGGAACGCTGTGAACTATCGGTCAATTCAACCGTTTCAGAAACATCCATAGCACTGTTTTGATTATCAGAAGAACCTGAGGCACGATCTGCTGCAGAAAGCTGGGCACCATCGGAAGATACCTGAGAAGAACCAAAGCCCAGCGTTGATGAATCTTCTTGACCCGAACCCTGAGCCTGCGTAGCGCCAGCAAACACCAGCACTGCCACCAACACAATCATGGCTACAAGAACACCAATGATCGGGGCAATCCGATTTCCTGTATGTGATCTGGCTCCAGCCAAAAAACTCCAATGCCGTGGCTTCGCCTAAATATTTTTGATCCTGCAATTAATCTTCGTGCAAAAATATTAAGCCTTGTTTCTTTACCATGCGGTCTACTTAGATAACCCTTAGATAACCCTTCGGACTATGCGCATGTTAAAGAAGCGTTAAAAACGCACGAACAATTATACCGCGAGATAGCCAATCAACCAAATTTTCGCTGCGGTAAACGGCATATTTAACGTTTTTGCTTCGAGCATTTCAGCAATTAAAATTGACCTGGATAGCCTATGAACAGGGGTGTTGTGATATTGTGACGACTATATGATGCTGCCACTAACAGACGCTCGACTAAGCCAACTTCACCCAACATCCATATCAAAGCTATTCCGAAAAAGAGCACCATAATAACCAACGACATTGATCGCTTCTTGATAAGAGAATCTATAAAACACACTAATCCCAATAGACAAAACACCACAGGAACAAAACTTATGCGCTCTAACGAATGCAGTGGGCATATTCCCAAAGTAAAGGGAAGCAGCGCAAATGTCAGTTCAACACAAAAGATAAGACCCGTTATACGGACCACAAACGAAAGACGATCATAGAAACACACCAAAAGTGTGGTACCCGCAACTATAAGAAGTTCAGGCCAGAAATCAATCACTTCCAAGCCGGGGTGACGAGCAATAGTTGAATTAGCCATAGCGATAAACAGTGCCGTCATAGCAACAGCAACGGTAATCACAATCAAAACACGGTTCGTATGACTTTCTGAATTGCCATTTTGCACTTCGGTATGACGATAGGGGATGTAGGTGCTCTGCTGGCCTACGTTAACTCCATCGCCTTGTGGCGGAACGGGAGGAACATGACCCGCATCTGCCTGCACCCCGTAACGTTCGGGCGTTGTTGTGCTAGTAGGTTTTTGTGCTTCTACTACTTCCTCATAGCGATCAGATACCACCGAAACAGGATGAACATCAAGCATTTCATTATCGTTTGGCTGTTTAGGCAACACAAACGCCAACACAAGATAAGGAATGGTGATTATTCCTGCAGTAGAAATAAACAATACAATGCAGGTTACCCGCGCAACTACCGCATCAACATCAAGGCGTTGTGCAATACCATCGCACACTCCCGCAAGAACCTTATCGTTACCGCGATAGAGCGTTGATGCCTTGGTGGCTGTAGTTTGAATATGTTTTGAACTCGCCACCGTTTTCTTCATCACTTTCTTTATATTGCCTATAACGCTTGCCTGGCTCTGCGCTCATTGCTTTTTGCTCGTGCAGCGCTTATACGCTTGTTGGCTTTGTGCGCTTATTGGCAATAGCTTGCCAATACCGCTTATCCACATCTTCTTTTGATACGCCCCATTTTAAATAAAAACAAAATCTGTTAATAAACCGTTGCTCTTATGCACGACGCGCTACAAAACAAATAAGACAATGGATAAAAACTGACAAACCGAACCTGCAACTATCCATACATGGAATACAGAGTGCATATAGGGCACTTTTTTCAAAACATAGAAGACGCATCCAATCGAATAACACAAGCCGCCAGCAAGCAATAACCAAAATGCAGCTGGCTCCAACAAGGCATAAAGTTGAGGAATGAATGCTACAACAGCCCATCCTAAACACAAATACAAAAGAGCCGAGAGCCACCGCGGACGAAACACCCAAAATGATTCTGCTGCTACTCCTGCAATCGCTACCGCCCATACAAAGACACATAACCCTACGCCCACACTGTCTACCAAAGTAATCAAACAGTAAGGCGTGTATGTTGCCGCAATGAACAGATAAATAAAGCTATGGTCTAATACCTTGAACACGCGTTTTGCGCGCTCGGCACTAATGGCGTGATATAACGTCGACATAACATATTCAAGCAACATGAAAATGCTATATATAAGCGCCGCTACCAAATGAAGAGGTTCCCCCGAACTTACAGCCTTTATAACGCAAAGCGGAATGGCAGCAATAGCAAGAAGAGCGCCTACGCCATGGGTTATAGAGTTGGCAATTTCTTCTCCAAACGAATATTCACGCACGTTTTTCTTAGGCCGCGGCGTGCGGTTCTGCTTTAAAGTTTGATATGGGTAAGGTGTCCAATCATGGTTCGACACGCAAGGTACCTCCCGAATTACCCCCTCGTGGACACGCCCACGCAAGCCACTCATCAGCATCGTGTTGTGAAACATCACGTAAGCGATGACGGGTACTTCCAACGCCTTCAGCAGTATCAACTAAAACACTAGCAACTTTAGCATGTCTTTGCAGCGGATTAGTGCGAATAAGGGCAGCTTGAATTTTTGTACGGGGAACAGTAACTATATCAATAGAAAATCCACCATTTACTATAGTGAAACCAAAATGATCCCAACCCATAGCGGCATTGCGATACCACAGCACTGCATTTACTGCTTCAAATGCTGCAATAACCACAATAAGCGCTATCACAGCTCCCGATACCAACACCATGCTTTGCATAAGTGTCATACCAGGGAAAAATTCTTGCGATAATTCAGAAGAAGCAAGCAAAGCTAGAAGTGCCCATATGCACGCCAAAATAACCAAAAGCCAAAATCCAAGTCCTTGCCAAATTACTCGACGTATTAATGCACGGCGAAGCGCTTTTTTGTCTACGGGCTTTGTGGCTTGAGGCAGTGTTTGATATTCAGGAGTTAGCCCTGCAATAATCTCTGGTACGCGAGACAAAGGCAAGAAGGGATGTACAACTAGCTTGTCTGCCGCAGTAGCGCCTAGTGAATTGTTGGAGCCCTCTTCTTCACCCATTGCACCAACGCGCCCATATGCAACTGAGCAACATTTTAAAAGCCGCTGGAAAAACGATTGATGAATATGAATAGACTGAATTCTTTCCACATCCATCCCACTGAACACATGAGTAATTAACCCTCGCTCCACTTCAACACGATTACCACGCCTTCGCGAGCGAAAGCCCGCATATGTCAAGCAGGAAGAACCAACACTGATTAGCCAAAGAAACAGTAGCAAAACTAAAATAGCAACAAGACCCACCAACCCAAGAGGGCCAGCCATAGCCTGCCACGCCGTAGAATATATCGCTTCACTGCTAGAAATAATGCGAGCATCTACGAGCCCGCCCAGAAGAGTAGACAGAGCAGAAATCACACCAATGAGCACAAACACGAAAGAGGTTTTGCTCGAAAGCGCGGCAAGCATCAGTTCTTTGTTCGATAAACCAAATTCACACGTAACGGTTCCTGTATCAACTTCAGCATGCGCGAAAATACCACGCATATCGTCCATTACGGTTGCAGGCACATCAAGCACGTTGCTCTGTTGTGCCGCCTGTATCGATTGTCCACCTTGCGGGCTGATGCCTGATACCATAAGGCTTTTACGCGTGAACACTTCACGGCGAATACGCTCTGCCGCAGATTTTTCCACATAAGGAATCACTAGAGCTTTGTTGTTTT
>URMQ01000059.1 GCA_900548955.1 uncultured Eggerthella sp. | reverse complement strand
AACGAAAAGGCCACGCTGACCGCGCAGGCCAACCCGTGACCGCAAAACGTTAGAAGCACTTATCAAATCTGGTGGTTTTGACTCTACGGGATATACGCGTAAACAGCTGATGTATTTCGTAGACGAAACACCTCTTCTTGAAAGCGCAACAAAGCGACAGAAAGACAAAGATGCTGGGCAGATGGATATGTTCAGTATGTTTGCTGATGTGGATGATTCGTTTAAGGAAGATATTCCAGAGCCTGATGGTATCGAGTGGGATAGGCGTACTAAGCTTGCCTTCGAAAAAGACATCTTAAAGATGTATGTTTCTGACCATCCTCTTCGTCCTTATGAGAACTATTTATCTCGTACCATGAAATACACTTTGGGCGATTTAATGGATCGCGAAGAGGGTATTAAATCCGCTACGTTTGCGGGCATGGTTTCTGAAACCAATATTCGTCGTACGAAGCGCGGTACCTTGATGGCAAGCTTTACCTTGGAAGATACAACGGGTCATATTGAATGTGTTTGCTTTGATTATGAGAAGAATCAAGCAGCTATTCAAGAAGATGCCATTATCACTTGTAAGGGTAAGTTCGAGGTGAACGATCGCGGTAGTCAGCTTTTGGTGTACGAAGCAAAGCCCCTTGAGCTTTCGGAAGCAGATATGAATGTTGCTCCGATGCAGTTGGAATTAACCCTTGCTACGCGTGAGTTGAATTCAGTGGCGTCAGACAAGTTAATGCGTATCTTAAAGGCTCATCCAGGCAAAGATCCTGTTATTTTGTATATCAATGAAGAAAACGGTAAACGCATGAGGGCAGAATTGCCGCTGACCATTGACTCAAACAGCGCTCATCTAAAGGCACACTTAGCTGATTTGTTTGGCCGTCCTGTTTGGAAGGCTTCCTAGCATGGTAGTGTTGGCGCTTGAAGTTGCGTACAATGGTGCGCCGTTTTCGGGATTCGCACGTCAGCCAGGTCAGTTGACGGTGCAGGGTAGTATTGAGGAAGCTCTTGCGTTGATATTTCGTCGTCCCGTTGAAACGGTATGCGCAGGTCGTACCGATTCAGGCGTTCATGCCAAAGGTCAGGTTGTGAGCTTTGAAATTGAAGAAGCAGAATACGAGCAGCGCAGCGATTATAAATTGCTGCGCTCTCTTAACGCCCTTACTCATGAAGATATTTCAGTTCGCGCTATAGAGCGCAAGCCGCAAGATTTTTCTGCGCGCTTTTCCGCCACTATGCGCGAATATCACTATTTTATTTGTACGGATAAAGCAGCTCCTTTACTTATGAAGAACTTCTGCTGGCACATTCCTAAAGAGCTAAACCTTGAAGCTATGCGTCAAGCAGCTGCCTATTTAATTGGCGAACACGATTTCAAGAGCTTTTGCATGGCGGTTTCTGCCGAAGGTAAATCTACGATGCGCAACGTGTTTAGCATTTCGGTTGAGCCTCAGGAACTTTGGGGAGAACAACTTGTTGTTATTACCGTGAAGGGAAATGCATTTTTGCATTCTATGGTGCGTACTATTGTGGGCACGCTTGTCGCGGTAGGACGCGGACAGCGTAAGCCCGAATGGGTTGCTGAGGTGCTTGAAGCGCGCAATCGAAGTGCTGCAGGGGAAAACGCTCCTGCCCAAGGTTTGGTGTTTTGGCGAGTAAGCTACGAAGGCTTGCGTGTACATAATCCGTTGCTCCGTTGAAGTGATACTCTTTCGGATTCGATGTTAAACATTTGTAATAGTTTGTTATAGTATGGGTTTGCTTAACTTGCCTCGTTTGAAAAATGCTTTTTTGAACTGTTTCGTTTAAGGGACAGTTCGGGTTTGTTTTGCTACGTGCGGGCATAAAAGAACACACAGAAAGAAGAACGAATGACTTCAACAGAATCTGCAAAGCAAGCAGGACGTGCCTCTTGGTCAGGTAAGCTTGCTTTTGTTTTAGCAGCAGCTGCATCTGCTGTTGGCTTGGGAAGCATGTGGCGCTTCCCCTATTTGGCTGCTAAGTACGGTGGCGGCACCTTCCTTCTTACTTATTTGGTATTTGTTTTTACTATCGGTATCGCCTTGCTGCTTTTGGAAACTGCTCTTGGTCGAAAGACCGGCCAAAGCTCTATTGGCGCATTTAAGGCATATGGAAAGAAATACGCCTTCATTGGCATTTTGATGTCTGCCGTTCCCTTTATCATCGTGCCTTACTACTGCGTTATTGGTGGTTGGGTAACCAAGTTTTTAGCATGTTATGTAACAGGAGACATTGCTTCGCTGACTGACGGCGGTGATTATTTTACGGCGTTCATCGCCAGTGGTCCTGAAAGCATCGTCTTCATGCTTATCTTCATGTTCTTGACCTACTTTGTTGTTTCTCGCGGTGTTAAGGGCGGTATCGAAAAAGCAAACTTGGTCATGATGCCTGCTTTGATCTTAATGGCAATCGGTGTTGCTATTTATGCTCTTACTTTGCCAGGTGCAATTGATGGTCTTGCATATTACTTCATTCCTGATCCTGCTGGATTTACTCCTGAAATGGTTATTTCTGCTTTGGGTCAGACCTTCTTCACCTTGTCTTTGGCAATGGGCATCATGGTAACCTATGGCTCTTATTTGGATAAAACCTCCAAGCTTACCTCTAGCGTTGCTCAGATTGCAGGCACTACCTTTAGTGTTTCTTTGCTTGCAGGTTTGATGATTATCCCTGCAGCATTTGCGGCTATGGGTTCAGGTGAAGCAGTTGCTCAAAACTCTGGTCCTACGCTGATGTTTGTTGTTTTGCCACAGGTGTTTAGTGGCTTGGGTGACATTGCTCCTGTTATTGGTGCGGTGTTCTTTATCTTGGTATTGTTCGCTGCTTTAACCAGTTCTATTTCGCTGGTTGAAACCTGTACTGCAATTATTCAAGACGCAACGCATTGCCATCGTCGTACCGCGCTTATTGTTACGATTGTATGGACAACATTGATGGGCATTATCGTTAACCTTGGTTTCGGCACTTTGTCGTTTATCGCGCCATTGGGTGAAGGTTCAACCATTCTGGACTTCCTGGACTTCATTTCGAATTCTGTCATGATGCCAGTAGTTGCTCTGCTTACCTGTATCTTTATTGGCTGGATTGTAGGCACGAAGTCCATTGAAGAAGAAGTTAAACTTTCAGCTCCCTTTAAGCTGAACAAAGTATGGGCGTTCATGATTAAGTTCATCGCACCTGTTGTGTTGGTAATCATTCTGGTTGCTTATGTTGCGCAGACCATGGGCTTGTTCACGATGTAACAGAGTAGAGATCAGCTAATTACTTTTAGGATGCTTTAGAAAGCAAGTTAGGAAGCCTCGCAAACGAGGCTTCCTTTTTTATGCGGGCTTGTTTGTGCGGAATGCACGCAGGTGCTGAGGGTGGTATTATTAACACCGCATTTTATAAACAAATAAAGGAGAAACACGTGTCTCTTTCAATCGGAATTGTTGGACTTCCTAATGTAGGTAAATCTTCGCTGTTTACTGCGCTTACCAAGAAAAGCGGTTTTGCAGCTAACTATCCCTTTGCAACTATTGAGCCTAATGTAGGCATTGTTCCTGTGCCAGACGATCGCTTAGAGGGTTTGGCGGCAATTGATCATCCTGCAAAAATTGTTCCTGCTACGGTTGAATTTGTAGACATCGCTGGTTTGGTTGCAGGTGCTTCACAGGGTGAAGGCTTAGGCAATAAGTTTTTAGCTAACATTCGTGAAACTGATGCAATTTGTGAAGTAGTGCGCTTCTTTACCGACCCCAATGTAGAGCACGTTTCGCGCAAGGTTGATCCGCAAAGCGACGTGGAAACCATTAAGACCGAATTAGTTCTTGCAGATATGGGCACCATCGAAAAAGCTCTTCCTCGTTTGGAAAAGGAAGCTAAGCGTGATAAGTCCGCAGTTCTGAAGTTTGAAACTGCCAAGAAAGTATTGGACGGTTTAAATGAAGGTCATCGTGCGCTTTCGCTAGATTTGTCTGACGATGAAAAAGATTCCATTAAGGAATTGTGTCTGCTTACTATGAAGCCACTTTTGTATATTGCAAATGTGGATGAGAGTCAACTGACTGCTGAACTTCCAGAAATTGACGGTCAGCAGCCTGTGCCAATCTGTGCTAAGACTGAAGCGGATTTGGCGGAGCTTGAACCAGAAGAAGCACAGATGTTCTTAGACGAACTTGGTTTGGATGAATCTGGCTTGGCTCGTTTGGTTCGTGAAGCGTATAAACTCCTTGGCCTGCAAAGCTTCTTTACTAGTGGTGAAACCGAAACGCGTGCGTGGACTATTCCCGTGGGCGCTAAAGCGCCGCAGGCTGCTGGTGTCATTCACACTGACTTCGAGCGCGGATTCATCAAGGCAGAAACCGCTTCGTATGAAGACTACGTTGAACTTGGCGGCGAAAAGGGCTGCCGCGATGAAGGTAAGCTTCGTCAAGAAGGTAAAGACTACGTCGTGCAAGATGGAGATGTTATGCACTTTAAGTTCAATGTGTAAGCACTAAAACTTATCAAGTGCGCAAAGCTTGCCCATGCGCAAAGTTTTCAAAAATGAAGCAGCGCAAGCAAGAAAACTAGGTAAACAAGAAAACTAGGTAAGCGCGCAATAATACTACGTATTTAAGCGAGGCATCTGCCTCGCTTTTTTATGCAGTGAAGTAATAAGAAGCACTCTAAAGGCAAAGATTATTGCATGGGTTCTTAACAAGAAGCATCTTGCCTGCGTGCTAAACTTTCTTACAGGATCAAACAAGACATCACGCAACAAATCGAACAGTATGCGTGTTTTGCGAGGAGGGGCACTCTATGGAACTTCGCGAAATGGGGAAAACGGGCGTAAAAGTTTCACCTTTGGGTTTTGGTGTTATGCGCTTGCCACTAAAAAATGGTGGCAAAACAGCAAATGACACTACGATTGATAATGTTGATGTAGATACTTCAATTGCAATGATTCGTCATGCAATCGATGAAGGCGTGAACTATTTTGACACTGCCTATAATTACGTGGCGGGTTCATCCGAAGTTATCTTGGGGCAAGCTCTTAAAGATGGCTATCGTGAAAAGGTTTATGTAGCCTCTAAGTCTCCTGCGTGGCTGTATAAAGCACCTGAAGATTTTGATCGCTATTTGAACGAGCAACTTGAACGTTTAGATATGGACTATATTGACTTCTATTTGTTGCATTCTATGAATGGTGGCAGCTGGAAAAAGTCGGTGCGCAACAATGCGGTAGAGTCTATGGTTCGTGCCAAAGCAGAAGGAAAAGTAAAGCATATCGGTTTTTCTTTCCATGACGACTTGGAACTTTTTGAAGAAATTCTTAACGCTGCCGATTGGGATTTCTGCCAAATCCAGCTGAATTATTATGATCGCGATTACCAGGCAGGTGTTAAGGGCGCGAAGATGGCAGCTGAACGAGGCATGGGTGTTATCGTTATGGAGCCTTTGCGTGGTGGCTTGCTGGTTGATTTGCCGAAGAGCGTGCAAGAAGTTTTTGATAATTCGGTATATGATCGCAGCAATGTTGAATGGTCATTTGATTGGCTGTGGGATATGCCAGAAATTTCTTGCGTTTTGTCTGGCATGACTACGCCACAGCAGCTTGAAGATAATTTGGGTTACATGAAGCGCGCCAAGGTTGGTATGTTGACCGACGATGAACGTGCGGTAATTGATGCGGCAAAGGCAGCGCTTGATGCAAAGGCAGCTATTCCTTGTACAGGCTGCAACTATTGCGTAGATATGTGTCCTAATAAGATTGCCATCCCTTACAATTTCCGCGCCTACAACATGGGTGTTTTGTATGACAATATGGACTTGGCTAAAGAATTTTATGCCGAAGAAGTTACGAGCTATGGTCGTCGTGCAGAGCATTGTACGAGCTGCGGAACGTGCGAAGAAATTTGTCCTCAGCATATTAAGATTAGCGAATGGCTCCCAAAGGTTGATGAACTTTTGAATACCGATAAGTAACTTAACTATATTTTAATTATCATCGCGTCAATTATGTTTTACAATACAGAGAAATGGCGCGTACTGCGAAATGCGTTTATATCGTCGGATTGGTGATATGAGCGCATTTCTTTGTTACCGTAATAGCAATAATGCGGTCCCGCGAAGATTATTTGCACGAAGAAGGGATAGTATGCACGCGGATGAAATCCAACGAATTCTTACTGAAGTTGCAGAAGGTACACGCTCGGTAGACGACGCGTTGCTTTCCCTGAAAAAAGAACCTTTTACTGATTTGGGGTATGCAAAAGTTGATCATCATCGGGCGTTGCGTCAAAACGCAGCTGAAGTTGTTTACGGTGCAGGAAAAACACCTGAACAAATTGCGGGAATAGTTTCTGCTTTACAGCAAGAAGGCGAAAAGACGGTGCTTATTACGCGACTCGGGCCTGAAGCCGCTGCTTTTCTTCGTACCTCTTTGCCTTTAAACTACCATGAGCTTTCCGGAGTAGGTATTGTTGGTCCTATGCCAGAACCTTCAGGGAACGGAAAAATAGTTGTTGCTTGTGCTGGTACGAGTGATTTGCCTGTGGCAGAAGAAGCAGCACTCACTGCTGAAGTTTTAGGCAATGAAGTAGTGCGTCTTTTTGATGTTGGTGTTGCTGGCCTTCATCGTTTACTTGCTCATGCCGATGACATTATGAGTGCGCAAGTTGTAATTGCCATTGCGGGCATGGAAGGTGCCCTTGCTAGTGTTATTGGTGGCATAGCTTCATGTCCTGTTATTGCGGTGCCTACCAGCGTTGGTTATGGCGCTTCGTTCAATGGGCTTGCCGCGTTGCTTTCTATGCTTAATTCATGTGCTAGTGGGGTTAGCGTGGTTAATATCGATAACGGTTTTGGTGCAGCATTTCAGGCGCATCTCATTAATCATTTGCCAGGTAAGATAGATTTCCAGAGGGAGAAAACTGGTTTTAAGGCAGACGAAAATCGCACAGACTAATTCATGTGGTGTTCAATGATTTCATTAATAAGGTTTTCCTTCATTGTAAAGTTTTGCCTTTAGTAGCTATTGTTTAAAAGCTTTCATCATAAAAAGCTTCTTTCGTTATAAAAGGAGAATCGTATGCAACTGCATTTAGATTTGCACGAAAACGCAACCCGTACTCAGATTTTAGATACCTTGCTTGAAGCCATGGACGAAGAAGCAAGGAAATCGTTCGACTACATTGTGAATCATACGGTAATACCTGATAAACACCATCATTCTATAGTTGAGGTTCGCGAAAGCATTGATGCGCTTACGGTGCCTGATCAAGTAAAAGAAGATCTTCATGCGGTATACGAAATTTTGGCAGCCGCTGAAGCGCAGGTGCACGGTTGTGCGGTAGAGGAAACCCATTTTCATGAAGTGGGAAATGCGAACGGTATTCGCAACGCCCTTGCGATTTGTGCTGCCTTTTATGTGTTGGCTCCAGAAGTGGTTATTGCGACGCCAATTCAGACAGGTGAAGGTGAAATTGAGTGCGCTCATGGAGTGCTTGCTTTGCCAGCGCCAGCAACTGCCGCTATTATTGAAGAACTTCCATTGGCAGAGCAAAAACTTTCAGGGGAGCGTTGTACTCCAACGTCAGCAGCAATTATCAAACATTTCGTGACATCTTTCGAAGGATAGTATGCAGTGAAGCTACCTTGGCGTAAGAACAATGATACTTACGATGAAGGCATTGGTGAGAACGATGCTTGCCAAGGTATGGCTTCTGCCTATGATACAAAATGCGACACAACAAGGTGCGTGTCTCCTGTGCCCCTTGTTACGAGGGATGATTACCGGGTTGCCTATACCGGAGGTGCTTCTGAGGCCTTTGGTGAATCGGGTGCGGTGGATCACGTAACTGATCACGCTACTAATTACACAGATAATTACTATGACGGTTATTGCGAATCGGATCTTCCGCTTGATTATCGGGCGGAATCAGAAACGTTGCTTCTTAACCGTTATGTGGTGTCGGGAGAAGCAGGTAGTGGCACTTTTGCTTCAGTAGTGATTGCGTGGGATACGCGTATTCAACGCCAAGTGGCAATAAAGTGTATTCCTTTAGAAGAAACTGAAGGGCTGTCTGCACATGGTGGCAGCATTTTGGTAGATGATTCCTCGTTTGACATGTCGTCGGTTACGGGGCTTGAAGAAGCACGTACTGCAGCCATGCTTTCCGATCCCTCTATTGTTTCGGTGTATGACTTCGAGGTTGATAACGGTATGGCGTATCTCATTTTGGAATACGTTGATGGACTAACGCTGACAGATTTACTGGCGCGTTATCCCGATGAGATAAATGCCGATATTGTTGCTTCGGTTTTTAAATCCATTTCGCATGCGTTAGAAGTTGCTCACAAACGACATGTTCTCCATTTAGATATCAAGCCTGGAAATGTACTGATTGATCAACAAGGCCAGGTAAAAGTAACCGATTTTGGTTTGGCGCGTTTGGCTACCGAAAGCGGATACGGTACCGCTGCGGGTGGCACTATTGGCTATATGCCGCCAGAGCAAATGACTGGTCAGGAACTTGATGAGCGTTGCGATCAGTGGGCTCTGGCAAGTTTGACCTACGAAATGATTGCGGGCAAGAATCCTTTTGTTGTTGAATCACTTACAGAAGCTGAAGATGCTATCTACGATGCAGAGCTGGTCATTCCTTCGTTGTGCATGGAGGGTCTTGACGAAGATATTGATGACATTATGTTTTGTGCGTTGGATCCCGATCCGACAGAGCGTTATGACTCCGTCAAAGATTTCGCTGAACAGCTGCAGCCTTGTTTGGGAAGCACTCGCAAAGGAAAAAATGCCCTAAAGCGTTTAGTGGGTCAAAGCGGTGCAGAATCGGAATTGATCGATTCTGAATATGATGACGATACCGAAGCGTTTGATTATGACGATGCTGATGATTACAGCGAAGAAGAGCTGGAGGCAGAGCTAGAACCGTGGCATATGTCTGCGCGCATGCGTTCGGTTTGCATGAGGCTGTGGGCAACTGCTGGAGTAGCGGTGCTGGGCTTTTTAAGTATTAATTCAGTTCTAGGACCGCAGGCTTGGACTTCTCAGCCTCTTGCCTGGGGCGCGCTAGTGGCCTTTGCTGTAATAACGGCGATATTTCCTCATGTAGGAGCTCTTGTTGTAGGAGAGGCTTTTGGTATAGCTCTTTGTGCAAAAGGCGCCCCTCTGCCAGGAATTCTTCTTATGGCGGCTACAGGTGCATGGTGGTTTTATTCCGCGCGGCACTCAGTCGAAGCTACCAATGCTGGTCTTTCAGCGGTACT
>URMQ01000058.1 GCA_900548955.1 uncultured Eggerthella sp. | reverse complement strand
CCATCGGTTCGCTAGTAGACGATGCCATAGTCGATGTGGAGAACGTATGGAAGCATCAAACGAAATAAGCGCATCTTCGGAATTGAATAGGAACTCCGCCAACGACTTGGAAAGTTCCGTCTTACCAACACCAGAAGGACCAAGGAAGATAAACGAACCCACCGGACGCTTAGGATCTTTAAGACCTGAGCGGCTACGACGAATTGCCTTTGACAGTGCGGTGATAGCTTCGTCCTGTCCAATAACGCGCTCGTGTAATACCGATTCCATACGAAGAAGCTTTTCGGTTTCTGCCTCAGTTAGATTAGAAACTGGTACGCCTGTTGTCATGGAAACGATATCAGCCACGTCTTCAACATTGACTTCGTTCAATGTCTTAGACGATTTCTCTTCCCAATTCTTCTGAGCTTCGACGCGTTCTTTTTGAAGCTTTTCTTCTTCATCGCGCACTTTCGCGGCACGTTCGAAATCCTGATCTTGAAT
Source organism: uncultured Eggerthella sp. (assembly GCA_900548955.1). GTDB lineage: Bacteria > Actinomycetota > Coriobacteriia > Coriobacteriales > Eggerthellaceae > Anaerotardibacter. The sequence continues at coordinate 9,308 of URMQ01000058.1, read as the reverse complement.
TGCGGATTCCTTAGCCACGCGCAGCTTGCGCAGTTCGTCATCGATCTTTTGGATTTCTTCAGGCAACACCATATTGCGAATGCGCATACGAGCGCCCGCTTCATCCAATACGTCAATTGCTTTGTCGGGCAAGAAACGATCCTGAATATAGCGATCCGACAAGCTTACTGCAGCAGACAGCGCTTCGTCGGTGAAATGTACGTGATGATGCTCTTCGTAACGATCACGCAAACCTTCCAGAATGCGTACTGCTTGTTCCTCGTTAGGCTCTTTAACCAGTACGGTTTGGAAGCGGCGCTCGAATGCAGAGTCTTTTTCAATATGCTTACGATATTCATCTAAAGTAGTAGCGCCAATAATTTGAATTTCGCCACGAGACAGCGGTGGCTTCAGGATTGCTGCAGCATCTATGGAGCCCTCAGCAGCACCAGCGCCAATCAAAGTATGAAGCTCGTCGATAAACAGAATAATATCGCCCGCTTGTTCAACTTCCTTGATAACCTTCTTCAGACGTTCTTCAAATTCGCCGCGATATTTCGAGCCTGCAACCAGCGCAGATACATCTAGCGTGTAAATGCGAATATTATGCAGAATATCAGGTACCTGATCAGCAACTATAAGCTGAGCCAGTCCTTCAACAACCGCAGTTTTACCTACGCCAGGTTCGCCAATAAGCAGCGGGTTGTTCTTCTGGCGACGGGAAAGAATCTGCATGACGCGTTCAATTTCACCTGCGCGACCAATTACAGGATCGAGCTTTCCGTCAGCAGCTTTCTTGGTAAGGTCGGTGCCGAATTCTTTGAGCATACTGTCAGAAGTATTAACGGTAGGGTCAAAATTTGTACCCGCGTATACCGCAGACTGCCCTACCAAATCGTTAAGCGCCGAGCGAATAGCATCCCCCGTTACGCCCAAGCGAGCAAGCACGTCTATTGCCGTGCCCTCGTTTTCACGCACGATGCCCAGCAGCAAATGCTCGGTAGAAATATAGGATTTACCCATCTGCATAGCTTCGCGCAGAGAATTCTCCAAAACACGCTTAACGCGCGGCGTAAAGCTTAAATGGCCGCTAACGTCAGTGCTCTCGTCGATGGTTACAATCTGGCGCACGCATTGCACCGCAGCATCGTATTTGACGCCCAACTTATCTAGTGCCTGCGCGGCAAGACCATCTTGCTCTTTCATGAGAGCCAGCAACACATGCTCGGTGCCCACATAGGGCTGATGTAGTGTGCGCGCCTCCTCCTGAGCCAAGACAAGCACCTTGCGCGCTTTGTCAGTAAATTTATCAAATGACATTCAAGCCTCGATTCTCGCATGTTACGAGATTCTTGCGCCCGTCGCAGTCTTGCACAATCACAACTCGCGCCCGTCGCAGTCTTGCGCTGTCGCAGGATTCTCGTATTCTCGCGGCAGTATTACTAATTTCACTCATAAGTTTGGATTGACGCTCAAACCAAACAACCTTTCTAACGTGAGCTATCTATACAGTTCACGTTATCCATCCATGGTATAGGTAACCCTATAGGTAGCCCACCGTGGTATTGGTAGTCCTACAGGTAGTCTGCCATAGTATTAGTAGTCCTAAAGACAGCCCACCATGATATCGACAACCCACCATGGTATAAATTGTCTATCCAATCCTAGCACTCGACAACAGAGAGTGCTAGTTTGTCATATTTTCGTAACATCTCGTCACATATTTACCGTAAATTCAGCAAGCACAACCCAATTCGCGGTAAACCTAAACTGCATTAGCGTAAACCTAAACTTGTCGTAAACCCTAAATCAACTTGTCGTAAACCCGCCCACTGCAAATACGCTCACCACAAATAAGCTAAATGTAGTTAGAATCGCTGGAGATTTGTCTGCGGTAAATTTGCGCCTAAAATTCTATCATTTTGCGGGAAGGAATCATGCGAGACAAAATCACAAAGGCAGCATGAAGAAAACAAAACAGAGACGCCGCAAAGATAGCGCGAGAACATGAAGGCGCAAAGGTAGCACGAAGAAAAATGGAGCATCAAGAAGTCGACATAACAGACAAGGATGCACGAAAACAACGTAAGGCACAAAAGATCATGAAAGGCGCCGCGAAAAAGACAAGGTCACCACGAAATCGCAAAACCACACATGCAAGAACGCGCGCAAAACATTTATTCAAAAAAGACCTCATGACTGTTTGAAATATACCGTTATGTACGAGTTTTAATTCAATAAGCGACTTGTCTGGTAATTAACGCTTAAAAAATGGTAATGAAACAAAATTCAGAGCTTTTGATCTCTCAGCCGGGCTGAATTCTCGTACATAACGGTAATTTCTAAGCAATCATAGGCACCTATGCGGGAGCAAACGATCCACCGAACTTCCAACAGTTTAGTGATCCAGTGATCCAGTAGTCCAGCAGTTCAGCAGTTCAGTAACTCAGTGTTCCAGTGAGCTTCCTGCGGACTGTTTGGTACTAACTAGGCGCCCGAGAGGGCGCGTGCTGCTGTTCCCGACAGAAACCATACAGCACGAGATTATGTTGCTAGTTAATCTTTGCTTCTGGTCGCATATGCGGGAACAGCAGCACATCCCTGATGCTTGCCTGATTGGTAAGAAGCATCACCACACGGTCAATACCAATACCAATACCACCTGCGGGAGGCATGCCATATTCAAGAGCACGTACATAGTCCGTGTCATATTCCATTGCTTCATCATCACCAGAAGCTTTTTCTTCCATTTGCTTTTGGAAGCGTTCAGCCTGATCTACCGGATCATTTAATTCAGAGAAAGCATTGGCATATTCATGACCAGCAATTACCAACTCAAAACGATGCGTTAAACGAGGGTCATCCTCGAAGCGCTTAGCCAAAGGACTAACTTCAACAGGATAATCAACGACAAAGGTAGGGTTCACAATGGTAGGCTCGCCAATTTCATCATAAAGCTCGGCAATCAATTTACCAGCAGTCCACTCTGGCTTTACTTCAATACCATTCTTCTTTGCAAGTTCTGCCAAATGCTCTACAGGCGTATCAAGAGAAACTTCTTCGCCTAAAGCATCAGAAACAACCTTAGTCATAGGAACAGAAGGCCACTGTCCCGACAGATCAATGGTAGAACCCTGATACTCAAGCTGTTCGGTATCGTTTACTGCGGCATTTGCAGCCTTAATTACGCCTTCAGCAAGCTTCTTCATACCTTCAAGATCGCTAAAAGCACGATATGCTTCCATGGTAGTAAATTCTGGATTATGCGTTGGGTCCATACCCTCATTGCGGAAAATGCGGCCGATTTCAAAAACACGCTCAAAACCACCAACTAAAAGACGCTTCAAATGAAGCTCGGTAGCAATACGTAAATAGCATTCCTGATTCATCGCATTGAAATGAGTAATGAACGGCTTTGCCGTAGCGCCACCCTGAATGGTTTGCAGGAAAGGAGTTTCTACCTCGTAATAACCGTCGTTTTCCATGTAGTGACGGAAAGCGGAAATGATTTTAGAACGCTTGATGAACGTGTCGCGAACATCATCGTTAACAATTAAGTCAACATAGCGCTGACGATAGCGCAGTTCTTTGTCGGACAAACCATGAAACTTTTCTGGCAAAGGACGCAATGCCTTAGAAAGCAATTCAAACATATCCACAGCAACAGAAAGCTGACCGCGACGGGTGCGCATAATGCAACCTTCAGCGCCAATCCAATCGCCTAGGTCGAGATCCTTCATTTCAGCAAATGCGTCTTCACCTAATGCGTTGATGCGGCAAAACAGCTGAATTTTACCGGTAGAGTCAAGCAATTCGAAGAAAATAATTTTGCCCTGGACGCGCTTTGCAACAATACGTCCAGCAACTGCTACCTTGTCCTCTGTATTTTCGCCATCGCCAAGCTCTTTATATTTTTCATCCAACTCTGCCACATGATGAGAATAGTTATAGGCATGACCGTAAGGGTTTTTCCCCTCTGCAAGCATTGCCTCACGCTTAGCGCGACGTACTTCAATAGGATCGTCTTCAATAATCTGTTCTGTTGGATCTTGTGCCATAGTTATCCGTTTCTATAGAAAGGGGTTGCGGTTAATGCTCTCTATTTGAGTTGCAATTAGCTTTCGATAAGTTGCAATTATTTTTCGATCTTCAAAATCTTCACAGGGCTTAAAGTGTTTCTTTATAGGACCTGATTTAGTGTTCAATCTTCAAGATCTTCATCTTGATTACACGACCCGTTGGGCCAGTAGCCTCAACTTCTTCGTCTTTTTTGTGGCCAAGCAATGCTGCACCTACGGGTGATTCGTTAGAGATCTTGCCTTCAGCAGAATTGCTTTCTGCACCACCAACAATAGTGAATACACGTTCGCGACCACCCATATCAACCGTTACGCGGCTCCCGATGTTTACTTTGCCAGAACGCTTTGGAGCAGAAACGACTGTTGCTTCACCAAGAATACGAGTAATTTCAGCAATACGAGCTTCCATCATGCCCTGTTCGTTTTTAGCATCGTCGTATTCAGAGTTTTCTGAAATGTCGCCGAATTCACGAGCAACGCGGATACGCTCGCCAATTTCTGCGCGCTTTTCGGTTTCCAGGTAATGAAGCTCTTCTTCAAGCTTTTCCTTACCTTCCTCAGTCAAAATGTAATTGTTATCAGCCATAATGTTCTACCCCTCGACCAAGTAGCGCCTTGGCCATTCATCCTTTCTCTTTACCTAGATAAGGGGCGCGCTCCAAAAAGAACGTGCCCCTTGATATACCTTCTATACGTCAAAAACCGCTTATGCGTTTTCAGTTTCCTCTTTACCCTTAGGTGCCGGTTTTGAACTTCCTGGTTCAGGCTTATCCAAAACCTCAACTTCAATTTCTTCAGGTGCAGATTGTTTAGCTTCTGCGACCGGAGATTCTTCTGCTTCTTTGACCTTCTTATTGCCGCCTAAGCCTTCTCGCAAATTCTTCACTGCTTTACCAATAGCAGTTCCAAGCTTTGGAAGATTTTTGGGGCCGAAAATAATAAGGATAACAATAAGGATGATGGCAATTTCGAAAATGCCGAAAGGTCCTATTTTCATGTAAGTACCTCCACATCCCAGGTGTTCATTTTCGATGCTAAAGCTTCCTATGTCGGCAAGCTGCCAACCCATCTTGTGACTTGCTACTGCCTACCTTCCGGCAAGCTGCCAACCCACCTTGCGATCGGCACCAGCCAACCGGCATTTAGCTCCACTTCAGCTTCGCAAATAAAGCGCCTAGCTGTAACTTAACCGAGCGAACACTTTCACTCTAACAAAAAAGAGCGGCATCCCTTACGGGATGCTCCCCTAGTGGTTGCAATGGTCGGGATGACAGGATTCGAACCTGCGACCTCTGCGTCCCGAACGCAGCGCTCTACCAAGCTGAGCCACATCCCGTTACTGCATTACACACGTGAAAAGCTATTCTAAAAAAACAATAGCAACACCGCAGTAATTAGCGGGTGATATATTAGCACATCTTTGTGGAAAGAACACGAAAGGCAGATTTGCTTCATAAACCCCTCCATAATTGGAAAAAGCGAAGGAAAAAGAACGAAAAAGAAAAGGTGAAAAGTTTTACCTTTTCACCTTTTTGCTGTGCTTACAAAATTCTAATTAAGTTGGAAGTCTTAAACAATGACCCACTTAACGTCTTAACCGGTGCAATAATTGCTACTTATTTACACTGGCTCTGTATACTAGCTCTTTATACTAATTCTTTATACTAATTCTTTATACTAATTCTTTATACTGGTTCTCCAGCTAGTAACGGACATACCACATGCCAGAATGAACCGCGCTAATTTTTACCACATCGCCCGTACGAGGTGCATGAATCATCTGACCATTACCAATGTACACACCCGTGTGGTGACTGTTTAAGCAGAAGTCACCGGGCTGCGGGTTAGAAACACGCGTCCAGCTTGCCATGGTGTAGGTAGTGCACCAATGGTTACCATAAGTACCAGTAATGCAATAACCAACCAAACCAGAGCAGTCGAAGGAATTAGGACCAGAAGCGCCCCATACATAAGGCTTGCCTAACTGAGCATAAGCGCGATCAACAACAACATTACCCGTTACGGTAGGAGTTTTATTGTTGTTGTAATTGCCACCTGAAGGCTGATTCTGCAGTGCTGCTTGAGCTGCTGCCTGACGAGCACGCTCCGCTGCTTCTTCTTCCTGACGAAGCAATTCTTCTGCTTCAGCAGAAAGCTGATCGTAGGTTTCCTGCATTTCTGCAGTAGTTGCCTCAGCTTCTTCCTTTACCGCTTCAGCTTCAGCGGTTTTATCAGCAGCAATTTGAGCCTGTTCCTCGGCTTCGGTCTTTGCTGCTTCTAATTCTTCACGAGCATCCTTAGTTTGCTGTACGAGCTCAGCATCATCTTCGTTGAGCATTTCCAGCATGTTCCACGTGGTCGCAAATTCCTCGAACGAAGAAGCACCAAGAATTACATCCAAAAAGGAAGTGGAGCCGGAGCGATACATGTCACGAGCACGGTCACCCAACTGCTCCTGGTAGCCTTCTATTTCCTTTGTTTTTTCATCAACTTTTTCCTGAGCTTCTACAACTTTAGCCTCAGCCTCTTCCTGGGCTTCAACAGCTGCATAATAATTGTTGGAAGCTTCGTCCAGCTTGACTTGCATTTCTTCAAGCTGCTCAAGAACCGCCTGTGCTTCAGCGCGTTTTTCAGCCGAAGTAGGCTCTGCATAAGCGGAAACAGTAGGAACCATAAGACCCACTAAAAGAATAACGGCCATACCCGCCGCAATTATTGCCCGCTTTTGTGTTGCGAATTTTGTGCTCATCTGGGGATGTCCTTCCTCTGATTCGAGCAAAGTAGTTTGTTTAAGCGATAGCGAATAAATCCTACCAAATATAGCAGATGCATCGCAATAAATTCACAGCTTCACCACGGCTAGTGGCTGTTAAATAATTGCATAACGCCTGATCAATATTTTAGTAGGATTGATCATTTCTGAATTGAAACCACAATAAAACGTAGGTTATTTGTCTTTGATACCCTATATCTTGTGGATTCCATAAAAGCTTAATTTGTGACGGAAAGCATGAAAGACGATATGAGTAGAACATTGTGATCCACTACTCGTATCCACTACTCGTATCGTTTTTTGCCCCATTGCATCAACTATTAAAAAGAAACCCGCACAGGGCGGGTTTCTTATACTCAATTACTATGTTTTGTTTCTTAAGCTATCAAATAGACTTTAGTAACGTACATACCACATGCTGCTGGGAACTGGAGCAATCTTTACTACGTCACCAGTATGAGGAGCATGAATCATCTGACCGCCACCAATATAAACACCAGTGTGACCACTACGAATGCAGATATCGCCAGGTTGAGGATTAGTTACGCGAGTCCAGCCCATAATAGTATTAGTGGTGCACCAGCGATTGTTGCTTCCTGTTAAGCAATAGCCAACCAAACCAGAGCAGTCGAAGGAATTAGGACCAGAAGCGCCCCATACATAAGGCTTGCCTAACTGAGCATAAGCGCGATCAACAACAACATTACCTGTTACAGTTTGGGGCTTACTGTTGTTGCTAGAGTTGGAGCTAGAGTTGGAACTGGAGTTAGAGCCTCCGTTGTTGGAGCTGCCGCCATTAGACAAACCATTGTTGCCGCCAGCATTACCGCTAGCTACATCTTCCTGAGCTGCCTGTAACTGAGCTGCTTCTTCAGCTGCCTGTTCCTGCTCTACTAACTGAGCTGCTTCAGCGGAAAGACCATCGTAGACCGACTGCATTTCTGCAACTTTTGCATTAGCTGAGTCTGCTACTTGCTTAGCTTCTTCAGCTTTATCAGATGCTACCTTAGCCTGTTCTTCAGCTTCGGTCTTTGCAGATTCAAGTTCTTCACGAGCAGTCTTGGTCTGCTGAACTAACTGAGCATCGTCCTGGTTCATGTCTTCTAAGATATTCCAGGTAGTTGCAAAGTCTTCAAAAGAAGTTGCGCCAAGAATTACATCCAAGAAAGTAGTGGAACCGGAGCGATACATATCACGAGCGCGGTCACCCAACTGCTCCTGATAACCCTGAATTTCAGTAGTTTTTTCTTCGATTTGCTTCTGGGCTTCGTCTACCTTAGCTTCAGCATCCATCTGCTGCTGCAAGGCATCCTGATAATCGGTACTTGCTTGATCAAGTTCTGCCTGATACGCATTAAGTTGCTCAAGTGCTGCGTTTGCTTCTGCCTGAGCGTCATCCGCAGGGCTAGCAAAAGCGCTGGATACCGGAATGGCCAAGCCTACTGCTAATACCACCGCGAAAAAGGCAGACAAAACAGCCTTTGCGTTGAGCTTACGTACGTGTTCAGCCATATAAATTAAGCCTCCTTATGCTCACACTTGCTTCACTGATTACATTACTATTTCTAGATAGGTGAAACGTGAGCTTTGTTCATGGTAACAAAAGGACAACGTTCAATGCAAAGGAATGTGAAGACACAATTCATAACACCAGGTAGAAAGGATATTCTGGCTTTATTCCCAAATTTCACTATCCTAGTTTTATCTTATCCTTGTTTTATCTAGTGGACGATTAATCACTATATTTTTTTATTTCTTCTTCTTGCTTGGCAATCTGTTCTTTTACATATTCCAGATCACGTTCGTAGCGGCTTTTTGCCACCTGAGCTCCAAACGTTTGCAAGTTGTTAGGAGATGCAAGCTTGGCTTCGAAGCGTAAACCCTTAAGTGATGCTGCCTTAGCCTGAATAAACAGGAAGGCGAAACCGGCTACACCTGCGACCAGCGATGCCGCCAAAATAGCAACCTTAGCAATCATTACATCATTAGGATTCACGAAGGCCAAATTCGCTACAAAGATTGCCATCGTAAAGCCAACGCCGCCCAACAATGCCGCACCGAGCATATGGGCCCAATTGACATTTTCCGGCAAAGATGAAAGCTTCGTTTTTACAATAATGAAGCTCATAAGCATAATACCTAGCGGCTTACCAACTACTAGACCGAAGAACACACCCAAGAAAATAGAATTACCCACAATTTCCGCGGGAGCTGCCTGCATAAACGCAACATCGGCATTGGTAAGAGCAAACAATGGCAGAATTGCGAAATACACCCAGGGATAAAGCTTACGTTCTAGACGAGTTGCCGGTGGCACTACGTGACGAGCTACTCGCTCAAGACGGCTGACACTTGCCAGGTAGTCTTCCTGACCAATAACTGGCTCGTCAGGGACAAAAGCCTCGTGAGCTTCCTTTACGCGCTGACCAGACCAGTCAGTAAAGCTCTTCAGATCTACACGAGAACCTGATGGAATA
>URMQ01000057.1 GCA_900548955.1 uncultured Eggerthella sp. | reverse complement strand
ACTTTTGAACCTCTTATTCGTCAAGCTATGAAGTATCACGGCTATACCCATCAGTTCTCCACTCGTATGGCAACCGACGAACAGGGATGCTATACCACTCAGGTTGAAGGGCTTCCCGTTGAAGGCGAAGAAAAACTGGTGCGCATAACTGAATATGCTAACTCCAAATATGGGGAAGGAAATTGGGTTATTACTCATGCCTATGGCGATCACCATTCGGATCGAGCCATGCTTCGCGCCGCGTTGCGTCCCTGTGCGGTTACACCCGACAATCCCTTGCGTCGTACCGCAAAAGAAAACGGTTGGGACATCCTTACGTGGTAGATGTGACCATTCCTTGTTAAATAGCTACAAATAGCTGACAAATCATCGTTAATTCACCCAGGAACGAAACACCTGTTTTACAATTAACTGCGAGTAAAAGACTATCATTATTTTAAGCATAAAACGAAACGGCTAAATTTGATAATTCGAGAATGTTAGGAGGTGCACGATGATGAATGAAGAGTCTTCTTTTGGAGCATCGTTCCAGGATCAAAATGCGCGCTCTAACTCTTCACAGGCATATCTTCAGCGTGCGGCTTCGGCGGTGGAAGAGGGCGATATCGTTCTTGGTATCCACCTTTATATGGCAGCGTATGAACGTGCACTGCGTGAAAATCGTATTCCCAATGAAGCAGTACTTGAAGGCATGAGCAAAGCATGGGATTTGGCAATACGTGCAAAGCAGCGCTCGTTAGCAGAGTATATTTTTGAAAAGCTGGAATCTTTCTGGACTCCAGAAGAAATGGCAGCACACGCCGAAGAACTTCAGCAACTTGCTTTTGACAAGTTGGAAGAATACGGCTTTGATCGTGATTTGGTTGAAGATGTAGCTGATATGGTAAGCCAGGATTTGCTGGATGCAACCGATGATGTACTTTGCCGCTTTGAAGATGATATCGATCATCGCACAAGGCTCTCCAGCAAGAAGTCGGTGCTTCCTTCTTCTGGCTTCGGTGCTGGTTCCGCGCAGGACGAAGCGAACGCTCCTTCTGTAGGTGATGTTTCTTCATCGCGCGATCAGCGCCCAGAATCAGAGCGGGATCGTTGCGATCAGAGCGAACATAAGTATTCTGCCTCTCATACAAACGAAACAAACGAGAAGGCTTCTGTTGCCGCATCAAAGGGAAAAGGCAACGCATCTTCTTCGAACAACAACACTTCGAGTGGTTCCTCTGATGGGATAGAGGTAACCTCAACCGTTGTTCCGCCTGATTCTCCGTTGGCTGCCGCGTTTGCTCAGCTGTCATCTTTGGCGCTTGGCGGTAGCTCTGAAGAACCCCAAGAGGTTACTCAGCAGCATTTTGACTATCGAAGCCTAGTTGGCTTTGACAAAGCAATTGAGGCTATGCATAAACTTGGCGTCGGTCGTAATAATGACCCTGAATTTATGCGCTTTTTAGAAATGCTGAACTTCCGCCATGGTCTTCCTGGCATGCCTGGTTTAGGTACTTTGGTGTTCCGTAGTCCTGCTCGTGAAGATGCCAATTGCTTTATGGTAGCAACAGTGGGAGAGTTGGGCTTACCTGCTATTCGTATGCGTCTTGATCGTAATGCAATGGGACAGGTAGTGCTTTGCGTTATGGCGTCACCTAACTTCAAGGCACGTTTGTCAGGGGTATCGCGCAGTGGGTTTGATTCTCCGACTGTGGTAGTGCTGGAAGATTTGGATTTGTGGGATCTACCATTTTTCGATGGCAGCACCGATGATGTACAGTCGTTCTTGAGTATTCAGCTTTCTCGTGGCGCCCGTGAAGCTTTAGCGCTTGTTCAGGCAGCTCTTACCAGCCCTGAAGCTACTGTTCTCATTTCAGCATCAGAGCCCGATGATATTGATCCGTTCTTCTGGGATCTGATTGGTCAACATCGCGTGGTAGATATTGATTTGCCAAATGATGAAGAACGACGAGAAATTTGGCGTAGCGAACAGGCTCAGCATCCTTCTATGCGAGGTTTAAACGTAGGACAGTTGGTAAACTTTTCTCGAACTCTTTCTCGCTTTGAGATTTATGCCATCTCGAATGAGGCGGTTGAAGAAGCGTACCGCGAAAGTGTTGCGCGCAATACTTTCTGTGCGGTAGAGACGGGCGATATTCTTATGCGCTTGTCTAACTTCCAGCCTTTGGATTCTGAGGAATATCATCAGATGGAAGACATGGCAGTTGAAAGCTTCAGAAACGAACTTTCTAATATTGACGATCTGTTGAAGGAGTGAACCAGATGAGCATCACGCGCCGCTGCGACTACGCGTGCCGTATCATCCGTGCCGCTTATAAAAATGGAGAGTCGTATGTGTCCATCGCTGAAGTTGCTGAACAGGAACAAATTCCTTATTCTTTTGCTCGCAGCATTCAACACGAATTAGTAAAAGCTGGTCTCTTGCGCACCATTCGTGGTGTGCATGGAGGCCTTGTTCTTAATTGCGATCCAGCGCACGTTACCGTATATGATGTTTTGGTAAGTGTTAGTGGAGAAACACTTTCGGTTGCGGAATGTACTGACTGCGCTTATGTTTGCTGTCATAAGGGATCTTGCGCATTTAATGCGGTTTGGCGTGCAGCAGATGTACTTATTAAAAATCTTTATTCATCCATTTCGCTTAAAGATTTATTTGAGCAGGGCGAACAGCATCCTGCAATTCAGGCAGCACTTGCACTTGAGATTTCTTCTTCCGGATCGGCTTCAAAGGAAGACTAATAGCCAATGAATACCCTTATGTGCGGGGAGGGCGTGGAGGCTTTGACAGAACAGGAGCTTAGCTTCGTTTCTAAGATTTGGAAAGAAGGGAAGCGTCTATATCGTGATTTACCCTGGCGAGGGATTGATGATCCTTACGCGGTGTTAGTATCGGAAGTCATGCTGCAGCAAACACAGGTTGCCCGCGTAGAAAAGTATTGGAATCGCTTTTTAACCCTTTTTCCTACTCTCGATGCCTTGGCAAGTGCCGACACGGCAACTGTTTTAGAGTCATGGCAAGGTCTTGGCTATAATCGCCGAGCTTTGGCGCTTAAGCGGTGTGCTGAAATATGTTCGGAGCAATACGGTGGCTTTCTTCCTAACACAAGCGATGCACTCAAAGCTCTCCCTGGCATTGGGAGTGCTACCGCAGGTGGCATTATGGCGTTTGCCTATCAAAAGCCTACCCTTTATTTAGAAACCAACGTGCGTACGGTGTTTCTCCATGAATTCTTTCCAGGAGAAGTAGATGTATCTGACAAACAGATTGAGCCCTTGGTTGAACGTACGTGTTCTTTAGAAGATCCTCGTGGTTGGTATTACGCGCTGCTTGATTATGGAGCGTATTTAAAGTCAGTTTTGCCTAACCCATCAAGGCGTTCTCGTCATCATACCCAGCAATCAAAATTCGAAGGATCTCGCAGGCAAAAACGTGCAGAATTAGTACGTGTTGTTTTGGCTGAGCGAGAAATATCCTTTGCGCAGGCTTGTGCGGCGTTGTCTGATTTTGAACACAAACATGGTCGCGGAGAACCTGACCCGGAATCAGTCCGTTCTATTGCAGATGATTTAGTTCGTGAAGGATTCTTTGTGCAGAGTGGTTCGGGAGAAGATGCGCTCTATTGCGTAACGTAAGTTCCGAATTCCCTTCCAATAACCTAATCCTTCTAAAGTGTCGATTCTTTGATAGTTGGGCTATACCGAAATCAACTAGCTCAAACCTGTATCTTTATATGCTTACCCATCTTTTATATTAGTTTTAAGCTGTTATCAAGCCTAAATAAGCGCTCTTTCGCAGGCTGAAGCACTATTCTGCAGGATAGCTACCAAGAACCTTTACCTCACGCAATTTCAGGCGTAAACAATCAAGAGCGGTTTTGATGGCAGGATTTTCAGGCGTTCCTTCCAAATCAACGAAGAACAAGTAATCGCCAAGACCCTGCTTGGTGGGACGTGACTGAATCATGGTTAAGTTAACGTTTGCGTAATTGAGTTCAGAAAGAATCATTAACAAAGAACCAGGTTTGTCAGCATTGAGCGAAAGCGCAAGTGAGGTTTTCATATGTTCACTATGAAGTACTGGTTCGTGTCCTTGGCGGGCAATAAGAGCAAAACGTGTTTGATTGCCGTAATGATCTTCAATATCGCGTTCCTGAATTTTCCCGTTGAATAATTCGGCAGCGAATTCAGAAGAAATACCGGCAACTGATTTATCCTTTGCGGCTTCTCGGGCTCCTTCCGCAGTAGAAGATGCCGCAATGCGTGCAAGGGTAGGGAAGCGGTTATTCAGGTAACGGCGACATTGAGCTAATCCTTGAGGGTGACTAACTACTGTTTTGATATCCTCAACGTTTGCATCGGGATGCAAAACAAGGCAATGATGAATATCGAGTACGGCTGATCCCATAATGGATACACCACCTTTGAAGGCAAGGGTGTCAAGAGTAGCGGTTACCACACCTTCAAGGGAATTTTCGATAGGCATGACACCAAACTCGGCTTTTCCGCGATCTACTGCTTCGTGAACTTCGTTAAAGGAAGGGCATTCAATAAGTTCAATTTCTTCGCAGTCCATGCGTTTGGCAAATAGACGTGCTGCTTCATGTGAATATGTTCCAACGGGTCCTAGATAAGCAATAGTGGTTGGCTGAGTCATGCTGTTCCTTTCGTATAAATTTTGACCATAATACTCTAAGTTGTACTTTTGAGCGTATAGATGCTTGCAAAAGCAGACAAAAAAGCAGACAAAAGTAATGTGGAAAACAGTCAAATTTTTTTCAGAAAACTCTTTTAATAGTCTCAAGGCAAGTTGCAACATTGGGACGAATTTATAAAAATGACCATTTGCTAATATGCCAATTCAAAATAATGTTCAAACGTTGGATAATTCTCAAAAAAATAGGTAACAAAAATGCACTTTTGTACCATCTGAAGTCCTTTTGTTGCCTGAATATTTGAGCATATGGTCAAATATGAAGGAAATGTGTGTTACTACCGATATAACGGGTAACATTTTCCTGCCGCTGGCGGGAATAACCCGATATTCGCACAGTTAGTCACTCTTTTTTGAGAAGAAATCTACGAAAATATAGACAGAGGTTTTATAGGACAATACACCCAAAAGGAGGTGTGCACATGGTAACAGAGGCAATCAGTCCAGAGTTTTTGAGCAAACTGGAGGCACGTGGTGTGTCTCGTCGTAGCTTCATGAAGCTCTGCGGCTCGCTCGCCGTTGCGGCAGGCTTGTCTGAGCTCGCTGCTCCTCGCGTTGCTCAGGCGATCGAGAACTCCGTTATCGGCGCAGAATCAGGTGCTTTGTATCCCGTAATTTGGATCGAAGGCGCTTCTTGCACCGGTTGTACGGAATCTTTCGCACAGGTTGACGCCCCTGATCCGGCAACCGTAGTGCTGGAAATGATTTCGCTCAACTACTGCGAAACCCTTTCTGCTGCTGCAGGTTGGTCAATGGAAGAAGCCAAGGCACAGACGATCGAGGCAGGAAACTACATCCTTGTTTATGAAGGAGCAGTTTTGGAGGGCTGGAACGGTGAGGCATTGCGCGTTGCCAATGAGCCCGGTACCGAACATCTTATTCATGCGGCAGAAAATGCAAATGCTGTTGTAGCTTTGGGTTCCTGCGCAGTAAATGGTGGTTGGATGGGTGCTCATCCAAATTCATCAGGAGCATTAGGTGTTCAGCAGTTCTTGCGTAAGTCAGGAATTGACACCCCTGTTATTAATATCCCTGGCTGCCCTGCAAATCCTGAATGGCTTGAGGCTGTTCTGGTTGATGCAGTTCTTATGGGTCAGCTTCCTGAACTTAATGGTGAAAACAAGCCTACCGTTATGTTCAACCAGACCATTCATGACAACTGTGAGCGTCGTGGTCACTTTGAGAATGGTGAATTTGTATATGCATTCGGTACCAAGGAAGAGGCAATGAATTACTGCCTGTATCCAATGGGTTGCCGTGGTCCTCAGACCAAAGCAAACTGCGGTATCGTTCGCTGGAATCACCGTCGTTCATGGTGTGTCGCATCCGGTGGTCCTTGCATCGGCTGCTGCACTGCTAATCCAAACGATCCTGGTGAAAACTGGGTTGAAACCAACACGCCATTCCGCGCTCGTTTCCGTGACCTGCGCATTGGTGGCATGACCATCCAGCCTGAAGCTATTGCTTGGACTTTGACTGGTGTTGTTGCTGCAGCACTCGTTATCCACGGCTTTGGCATGAAGAAGACTGGTCGCACCAGTGGCGGCGCTGACTTCGAGAAGGTACGTGAATGGGACGCAAAGCATCCCGATCAGGCTATCGGTCAGTATGACGAAGATGTTCTGAAGGGAGGCAAGTAAACAATGGCTCGTTCAGTTATCGACCCAATTACCCGTATTGAGGGCCATCTCCGCGTAGAGATGGAAGTAGAAAACGGCGTTGTTACTGATGCTTGGATGTCCGGCGGCTGCTTCCGTGGCATGGAATTGGTAGTTCAGGATCGCACTCCAGAAGATGCTGCACATATCGTTCAGCGTATTTGTGGTGTTTGCCCTGTATCTCACGCTCATGCTTCATCTATTGCAGCTGAAAAGGCATACGGCATTGAAATTCCTAACAATGCACGTATTATTCGTAACCTTATTGAGGGCGGTCAGTTCTTGCACAGCCACATCTTGTGGTTCTATACCTTGGCTGCTCTTGACTATGTAAATCCACTGAATGCACTGAATGCAAACATTGCTGATGCCTATGATTTGGTTGAGGCTGCAGGCACTTCTTGCCAGTCTGATCTAAAGGCATTGGCTCAGCGTCTTACTAAGTTTGCTGAAAATGGTCAAATGTCCATTTTCTCAGGCAACTGGTGGAAGAACGGTGCAGCTGATACCGAATTTAATCTGCCTGCAGAACTCGACCTTATCTGCACTGCTCACTACATTGAAGCTTTGACTATGCAGTCTAAGGCTTCTGAGATTTGCGGTTTGCTTGGCGGCAAGATGCCACATGTAATGACGCTTGTTCCTGGTGGTACTTCTTTTGTACCTACCGAAGAAAAACTTGACGATCTGTGGTCACTCTGCCACGAGCTTCGTGACTGGGTAGCTGCAACCATGATTCCTGACACCAAGGCAATTGCTCCTTACTACTTGCCAGCTCTTGAGTTCGGTAAGGGCTGCGGTCGCTATGTTGCTTGGGGCGTATTCGAGCGTCCATCCTTTGAAATGGCTGATCGTTATTTGCCTTCTGGTGTTATCGATGAAAACCTCAACCTTTCCGAGGTTAATGAGGATCTCATCAAGGAATATGTTGGTCACTCTTGGTACGTTGGTGATTCTGACCTCAATCCTCGCGAGGGTGTTACCCAGCCTGAATTCACCGAGTACTACAAGGAAGGCACGCTGTTCGAAGAGAACGGTCATGAGTTTGGCGAAATCGCTGACCGCTACACTTGGTCAAAGGCACCAAGCTATGATGGTAAGTGCATGGAAGCTGGTCCATTCTCTCGTGTACTGGCAGCTTACCTGCGTGGCAACGAATTCATTAAGACCAACCTTGATAAGCTTTGCGCTGATTTGAACCTTACTATTCCTCAGCTTCAGTCCACCCTTGGTCGTGTAGCTGCTCGTCAGGTTGAATCTCTCTACATTGCAAACCTTATGTGCGACTGGGTAGATGAACTCATCGAAGCAGTTAAGGGTGGCGACAGCGAATACTTCCGTTCACCTACTACCTTAACTGGTGACGGTACGGGCTTCTGGGAAGCACCTCGTGGCGCTCTCTATCACACCGAGCATGTTAACAACGGCAAGATTACTGGTTACCAGATCATTATTCGTACCACCTGGAATATTGCTCCTCGTAATGCTGATGGCGTTCCTGGTCCTATCGAACAGGCTGTCATTGGTAACCCAGTTGCTGACGTTGAAATGCCAATCAATGTTCTTCGTACGGTTCATAGTTTCGACCCATGCACCGCTTGCGCAGTTCACGTAACTGAGCCTTCTACTGGTAAGCACTTCGAAACTGTTACTAGCCCTTGGGGGGTGAAGTAAATGGCACATTTGGCTCACTACAAAGAAGCTCATCCAATGCCCATGCGTGTTACGCACTGGATTAACCTTATCTGCATGGCTTGCTTGATCTTCTCCGGTTTCTTGATTCACTTCCCGTTCTGGGCAGCTCTTACTGGTGTAGCTCGCGGTGCACATGTTTTCCTGGGTATTGTTCTTTTGGTTAACTGCATTGTGCGTATCGTGTTCGCATTCTTGCTTCAGACTGCTCCTACGGGTGGTACCCGCAACTTGGTACGCGACTACAAGACCTGGCTTCCTCAGGCAGACAATCGTCACCAGTTGGTATCTTGGATTAAGTACTACCTGTTCATCAAGAAGGATCACCCACTGTCTGCGAAGCTTGGTGTTCCTCAAAAGATTTCCTATCTTGCTGTAGCAGTACTTATCCTTATCATGGCTTACACTGGCTTCTGCCTTTGGGTTCCTACCGCATCTTGGACGTTCTTTGCAGCAGGTACGTCTTTGGTAGGTGGCATGATGTCTATGCGCATCATTCACTACTTCATGATGTTTGTATTCATCATCTTCAGCATGTTGCACATCTATCTCGTATTTATCGAGGGTACTGCTCCTGCTAAGTTGATGCTTCTTGGCAAGGAACATGGTGGTAAGGTTTACGATCCTAACCGTCACGTTATCGTTGGTGAAGATCACTCTGTAGACGCTCACTAAACGACGCAGTTTTGCTTGACCGTTATCGCGGTTTTTCAACTAGCGTGATATAGCAAATTGCCGCTGACGAATCCTTTTAAAATAGAGCGATTCGTATCAGTAAAACAAAAACTCCGATTCGAATTTCCGGATCGGAGTTTTTCCGTTATTTGGACTTAGTTTTGGCAATTATTTTGGCAGTTATAGGGTAATTTGCATCAAATGCTGAAGCAGTCTTATGCATAAAAGTGCGAGGAAGCGTGCCAAACTGTCAGGAAAGTGCAAGGAAGCGTACCAAAAAAGCGAAAGAAATTACGATAAGCGTTTACTTGCAGGCATTACAACGTTGGCAGGCGTGTAGTGCCGAAGGGGCGGTTGCAATACCGCCAAGCGCTGTTTCTCGCAGTGTTGAAGGAAGAGCATGCCCTACTTCGAGCATAACGTGTGCCATTTCATCGAAGGGAACCATGCTTGGTATACCTGATAAAACAAGTTGCGCAGAAGAAAAAGCCGCAGCAACACCTATGGCATTGCGATTTTGACAAGGAACCTCAACGAGTCCTCCTACAGGATCACAAACAAGCCCCAGTAAGTTGGAAAGCGTAATGCTGGCCGCATCAAGACATTGCTTTGGTGTGCCTCCTAGTATTTGGACGAGAGCAGCCGCAGCCATTGCGCTAGCGCTTCCGACTTCTGCTTGGCATCCGCCTTCTGCTCCTGCCACACAAGCGTTGGTACTTAGAAGATATCCAATAGCTGAAGCGCAGAAAAATGCCTCGTGGAGTTCATTTTCTGTTGCAGAAATGTGGTCTGCAACGCTGAGAATGCATCCTGGCACAACGCCAGCGGATCCCGCAGTTGGGGCAGCAACAATAACACCCATCGAAGCGCTGCGTTCTAATACTGCCATAGCGCGAGCAACCGCATTGGTTTGAGAAACGCCCATAAGACACTCAGCGTACTTTGTTTGATTCGTGTTGATTCTTTGTGCTTCTCCGCCGATAAATCCCCCAAGAGAGGTATGGGGGCAATCGATTGGCTCGGTCGTTTCTTCTTTCATTGTTTGAACGACATATCTCATACGTTCAAAACAAAATGTTTCATTGGTAAGAA
>URMQ01000056.1 GCA_900548955.1 uncultured Eggerthella sp. | reverse complement strand
ATAGTCAAATTTCTTCGTGCCTGCAACAGACCAAAAACAATAGTGAGCACAACCAGCGTTCCGCACAACACAAACAGCAAGCGAATAAAGAGGGTGTCACCCAAAGACATCGTAGAATAGAGAGCCGTCAAGGCTAATTGTGTACCTGCAGCCATGGAAACCGCAGGTCCTATGTTCAACAAAATAACGGTATAGCCTATAAGCAAAACAAACAGCAATCGAACCTCAAGTGGAATGAAATGTACCACCCCCACAAATACCACGATGCCAATAAACATGCCTAGCGTTTGACTGCCCATCATCTTTATTGTTTCGTCACGGTAAGTGTTAAGCATAAGAAACGATGTTAAGGGAATCCATACGCCAAAACGCGTTTGGAAAAATACACTCATAATCTCGGCAATAAAGAAGCCCACCCCTACCACTGCTGAAAGCTGAATAGCAAAGCGAACTTGAGGATTTTTGTGAGAAAAATTGTCTTTAATAAACTTCGCACGATACTTTAATCCCCTCCAGAACGGAGTATCGTTGTTGCGCGATGCCACGTTTTCTCTCAAGGTTCTAACTAATGCCTCAAGCGTTGCACGCCACGTTGTATCGTGCTCATATTCATCAAGTTCATGCGTCTCTAGGAATCCCTCTAGCGCGTCAATCATCGCACGAACCTGAAGGATGCGACCTTTTCCGAACGCCAAGAATACTTCCGAAAGATCAAGCAAATACATTTGCTCTTTTTCACTCATAGTTTTAGCATTACGCGAAGCCGCTTGGATCATATCTGCAACCTGTTCGGCACACACCAGCAATGAAAAAGTATACCGCTGACGCCCACTCAAAAGGCCGCCCTGTCTAAATGTTGCTCCATATTCAGTATTGCAATATTCCTGCGTAATCTTATAAACCCTATGCGAATCGATATCGATAGTATTTCCATGCGATAAATCTATAAGCTGAAATCCAATATCATCAAAGGCACGCATGACAAATTTACGGTCACGAGCAATAGCGCTCTCTTGCTTTACCGCCTTCATTGCATAGATAAAAGCAGTCGTACATGCTATTGCAAAAATAGTTGCACCTAAACGAATAGGAATCTCTTCAACTCTAATGGGATAAATTTCTAGCAATAAAAATCCCATACCAAGCATGAAAAAATTGCGCGGTAAATAAGGATCGGAATTAAGCAGGGTAATTGCAAACATATATAGGGCACTACCCGCAACAAGCAATACCGGATGCAAGCCCGCAATAGAAGCGCAAAGACTCATCAAGAAAAAGAGAAACGCGTGTTTAAGATAATTTACGAATGACAGGCCAATGGTTTCCACCATAGTCTTTGCGAAAGACTGAAACACAATACCTAAGAGCGCATCTTCAACGCCGAATAAGTTATATTCAACAAAAAAGAGCGCAACAAGAAAGACAACGTAAGGGATAACCTCTAAAATTCTCTTTCCCATTGCACCTCCCTTTTCGCAAACTTACTCGTACTGCGCCTAGCTACTGATTATCAATACAATATCGCCCGCATTAGTAGCCAACTTTGAAATGCAGATAGTAACACCCTATTATTTTTCGCTTGTTGAATAACTCTCGTCTACCTTACCTTGCTTACCATCCCATTGCATATGCTGTGCTAAAGCAATCATATTTTCTACAGCTCGAGTTTTGTGGGCGTTTTTACGATACGCAAGATAAATTTGGTGAGCTCCCTTGCCTGCATCACCCGCAAATGGAATACGCTTCAATTCGGGAAAAGGCGCCAATCCTAGTGTATCTAAAGAAATACCAAGCAAATCTGGATTAACAGACACTTCTCCACCAAGAGTAATTTCATCATCGCACCACTGTTTAATGGTGAGGTTAAAGTTTTCAATCAAACGTTTTACTTCACTGCCAATAGATGTCTCGGGTCTATAGGTTACTATTCCGGTTTTTCGCATATCTGATACTTTGATTTCACCTCGTTGCGCCAAAGGATTGTCTTTATGCACAACGGCAACAAAATCCTGAGTTAACACGGGCACAAATTCAATATCAGGTAATCCTTCTGCATAGGCGCAAATTGCAATGTCGTACGTTCCATCTACCAATCTATCCAGCAATCCCTGCGTAAGACCTTGATATAAGCGCACGTCTACCTGAGTGCCATAAATACTGCGATAAGTCCTTAAAAGCGCTGGCAAATAATCAGATTGCACCGTAAAGATTGTGCCGATGTCGATGGTGCCGGAAAGACTATTGGCATGTTCCTGCGCTACCTGAATACCTTTATCTATAACATCAAGACCCTCGGAAACATATTCGTTGAATTCTTTGCCATATTTGGTTAGACGAACATTGCGGCCGTGCTGTTCGAATAGCGGAACTCCCAACTCATTTTCTAACTGCTTGATTGAATTTGAAAATGCAGGTTGGGTGATAAAAAGAGCTTCGGCTGCACGAGTAAAATGCTGGACTTCTGCTAGCTTTCGAAAATAGCGTAGTTGAGACAAATTCATAGCGGCCCCTCATCTGAATATAAAAAATGGGTCTTCATCCAATTATAGGACGAAGACCCATAAGAACCGCAAATTAAATGCAGAGTTATAAATAATTACAAGTTATAACTACTTTGCGGACAGGTACTCAATCTTGCCGCCATGCTTCTCGCACTCACGAGCGATGGTAATGCGCTGTACGGTAGGAGCACCCTCTTCAAGCCACATAGCGCGGCAGTCACGATAGAGACGCTCGGTAGGACCATAAGGAGAATCCTCGAAGTAGCCGTCGCCACCGAAGATCTCGAGCATTTCATCAGATACAAGACGTACAGTGTCGATGGAGAAGAGCTTAGCAATAGCAGCCTTTTCATCGATGTAGTCATTGTGCTGGTCAATGTCGAAGTCCTGAGCGAAATCGTATACCAAGCAGCGAAGTGCATGAATCATCATCTGCATGTTAGCAATCTTCATCTTGATTGCCTGGCGCTTGATGATTGGCTTGCCAAAGGTTACACGGTCAGCTGCACGCTTAAGGGAGATCTCGAGCATACGCTGTGCCATGCCGAGGTTAGAGCAAGCGATGTGTACACGAGAAACAGACAGGGAGTGAATAGCTACTTCCATGCCCTGACCCTCTTCGCCGAGCAGATAAATAGGATCAAGCTTCAAGTTGGTGAACTTAAGACCTGCATGACCTGCACCCTTGCAGCCCATCATATGAGGCATAGGAATGATTTCAAAGCCTGGAGCATCGTTAGGTACGAGGAATGCAGACAGACGAGAGTCCTTGTCGCTTTCCTGGTCGGTTACTGCGATTACATAGGTGTAATCAGAGCAGTCGGTGTGGGAGATGAGCCACTTTTCACCGTTCAAAACATAAGAACCGTCAGCCTGCTTTTCTGCAGTGGTGTGAAGGTCAGCACCAGTACCACCAGTCTTTTCGGTGATAGCAAAGTTGCAGTAAATGGTCTTGTCCTGGAACTTGTCCATGAGCTGAGCCTTGAGCTCTGGCTTGCCATAGTCCTCAAGGATACGCCAGTTCATGTCAGCTGCATGATGAAGATGCATACGCATTCCGCCAGGTCCACGAGAGAACTCTTCCTGAACCTTCAGGATTTCAAGTTCGTTGAGATCCCATCCACCGTATTCAGATGGCAGATAGTAACGATAGAGGTCGTTCTTCTTGGAGAGTTCATAGAACTCCTCTGGGAAGGTATTGGTTACCTCGATCTCTTTCTGCATTTCTTCGAATGGGCCCTCTGCCAATTCGCGGATCTGCTTGAGGTATGCCTCAAACTGCTCATCCGTGATCTTTGCGTTAGGATTCATTAGTCCCCCTTCTTTTCATTTGCTCAAGCTTATCGCTTTTGCTTACAGGTCTATTCTGACGGTGAACGGGTTCTAAATCAAATCATTAAGCAACTTTACTTTCTAATGAATCTATACATTTTATGAATAGATTACCTATAAGGTACCTGCTTCTCTACGAAATGCATATCTCTAACCAATTAAAATTGCAAACCTGTAAAACATGTTCACTGTATGTTTAAAAGTTTTTACAAAGAAATTTTACCTATCCAAAAAAAGAGGAACACCCTGACGGATGTTCCTCTAAATATTGTAGCCTCTCCCGCATCACAAACTGTTTTGCGGAAAACTAGGGCATATTTATAACGACAACGTTTTTACGTTAGTCTAACTGACCACCATACAGAGGTACGCGATCCTCTTCAGGCTCAATGTCGTCGCCAAGACGAATAGAACCCTGCTCCTTCAGACGAGCGATAGTTGCATCGTCTGCACCAACCTTCTTGAGGTATTCCTCAGTGTCAGCACCGAGAGGAGATACTTCTTCGAAGTCTGCAATGTTTACAGGGATGGTGGAAAGATGATGTGGCAAACCAGTCTGAAGAACACGACCTACGCGTGGGAAGTCTACCCATGCAAGTGCCTCAGGATTCTCACGAGTAATCTGCTCTACTGCTTCGGTCTTGGAATTTACCTTAGCAATGCAAAAGTCCTTGTCCTCAAGCCATTCCATCCATTCGTCGGTAGTCTTGGACTTGATGGTTTCTTCTACGATCTTGAATGCTTCAGGAGCTTCCCAACGACGCTTCAAGCCGTCACCCTTGATCTCCGGATGACCAATTGCATCGCAGAATGGCTGCCAGAACTTAGGCTCTACCATACCAAGAGCAAGCTTGCCGCCATCCTTCGTCTCATACACATTGTATGCAGCAGAAGGATACTCAAGGTCGTTACGATCGCACTGGCCACCGTTGAAGCACCAGCGAGAATCGAGCAAGGAGTTCCACCATACGAAGCAGTCAAACATAGAAGTATCGATGTAGGTACCCTTGCCGGTCTGTTCACGAGCATACAGAGCTGCAAGCAAAGCCTGACCTGCAACCATGCCAGAAGAAAGGTCGCAGAGGTGCAAAGGTGAAGTACCACCATGATTTACTGACAGATAACCGCTGGTTGCCTGCATGTTGAGGTCATGCTGAGCCTTCTTGGAACGAGGATCTTCAGCACCGTAACCAGAAATGGAGCAGTAAATGATGCGAGGATTGATCTTGTTGATGGTTTCATAGTCGATACCAAGCTTTTTGGTTACGCCTGGGCGGAAGCTTTCAACGATAACGTCAGCTTCTTTTGCCATCTTCAAGAACCATTCAACAACTTCCTGATCCTTCAAGTTCAAAGATACAGACTTCTTGTTGCGACCAAGAGCGGTAATGTAGTAAGAAATGCCGTTGCCCATGGTTGGGTAGTCGTGACGCATGAAGTCGCCAGCGCCAGTGTCTTCGCACTTAATTACCGTAGCGCCCAAGTCAGCCAATACCTGAGTAGCATAGCCACCAGGAAGGTAACGAGAGAAGTCAAGAACGGTAATGCCAGAAAATGGTGTAGTAGCACGTGCCATAAAAAGTTTCTCCTTCGTTTAAAAACTAAAACTACTTAGTCTTCTTAGAGTTAGGACCGAAGCTAGGCTCGAGAACCTCTGGAGGCAGAGGATCGCCAGTGTATTCCATAACTGCGCCGTCTTCGATGAGCTTATCGATATCAGCGTCGGTGTAACCATACTCTTTAAGGATCTTACGGGTGTCATAACCGGTAGGACGGCTACGATACAGAACAGGGTCGCCAATGCTGTCCAGACGGAATGGCATAGTGGTAATGACATATTCGTCTTCCTTACCATAAGGGCTGGAAGGACCTTGCTTTTCGTACTTAACGTAACGGAGCTGGTCGTTGTCAAATGCTTCCTGATCCTGAAGAACGTCAGTAACGGTCTGAATCTTCTCGAATGGAATATCGTTTTCACGGAACTTCTTTTCGAGTTCAGCGAAGGTGAACTTCTTGCATGCCTGATGCATTGCAGCTACAACATCAACGTACTTACCGTTGTCAGCCAAAACCTCAAGGCTTTCGTACTGAGGATCGGTGTACCATACCTCGTCCATTTCAAGAGTCTTGAAAACGAGCTCATGATACTTGTTGTAGTGACCGAAGCACATAAGGAACCAAATGCCATCGGAAGAAACATAAGAGTTGTTGGTTGGGCATTTTGCTTCCATGCGGTCCTTTGGATAGTCGCAACCCTGCTGCTGAGCGATAAGAGCAGAAGTCATACCCCAAGTACCTACGTGGTACAAAGAACCAGTTACCTTGTCGCCCTGACCAGTGCGAAGAGCACCAGCATAAGCGCCAAGAATACCTGCTGCCAAAGCACAACCGGTGTTCCAGTCACCAAATGCGATTGGAGAGTTACCTGGCTCATAGTGAGCATTTGCCTGAGGAATTGCGCTTACAAAACCAGAACGTGCAGCAAATGCAGTAGCGTCAAAGCCCTTAGCATCCTTCATTGGGCCGTGCTCGCCGTAACCACGGTTCTGAGCCCATACCAAACGAGGGAACTTCTCATGCAAGGTCTCATAGTCAAGACCAAGACGCTGAAGAGCGCCAGAACGAAGAGAGGTCAGGAAGATATCTGCAGTTTCAAGCAGCTTATACATTACTTCCAAGCCTTCTGGGTTCTTAGCATTAATTGCAGTCCATTCCTTGTTGAAAGAACCGCAGTCATAAGCGACGTCGTCGAATTCGGTACGGAAAGCCATACCCCAAGCCATACCCTGGGTACGCTGTTCGTCGCCAGTGAATGGCTCTACCTTAATTACGGTTGCACCCATTTCAGCAAGAGCACGGCCTGCTGCAGGTCCTGCTGCATACTGAGTAAGTTCGACAACCTTTACTCCTTCAAGTCCTGCCATATTTATCTCCTAACTTAAGTGATATTGGTACCCCTAGTCGAATACCATTGACAGAAAGAAAAGGGGTACCGGCACCGATGGTGTCAGCACCCCTCAATTAATCCTACTTCATTACTTGACCTCGTCTTATCGAATAAAGTAATGAATCAAGAAAAAGAGTTGATCTTACGGCTCGAGAATAACGCGCAAGCCCTCGCCGTCGTCGATGAGCTGCATGCCCTTTTCGAATTCCTTCAAAGGAAGAACGTGGCTTGCAATAGCATCGATGTTGAGGCCGTTTGCGAGAAGGTTCAAGCCTTGGCGCCAATGCTTACGCTCGTAAGCACGAGAACCAACGATGGTGATCTGACGCATAGCGATTGGGTTCATGTGGATGCTAGAAGGCTGCGCAGGAAGACCGGTGATACCGATGCGGCCATTCTTAGCAACCATTTCTACTGCCTGCTGTACAACGGTGAAGTGACCAGCAGCATCCAAGATGATCTCTGGACCATGACCGTTGGTGAGTTCCTTAACCTTTTCGATTACGTCAACTTCGGAACCATTGATGGTAATAGCGCCGAGATCTTCAGCTACCTTAAGACGCTTGGTGTCAGCTGCAAGACCAGAGCAGATTACCTTCTGGATACCGTAAGCCTGCTTCAAAACAGCAACCATGAGCAAGCCGATTGGGCCAGGGCCCATTACCAATGCGGTGTCGCCAGCTTCAGGATGAGTACGCTCAACAGCGTTCAAAGCTACACCCAGTGGCTCAAGAAGAGCACCCTGTACGAAAGATACTTCGTCAGGAATAGGAATAACGTTGGTAGCACGGATTGCCATGTACTTTGCGAAACCACCAGGAAGGTCGGTACCATAGAATGGACGGTTGTCGCAAATGTTTACCATACCCTTGTCGCAGTATGGGCAGGTGTTGTCGAACAAAACAGGGTTAGCGGTAACACGCATACCTACTTCGAGGTTTGCAGGAGCATTCTTGCCAAGCTCAGCGATAACGCCAGCAAACTCATGACCAAAAATTGCAGGGAACGTAATGTCGTATGAATTGAACAGTGCTTCCTGTCCACGATGCAAAGAGTGGTCAGTACCGCAAATGCCGCATGCCTTGATCTCGAGCAGTACTTCGTCGTCCTTAATCTGAGGAATAGGAGCATCCTCTACGTACTGCCAAGGTTCGGTACGGCCTACACAATGGATTGCGTTCATTACACCTTCCATGTATTTACCCCTTTCTAGGTAATAAATCAAAAGTCAGCAAGGTACAGCCGCTAGCTTAAGCGGCTGTACAAAGATGATACTTACTGGATGGACCAACCACCGTCGAGAGTGATGGTCTGACCAGTGGTGTACTCGTTGATTGGGTGCAAGAAGAACATAATTGCTTCTGCCATTTCATCAAGAGAGCCCATGTAGGTGAAGTCGGACAATGGAGTACGGCTCTTAACATAAGCTTCCTGCTGAGGATTGTCAGCGAATACCTTTTCAACCATAGGAGTCATAACGTAACCAGGTGCAATACCGTTAACCTTGATGTTGTACTGAGCCAAGTCAACAGCCAAAGCACGTACCATACCCATTACAGCAGACTTGGTGGTGCAGTAAGGAGCGATGTTTTCCATTGCGCGGTCGCCACGGCCAGAAGATACGAGAACAATCTTGCCGCCCTTGTCCTTCATGTACTTAGCAGCGGAAGTTGCAATGAACCAATTTGCCTTTACATTTACAGCAAAGATCTTCTCCCACATTTCCTCGGTAACGTCGAGAGCGTTGGTGCGAGGAAGAGAAATGCCTGCGGTAGAAACAACCATGTCGATGCCGCCGAATTCCTCAACGGTCTTTGTGAGCATTGCGTCGATGTCGCTCTGCTTGGTGCCGTCGCAGAACATACCGATTGCCTTCAGCCTTAAGTTCTTCAGCCGTGTCGAGGCAGATCTGCTCAGGAACGCCGCAAATCATTACGTTTGCGCCTGCTGCGCAGAGAGCCTGTGCGGTTGCCTTACCAATACCAGAGCCGCCACCCATTACTACAGCAGTCTTGCCTGCGAGCTGCTCCTTTGGTTCTCCAGCAAACCAGTTAGCCATAAAAACCCTCCTCTTTCTTTTATTCCAAGGAAACCCTTTCTTTACTGTTTCCTTGTTTTCACTTTTTCAGACAATACTATGGTCTGCCAGAAGTGTCTTTGGGTCTAATTGTCTACTGATGAGTATTTATAGCTAACATAAATGATATGCAGTTGTTTCTATCAATTTGAACCTATTATTAAGGCTATGGTTATCAATTAACGGAAAAAAGCCTATTTTTAAAGCTTTTTCATAGTTTGTAGCTATAGTTTCATAGTTCTCTAATGAATATATAGCTTTTAGATGCCTTTCTCGTAAAAGTTTAGCCATTGACCGATTGCTGCAATGCTGTTCCATAACGATTTTTAAATGCTTGAATTAAACAGTTCAAACAAAAGTGGGTTGAACCAGTAGATTCAACCCACTCAGAAATAATTCCCCAATATAAGTTATGTACAAACAACACCAAACAGCGTGCTCGCGAAAACCTAGCTAAGTCAATTACTTAAAACTGATTTTCGTATTTTTTAAGACTTTCTTCAGGCACGGTTCCTTTCATATAGTTTTCCTCAAGAGGAATAACGCCCGTCGGGAATTTAATATGACGCTGGGTAAACTTAATAAACTCTTCAACTAAATGAGAATGGAAAGATTTCCTGTTGTAACCTAAATAAATAATATGGAAAGGCTCGCGCAGTTCAGCAATAGGGACTGTAACGAAATTTTCCAAAGATAAGTCATCTAAAGTTTCCAAAATTACTGCGACAATACTTCTATCAGACGCAACCAAGGATGCAGCGCTGATTTCATCGTCGAAGCCCTGTTCTACATTTAGGTTATAAGCCTTAAACAAGCCTTCAAAAATAATATGCATATAGGACTGAGAGCGATATGAGGTTAACTTAGTATCACTTAATTCGCGAAGAGAAATCACGTCACGCTGAGCAAGAGGATGGCTTGAATTGACTGCCAGGACTACGTTCTGAGAGAACTGAGGAATAAATTCAATATCATCACTCACGCCATCAAGCTTACCGCAAAAGACAACATCATATTTGCCATCTTCTAATCCTTTGAGGCATTCATAGGTTGTACCC
>URMQ01000055.1 GCA_900548955.1 uncultured Eggerthella sp. | reverse complement strand
GCTGCGGTATGCCTATTTTTCCCTGGAATCACCTTAGGATCTATAGCGTTTATGGTTGGTGCGGCGTTCCTTTTGTCGGGTGTTGTAAATATTGCAACGTATGTACGTGATCGCGAATTATTAGATTTATCAGGAGCGGTTCTTGCGTATGGCATCGTAGATGTTTTGATTGGTTTGATGTTTGTGGTTCATCCAATGATCTTTGCTATGGTGCTTCCTTGGGTTGCGGGTATGTTTGTTATCGTGTTTGCGATATACGAAATAATTGCTTCGTTTGCAGCACGTAAAGCTGGCTTTTCTCTTTGGGGATGGATGCTGTTTTCGGGGATAATTACGCTTATTATGGGTGTTGGTTTCTTCTTGGTTCCTGAAATGTTTGCCATTTTAATTGGCTTATTCGCGTTGATGCGTGGTGTATCGCTTATTGTTCTGGGAATTAATGCCCCAAAATTTGTATAAATAAAAAATAGTAATGACCGTTGCGTAAAAGTCATTATGCAAAGTGCAGTGTATGAAGGCCATAATGCAGAGGTCGTTAGGTAAAGGATTTTATACAAAAGCATTTTTAAAAGATGCCATAGGAAGTTGCGAAGAATTTACGCTCGGCTGCCATTCACCGCAGCTGAGTCAAGTTTTTAAAATGCTTGTAAAAAGATGGTTAACGCTCTTTTATAATCGCCTGTAGTGAATTCCTGCGTTTATGGATAAGCGCAGGCAGACAAGGAGAGTAGTAATCCATGGAAGGCTTTGAATTAATTTCCACTGGTGCGTGGTCTATTGTGCCACCGCTTTTGGCTCTTGGCCTGGCTCTTATTACCAAAGAAGTGTATTCGTCGCTGCTCGCTGGTGTATTTTCTGGCTTGTTAGTATACGAATTTACTTTAGAGGGGGTTGGTGTAGAACAGCTGATCACGGCGTTTACTATGATTCCTGCCATTATGGCGGAACAAATTGCTTCAAACGGCGCGCTCATCTTGTTCTTAGCTCTGCTGGGAGCGTTAGTGGTCGTGGTTGCTGTGGCGGGTGGTTCGCGCGCTTATGCAGAATGGGCTGCGAAGCATATTAAAAATGCTCGCATGGCATCTATCATGACTGCAATTTTAGGTATCGTTGTTTTTGTCGACGACTATTTTAACTGTTTAACAGTTGGTGCTGTAATGGGTCCTGTTACGGACAAATTCCGCGTAAGCCATGAAAAACTTGCGTGGATTATTGACTCTACGGCAGCACCTGTTTGTATTATTGCGCCTGTTTCTTCATGGGCAGTAGCGGTTGGCGGTTATTTAGGGGAAGACGGCTTCAATACCTTTGTTGCTTCTATTCCCTATAACTTCTACGCACTAATTACTATTGTTTTCGTTTTTGTAATGTGCGCGGTTGGCAAGGACTTCTTCTCTATGGGTAAAGCGCAGCGCGACTGCGAAGCTCACACCTACAGCGCTATTGTTCAACCCGATTCTCCGTTGAAGGCTGTAGCGAGTGCTGGTGTTCCAGCTAGCAGAGAAGATGTGGAAACAGTAGTAACTGAACAGTCTGATTTAGAAGGTGCGCCAAAAGCGGTTGAACAGTACAAGGGTTTGCCAGTGTCTGATAAGGGCAAAGTATATGACCTTGTTTTGCCTATTGTTGTGCTGATTATTTTCTCGATCATTGGCATGCTCTATGTGGGTGGATTCTTTGAAGGCGTAGACTTTGCAACTGCTGTTGGTGTAGACCCAGTATCGGGCTTGTGCATTGGCTCTGTGGTAGCACTGTTCTTTGCTGCGATTATGTTTATCCCTCGTAAGCTTACGACGCTTGCTGGTTATACGGAAGGTGTTTCTGAGGGCGTTCGTTCTATGGTGGGCGCTATCATGATCTTAGTGCTTGCTTGGAGTTTGGGCGGCTGCTGTCGTTATATGTTAGGCACGGGGGAATTTGTGGCAACGTTCTTGACGAGCGTTGGCTTTGAACTCACCTTCTTGCCCGCGGTAATTTTTATTGTGTCAGGTTTTATTGGTTTTGCGATGGGAACTTCTTGGGGCACGATTGCGCTCATTCTTCCTATTGTTATTGGCATCTTCCCTGAAAATGATCCGCTGTTCTTGGTTACGGTAGGTGCAACGCTTGCTGGTGCTGTTTATGGTGACCATTCTTCACCAATTTCGGACACCACTATTTTATCCTCGGCGGGCGCAAACTGTAATCACTTGCGTCACGTAGAAACGCAGCTGCCTTATGCAACGCTGGTTGCTGGTGTGTGTTTGATTGGTTATTTTGTTGCAGGTTTTACTGGCTCGCCTTGGCCATCCCTTATTGGTGGCATGGTAGTAATCATTGCTGTTATTTTGATAGCACGAGTAGTAGTGACAAAGAAAACAGCTTAGGTAAAAGGCTAACCATTGCTAAGCATTTTCGAGTATCACCAAGGAGCACTAAGTGCTGCAAGGTATTGTCAGATACCACTAGGTGTTGTTTAGAAATTGCTAGCTAGTAACAATTGCGCAATTGCATTAAAAGAGCTTTTGTTTACGCAACGGAAGCTCTTTTCGTGTCTTAGAGAGACAAAATAGCTAAGGGAATATCGTGCTCTTCTGTAGGTATGTCATCCACTTGTTGTTCCGCGAAAGCCACTCCTACGATACGACAGTTGTAACAGCAGTTGTTGCTGCGGTGATCTTTGCTGTTATTTCCTTTATCAAATTGAGCAATTTGCGTTAAGTAGCGATCATAATTTCCAGCGCCATAGCCAAGACGATTTCCGCGGGTGTCAAACCCCACAACGGGAACCGTAATCATGGTTAGTTCTTTAGCAGATACATAAGGATAGAGTTGTAGCTCTTCATCGTTATGACTGTATCGTTTTAGGGGATTATTCAGGAAAGGCACCTGATTGCTTCGCCATAATTCAGCAGGAACCGAGCGCATTTCCATGGTTTGCTGAGTACAACCAGTCCCCCAAGCATCTTTTACCATGCAGGGAAAGGCTACTGTACAACCCTGTGCGTAAGCTGTCTCAATGAAATCATGAAGATCAACCTCTTCAGGGAAAGCGGAATATACCGCAACAATAACATCACTAGCATTAATGCCAGTGATGCCTAAGGTAAGCGTAAGGGATTCTTCTAGACGCTTGCACAACTCTGAGCTTTTATGCGCGCGGTAGGGTGCAGGCATTTCACTTCGTGCTTGTCTTGCTTCTGCGCGCAGTTTGTTACGGAGCGCTTTTCGTTCGTCGGAATCTTCGGCTAGAGGAATGCGCGGAGGACGGAAGACGGATTCTGGCCCGTTAGTGCACTCTAGTTTAACGAACTTAGGTTTGTTGCTTTCGTATGCTGAAGTACTAAAGAGGCTTGTCATACTTTATCCGATCCCTAAAAGCTGCAAAACAATACAGGCAATAGACAACAGTCCCACTACACCAATGGTAAGGTACAGCAGAATACGGGTAACTTTAGGAACGCAGTACTTTCCCATCACGTATTTATCAGTACAAATTATGGCCATAAATACCAGCAATACGGGCAAAATTGCACCGTTTACAAACTGGGAAGCAAGCATAATGCCCATTAAGTTCAAGCCAGGAATCAAAATGATAAGGGCAGACAAGCAAATTACAAAGGTAAAAATACCTTTAAAGATAGGTGCCTCTTTCCAGGAAAAAGAAACGCCTGCTTCCCATCCAAACGCTTCGCAAATAACAAACGCAGTGGTAAGGGGCAGTACGCACGCAGCAAGAAGGCTTGCTGCGACTAATCCTGCGGCAAAAAGAGCCTCAGCATAGGGACCCGCAAAGGGGGCAAGTGCTGCCGCAGCTGCCTCTGCACTAGAAACTTCAATTCCTTGAGGATAGAGAACTGTGCCAGTGGTAACAATAATGAACCAAGCAACAATACATCCTACTACTGCGCCAGTTATGGCGTCTATGCGCTGATATGGCAAATCTCTAATACCAGAGCCTTTTTCAACCACGTTGCTTTGGGTGAAGAACATCATCCAGGGGGCAATAGTGGCGCCGACCATAGAAACCATGAGCGACAAGAAGCTTATATCAGAACTTGCTTGAGGCATAACGGTATGAATAAGAGCTAAATTCCAATTGGGTTGCGCTAAGAATGCCGCCACAATATAGGTTGCGAAAACGCACGAGATAGCCAAAAAGATATTTTGCACACGTTTGTAGCTGCCACCAACAATAAGAGCCCATACTGCAATAGCCGCTACGGGAACGGATATCCAGCGAGGTACTCCAAACATTTCCATGCCAGCAGCGACACCTGCAAATTCTGAAAAGGTGGTTGCAATATTACCAACAAGTAATGCTAGCATGGCAAGAGCAGTGAGGCGAATGCCAAAACGTTCGCGAATCAAAGCCGAAAATCCCTTGCCCGTGACTACGCCCATGCGCGTTGCGGTTGTTTGTACCACAACAAGCAAAATGCACATAACGGGGATGGCCCATAAGGTCATATAGCCGAATTTTGCTCCCGCTGTGGAATAGGTAGAAATACCACCTGCATCATTGCCTGCCATAGCGGCGATTACGCCAGGACCCATTGCGGCAAGGATTAAGAGTATACGAGAGCGATTCTTTGGCGATTCGTCTTGAATGCGTTCGCTTTGGGAGTGTTTGTTATCCGTTTGGTCTGTTCTGGTTACTTCGGTCATACTTCACCAATACTTTCTTCGTAGCTAGTTAGGAAGTGATTAGTTTGATCCGAAGAAATGCAAGACGAGGAAGGTGTAGGGAACCAAAAGTACCAAAAACACTGCAATGGTAATTGCGAGTTGCCCCCATGCCCAATGAGTTTTTACCTCTTCAGCGTCATCTTCAATAACATCCATAGCGTCGTCGAAAGTAACAATGCCCAACATACGACCCGATTCGTCTACAACAGGCATAGCAAGCAAGTCATACTTGGAAATATCAGCGGCAACTTCATCTTCGGGTTTTTCGGGCAAAGAGGTGATTATTTCATCGAACATGATGTCCTTGAGCCGGGTTTCTTCAGTGTTAAGAACCAGCGTGCGAAGTGAAAGAACGCCGACGAGTTTGTCGTATTCATCTAGTACGTATACATAGCTCACCGTAGGATGGTCTTCGTCTAAATGACGTAAGACTTCGGTGGTTTCTCCGACAGTATTGGTCGTGTGCATAGCAACGAATTGGGTGGTCATAAGGCCACCAGCGGTATCGTCTTTATAGCCAAGCAGTTTACGAATACCTGCCGCATCCTCAACGCCCATCAAGCGCAGCAGAGTTTCTGCTTTTTCATAGGGAAGATCGCCCACAATGTCTGCCGCATCGTCAGGATCCATGTTGCCAAGCAGGCGACTGGCGCGTGTTTCGTCTAGGCCATCAATAATGTCCGCCTGGAATTCATCTTCCATTTCTGAAA
Organism: uncultured Eggerthella sp.; assembly: GCA_900548955.1. GTDB lineage: Bacteria > Actinomycetota > Coriobacteriia > Coriobacteriales > Eggerthellaceae > Anaerotardibacter. The sequence goes on along the minus strand of URMQ01000055.1, from coordinate 4,639 downwards.
TGGCTTCGCCTGCTTGAGTGTCGTCCAAATGCTGGAATACGTTGGCGCGTTGTTTGGGGTCTAGCTGCTCCAAAATGTCTGCTACATCTGCCGGGTGCAGCTCTTCAAGGCGGGTGTGGGTAACAGAAAGCTGTACTTTGGAAAGATCGCGGTCAAGCAAATCCATGTAATTCCAGGCAATAAGTTTTTCATCGATAGATTTATGGAATGCTTTTGCAATGGAGCAGGCTGCCTTTTCCACCCAGGGAGCAAGACCACGCAGAATTCCGCGCCATCCGACTTCTGCTCCAAGAAGACGAAGTTGAGTGCCGGAAATAGACAGCTTTAAGTCGTTTACGCGTACGACCTTCATGCCTTGTGTGTCGACGATCTGTCGATTGAGCAAATCGCGTGCAAGTAAAACCTCTGCAGGCTGCAGATAACTAAAACGAATAGCGGTGCGATCCACCTTAAGGCGAATACCTTCTTCTTCGCTAAAACCCTCAACGTACTTTCGCCAAGAAATCATGAAAGGTGTTTTGCCAGGACCTAAAAAGGCGAGACTGGTAATGCGGGGGAATACTTCACCCGTTTGAATGGCGAGATCTGAAATAGACCCTATTTTTTCTCCGTTAGCATCAACTACGGGTTCGCCAAGCATTTGAGATAAGTAAAGCATACAGCTCCTTTTCTTAAAGCAGTACGCGTGGCATTTTTGTGGAGCGAAGCGCTAAGGTAGCAACAAAGTGGCAAAAAAGCTGACCAGAATTTGTCGTAGCAATTCCTCAGAAAAGTGGCCCTTTACAAAGCGGGCAACCAAGCAGAAAACTAGACAAGCGCGGCAAGCCAAAAAGCAAGCTAAAGCGAAGCAAAAACCAGCTAAAGCAAAGCAAGTGCAAGCTAAACCCAACCAAAGTAAGCCAAAGCAACGCAAAAGCAAGCCAAAGCAAAACTGAAGCGCAGCAAAGCAAGCCAGCGTATCGGTTTAAAGCATAGTGATGCCTACAAAAATACCAAGCGTGAAGCCTCATCGTGTAGTGGTCTTCCTTCGACCACCGACACGGGCAAAGAGCAGTGAAAGCGGTCGAAGGTTAGTTACTGTGAGGTTTCGATTTTCGAACCTTCAAGTACTGTCCTTCCATCGTGTGATAATGCAAAAGCAACTAAACAAACTTCAGATTTCGTGTAGGCGAATCGAAGGTGATCAGTTGCGGTGCTCTATCTTTACAGAATAAAGCACATTAGATTGTAAACATTTTATAGCGCTCTGCCCAGAAATATTTTTTAGAGGAAGCGTGAGGTGTGGGGTGTGAGGCGTGAGACGTTGAGACGTGAGACGTGAGACGTGAAGTGTAAGACGCGAGATGTAAGACATGAGACGCGAGGCGTGAGGTGTAAGGGTTTTCTGTTTTTCGCGGTTGCCTGTTTAGGGAAGACACTCGTTCTATGCGGCGCATTCTGTAGGATTTTCAAGTTCGGTCGATTTGCTTTCAATCTCGTCAGACTTAATGTTCTTTGCAAGCTTCATAAGAATGATGGCACATGCAAAGATAATCACCACAACAGTGGTAGCGAATGCAAATAATAAGTTCCAATCTATATCGGAAAGCGCTGCGAAAATAGGAATAAATAACACCGGCAGAAAATTAACCACAATAGCGACGCGAGAATAAATGACGGTGTAGTCTTTTGGTCCAAAAAGATACCTAGTGATGGTAGGCCCCAGCACATTTGTTGCACCAAAAAGAATGCCGAAAAACGCCGCACCAATATAAAAACAAAGAGGGCTTATGCGAGCGCCCTGCCAGCAGAATAAAATTCCCAATAAACCGCAAGAACACGCGATAAATAATGATACCCGTATGCTGTGATCGGCAATTTGACCCAATCCTACTTTGGCACATGCTTGAGCAATCTGAAGGCATGAGGCTACAACGCCCGCCATAATAACTACTTCAGCAGGAGAAATGCCAAGCGATCCAGAATCAGAAAGAAAATAAAGATAGGTTGCCAGGTAATTTCCCATTTGGGCAACGCCGTTATTAAGAGCGATAGTAATCGCTAGGAGGAAAAACGCAGGCATCCGAAATGCGCGCTTGGCAGAAACGCTGCCAATGCGTCGAAACGAAGGCGTTGAGTTGGCGTTATGAGATGATTTTATTGGTGATGATTCTTTTGGCATCAATTCTGTCGATGAAGGTTTTGCCGATGAAAGCTCTGTTGGCTTTCCGTAGGGTTTTAGTCCAGCATCTTCGGGGTAGCTGCGAATCAAGAATGCAGTTGCAGGCATAGAAATAACTGCTGAAATAACACCGAATACGGCATAGCACATACGCCAATCGAATTCGCCAAGCAGAAAACTGCCAAGCATGTTCCATACTGCTGCTCCAACGCCCATCATGGCTACACAGATGCCGATCAACACACCCATATGTCGACGATACCAACGATTAATAAGAGTAGGGGCAACCAGACTTACTAAAGTAACAACACCAATGCCTTCAATAGCTCCAGATATGTAGAATTGCCAAACCTCTGAATAAAAAGAAGAAGCAAAAATGCCCACCGAGACCAGTCCGCAAGAGATTGTTATAACGATACGGGCATCAAAACGGTTCATTAAGTTTCCCGCAAAGGGTGCAGCAAGTGCAGAAAAAAGGAAGATGCAGGATACATAAAAGGTAAAAGCGCCCGTTGGAACATCGAGACTACTGCATACAGGCACCACAAGAATTGACCACGTATTAAATACCAGAGTTGCGGGACCGAAGCACACCAGAATACCCGTAACCACTATAAGAACGTGACGGATAGTAAGTTTTTCTGTGTAGTCTTCGTTTGGGTGAGTTGTTCCCATTGCGCCCTCCCTCTGCACGCATAGGTGAATTCTCCCCATGAACAATTCTAATAGCGTGAAAGGTAAAGTAAAGAAGGATGTAAAGAAAGAAGTTTTAGCCAGTGGGCATCACATCATCAACACAATTTAAAAAACTTCTTGACACGGTGGCCAGAAAGTAAGAGACTATTTCTTGCTGAAAATGCGCCGTTACCTCAGCTGGATAGAGGGACTGACTACGAATCAGTACGTCGGGGGTTCGAATCCCTCACGGCGCACCATCGAAAGACCAGGTCACCGAGTATTTTTCTCGGTGGCTTTTTTGTTTATTAAGGTTCAAAATTTGCCAAATGTCACAATTAGGTCACAGCTTAAGTGCAGTCAAATATGACAATCGCATGACAATGGCGAAAAGTTCCATATTGCATTTACGCATTGCTAAATAAGGCGAACTAGCAGGTGATTTTATACACCTAATAAAAAAGTGCGTTCTTGGTTTAGCTAATAATCCAATCTAAAGTAAAAACTACCTTCAGATACAAGAAGGGCAAAGAAAGACAATACGCCTAGCTAGTGTCTTTCTTGCTTGCTTTTAACAACTCAAAGTCGTCTTAGGTTATCCTGCCCTAGTGTTTTTGAAGATGCCAGGGAAGCAAACGCTAAATGAGTTGGCGTTTTGGTGCACGCGAAACGTAAACGAAAACAAGCGGAATGGTGCTGGGACTCAACAACCGACTCTCTCTCCTTGTTGAGTCCCTCGCAACCTTTTCAATCATTGTATATGGTCTTTGTTGTTATTCCAATTAAGAGTAATCCAAATACGTTGCAATAAGTGCGTACTAGCATCTAACTAATCGATACAAGAAGCTAGTAACCACTATAAGAGCTAACAGCTAATAGCTAGTGACTAAGAGTCGATGGCTAAGCGTCAGTGACTAAGAGATGTCTGAAAGCTAGCGATAATCGGTACAAAACAGTTCTGTCAAGAAAAAACGGCTCCCAACCGAAAGTAGGAAACCGCTTTAAAACACAGACGTATGCTAAGCGTTTAATTAAGTATTGAGTCTGAATCCTTAACTGTATTTAAATATTTAGCGCCCCATGTACTAAGAGAATCTATAACAGGAAGTAAAGATTTTCCTAAAACTGTAACCGAATAATATGACCGAGGCGGATTATCAGAGGTAATCGACTTAAAAATAATTTCATTAGTTTGAAGTTTTTTAAGATTATCGCTTAAAACTTTATCGCTAATGCCATCTATAGAACGACGTAACTCACCAAACGAGTGAGGGCGAACAAGCAAATGTTGCAAAATATACAGCGTCCATTTATTACCCAAAAGCCAAAGAGCTACAACAGCGGGATTTTGAGGCAGCTCTTTTTTCGGTAACATGATAAATCCTTTAACGTCACAATTTGGTATTAGCTCCTTATCTCCCGTTATGCGCACATAAATTTGTGCAATATCAATAAGCCAATAATAGAAAACTGTAACACCCCAGAACTAACTCGGGGATACTAATAAAAAAGTATGTTTCACCTTGTGGGACAGTCGCCGGATTTCTAGGTAGTAACTAAAAGATATGTAATTAGTTAGTTACTTATAAAAAGGTATGTCCTAATAAAAAAGTGCGTTCTTGGTTTTGCCGCAGACAATTCACAAAATAAGACTAGTTCTTTGTCTCAAAGAACTAAAAGGGGGTTCTTTAATAGTAGGAGGGTGGAAATGGCTCTACTAAAGCGCGAATTCGGTGGAATCCAGCCTTGTTGGAAGGTTGGACTCTTCCGAATTCGTTTACCATTCATTCACTTCAGGATTTC
>URMQ01000054.1 GCA_900548955.1 uncultured Eggerthella sp. | reverse complement strand
ACAAGCCAATTGAAACCAACTTCCTTAATGAATTTGCTCTAAAACCTTTCGAAACCGCCGTGCAAACAATGAACAAAACGCGTCTTTCTTTGACGGGTGCTATGGCAAAAATTGGGCTGTATTTAGATGAAGAAAAGAACGAGTGGTTTTATCCTTTTGGCGGTGCACCTTCCACTCACATCTTAAAAGCTGCGAACTCAAAACAATTTCCCCTCGAAACTATAAATGAAGCACTTTGCCTTGGAATCGCACGCCGATGCGACTTTCCTGCAGCTGAATGTTCACTAATCAGCGTTAAAGAGGGAGATCCACTTTTAGCAGTACGAAGATTCGATCGCATTATTTCAGAGAGTTCTAAAGAAGTCGACGGCATGCCAGCGCCTATACGAATCCATCAAGAAGATTTCAGCCAGGCGACATCAAATCCTTTGAAATACGAGCCGACAGATGGGTTTTACCTTCCTTTAATCTCGTCTACAACACGGCAATACTGCCAAAATGCCTTTGGTGAATCTAGTCTTCTCATTGAATACGTGTTGTTTGACTATTTGATCGGCAACTGCGATAACCATCTGAAAAATTTTGCCCTTCTCTATAATCAAGATTGGAATGATCGCGAAATAGCCCCTCTCTACGATGTTATTAGCACCGTTGCTTACCCAAATATCTACCTAGAAATGGGAGTATCATTCGGCGGAGATAGACGTATCGACCACGTTTCACGTTCTCTATTCCAAGAAACCATGCGTAAATGTGCGATTCCGTCCAAATTGGCTCTTCGGAATCTGCAAAATTTAGCAGAGGCTATTCCTTCAGCAATACGCGAAGAAGCGGAAGCGATTACTGAAGCTGGTTTTCCTCAGGTAAGCAAACTAGTTGGTCCACTCCTAAAAGGAGTCATCACTCGAGCTGAAGCTATTCTTGGATAATGACGTGTAAAAGCAAGCAGTTCTATCAAGCTACTTGAAAAGCAATAACGCTCGGCGGGTCCGAGCACTATCCTTACCTGTTCAACAACTGCCCCATGGCAACTTCATCATTTTTAGAAAGCGGAGTTACCAGTGGTTTGCCTTCCGCGTCTACTAAAACCGTTATGCCGCAACCGCTGGTCATATTTGAAGATGCCAAGAAGTAATTAACTCCTGTTTCAGCATCCACAATGATCTTACGCACGTTCGTAACACCTTGAGAATACACTTCGACAAATCGCTCTTTAGTCATGATTGGTCCTCCTCTGTTCTGAGAGTCTTTTCTAAACCTATATTCGTTGTTACAAAGCTTTGTTTGTAATTACCTTGAATACACTACTATGCAAATGAACGGCTAATAAATTCTTAATGCAACTATCCAATCAGCCTGCCTAAAATGCTAAAAGCACCCCAGCCACAGCAAGCACCTATAGCTGCAGCTATCAGGGTTTTCGCTACGAGCTTACCCCACCAATACTTTCCAGCACGCTGGTTCTTTTCGTTCAATACATCAGGATCTTCGCCTTGTATAAACGCATCATAGGCACGATACGTAAATAGCTGCTTGTCGTGTTTAATCTTTTCAGCCATACCTGCGCTTATTGCAACAGGAACAAATAACACAACAGCTGGAATTACGATTGCTGGCAAGCTTAAATCCATAAGACAGGACATCACGACCCATGCAAGCAGGACTGTCCCAAAAATCAACATTACTAGACCAAGCTTATTCATTCGCTTTGCTTCTGCACTTAATACCTGTTTCATTTCTTCCACATCTCCTTTAATAAGCGAGTCAACACTTACGTCGAAGAGATTGCTTAAAAGCAACAGGCTTTGCACATCAGGATAGGTACGATCAGTTTCCCAGTTTGAAATAGTTTGACGCGAAACGAAAATTGCCTCCGCCAATTCTTCCTGCGACATACCTAAACGAGCGCGATGCTCTTTGATATGCGTTGCCAGTTCCATGCAATCCCTTTCTGGTAGGAAATGTCTCAGATCGCGGATTACTCTACCACCTAATAGTTTTGACATGAAAGCTTTTCGGGGATTTTGTGCTTGTCAAAAGTCTTTGACAATGATTTGACCTGGTGTTTTGAAGTGTTCTCAATCAGAGATTCCTTTCTTGAATCCCTCTCTATATAATAACCAATGGTATTTACACAATATAATTTTGTCACGAACCATAACTATTAAGGTAGCCAGTAAGGAGAGCTCATGCTTTCTGGTAACAACGATAAAAACTCAAAAGAGATTCCTTCTATTGTTCTAAACGGAATCAAAAACATCCCAGAGAATTACTCCTTACCAAAACTACATGGAAGTGAGTGCTTCAAGGCGACCCTTATTCGCCTTGCTATTCCTGGCGTATTCATTGCTATTTGTCTGCTTATAATAACCACCGCTCCCGCACAATCAGATTCTACTGTTTTACAAGGCTGGATTGCATTTGCGATAGTTTTCGCCATTTGGTGGGTAGCTCACTGGTATTTCGCCAAGTGGAAAAACGCCAACAAGCAGAATAACCCCACACCTTACCCCCGTGCATTTATCACGCTTGGCAAAGGCATATCTGCACTCATCCTATTCTACCTCTTCACCATATTCTTGGAGCTTCTTTCCCTAACCGATACCGCCGATATCTCAAACCCCATTACCTTGATCTTAGGTTTGAGCTGGGATATTACGTGGAGATCAGGCATGCCACTTGCTATTCTCTTTATGGTAATAGCGCGTGCCTGTAGCAATGGCTATAAGAATTGGTGCGCAAGCGAACGTGAAGCTTTTGGCAAGCGCATTCAGAAAGAAAACTTGACTCCTGTTGAAGCGCTAGAAGAACAGGTCGGTCTTGTCTGGTGGCTTGATGAAATTATTCGTGTGCTAGTTGCACTCGCTAACGCCCTAGGAGCGGTAGGCATTCTTGTCGCATTGCTCATGCACTCCCCCATCACGTTGGTATTAGCAACCAGCGGTCTTTTCAGCCCAGAAAAAATCTCATATATCATCTTTACTGTTCCATGGTTTAGTGAATTCATGACAGCAATTGGTCAGCTGAGCGCCGCAGGAATGTGGGTATTTGTGCTTACTGCTGGCATCATCCGCATTGCGTGGCGTAAATTCTTAGACTGGTCTGTTCTTAATACTGCCGAAGAAATCCAGGATATCGAAGAGCGAAAAAGGGATGGCGAAGAGGAGCCACAATTCGAGTGCATCGTTAATGGTGAAAAAGTTCCAGGTACAGAAGTACCAAATGTTGGCGTCTACCTTCAAGGTTCCCTTATAAGAATTGGAAGAATTACAGGCTGGATTTCACTTGTCTTGGGATGCTGTTCTATCTTAATGTCCTTACTAAATCCTGCATTAAACGGATTCTTTGCAAACATCTTCCAAATTATTGGCGTGATACTTTCGACTAGTGCGTTGCCTCTTTTTGCACTCATCTTATTCGTAGTGCTTGTGATTATTAATGCATGTGAATTGCGCTGGTATGAAGGCACAAATAAGACCCACAAGTCCATTCACAGCTTCATGAAAACAGCTAGACGCGTAGGATACGCAATCTGCTTGCTGTGCGTTGGCTATGCACTAGTAATGGCTCAACTTAACAACAACATTATCGGTTTGATTACTCAGAACGTCGCTGAAGGCGTGAATGAAGCTACTGTCTGGACGCTTGTAACGCAGTTGATAGTGGAATCGGCACTCTACCTGGTTATTATTGCAGTATTGTTATATGCCGCTTATCGATTCATCGACAACGAATTCATTCTTCCAAACACCAGCTACAACGGTGGCTACTCTGGCGCTTATAGCGGAGGTTACTCAGGCGGATCATTTGGCGGCTCTTCTGGCGGCAGTGGCGGTTCGAGCTACTCTGGTAACTCATGGGGAAATTCCTTTTCAACAACATATGTCGGCGGCAAAGCATATCACCAGCAGAATAATAGCTGGGGCGGCTCCACCATTTATGATGGATGGGGTTCAAAAGTAGGATCAACCCGTCAAGGCGTATTCGGAAATACCAAAGTTGAATATGGTGGACAAAAATACGAAGTGCGCGATGGCATCTTTGGCGACAAAATTGTCACCGACGAAAACGGAAAAGAAGTCGGTCGCATTACCGAAGGTTTATTCGGCAACAACACTTTCAAGAAGAGCTAATGCGAGTTAGCAGCTAAAGTGTAGATAATATACGCAATGCTTACGTGTTTAGCTATAGATCAAGAGTACGTTTCTACTTATCCTCTACTACCCCATTGTAAAGGTATATACTGCAAGCCCAATAACAACTATCGCTAGCACAATTCCAATAATGATATTTGAACGTGACATATAAATAACCTCACGTTTCTAAACAACTTAGCAAGAAATTCAATAAAACTCACATTGCTGGTAAAAACAGCGAGCGGAAACACCTTGAATGCAGATAGGGTGAAGGCAAAGCGTAGCGTACTTTGTTACGCAAGCTTTGCCTGGAGCCCTAGCTGTGCCAAGGTGTTTCCGCACAGCGCCATACCGTTTCTTACGAGTATTACGACGTTAGCTATAACGTCGTAATACGTACGAACTTGCGCTTGCCTACCTGAACAACGGCATCCTTAAGCATTTCAGGAGCTACGTTGTAGGTCTTAGCAGGAATAGCTTCACCATTTACTTTTACGCCACCCTGATCGATCATGCGACGAGCATCGCCAGTAGAATTGGTTAATCCTGCATCAGAAATCAACTTTGCCAGATAAACTAAACCTTCATCATTTGGCGTTAAATCAGCAGCAAATTCCGCTACATCGTCGGGAATTTCATGCTTCTTAAACTGCTTGTCAAACGCAGCTTCTGCTTCCTGGGCAGCAGCTTCGTCATAGTAAGCGGCAACGATGTTTTGAGCCAAATCACGCTTGCAACGATTAGGATGAATTTCATCCGCCGCAAGACCAGCTTCAATATTGTCGATTTCAGCAACAGGTACTGTAGATGCCAAACGGTAGTATTTGATCATCAATTCATCCGGAATGGACATAACCTTGCCGAACATATCATTAGGCTCGTCAGTCAAACCAATGTAGTTACCATAGCTCTTAGACATCTTCTTGACACCGTCGGTGCCTTCAAGCAAAGGAAGGGTAAGACAAACCTGAGGTTCCATACCCATCTTTTCCATAAGCTCACGGCCAGCAAGTAAGTTAAACAGCTGATCCGTACCGCCAAGCTCAACATCGGCTTTAATTACCACTGAGTCGTATGCCTGCATAATGGGGTATAAAAATTCATGAAGAGCAATAGACTGATTATTGGTGTAACGATTATGGAAATCGTCGCGCTCCAGAATGCGAGCAACCGTGAAGTTGGAAGCAATCTTGAGCAATTGCTCCAAATCCATGCTCAAAATCCACTCAGAGTTATAACGAAGCGTGGTTTTTTCTGGATCAAGAATTTTAAACGCCTGATCAACATAGGTTTGAGCATTTTCCTTAATCTGTTCGCGCGTAAGCTGAGGACGCGTGGTATTGCGACCAGAAGGATCGCCAATCAAAGCGGTACCATCGCCAATAATAAGCGTTACCTGATGCCCCAAATCCTGAAATGCGCGCAACTTGCGCAAGGGAACCGCATGTCCAAGATGAATATCAGGCGCCGTTGGATCTACGCCAAGCTTAATGTTTAGAGGCTTACCGCGCTTCAGTTTTTCCATAAGTGCAGCTTCAGGCACAATTTCTGCCGTGCCTGATTGAATAATATGAAACTGTTCTTCAGGTGAAATCATAATTCCTCTTCTCAAGTTATACGCAGAGATTCTATCACAGCTTTTGTCTTCGCCTATATGTCTCTAGGTATACGCCTCCGCATATACGGAATATGCCGTTTTCATATGTCGTGTACGTTTCATGATGCCGAAAACTCAATTCTATGTTTTAAGATCTACGAAACTCCGCGGAACAAATGCCCCGACGTTGCCCCTTCAGCCTTCGAAACCTTATCGCCACTCTTAAGCGCAATATCACGAGCACGAACCGCGCGCTGCACCTTTTTCGTAGTTTCAGAAACATTCATTAGCGTGGTATCAACCATCAAAGTTGAAACGCCCGCATGAATAAGCTCGGGAACCAGATGTGCAATATCAAGAGAAACTGCATTGTATAAATGACTGCGACCAAGAGCATCAGTAATTACTGGCATCTCATAACCCTTACGGTCCTTCAAATGATGCGGACTTTTACGACGCGCACATGTTGTGCACTTCTGATTGCAGGGACCTTGACTCATAAGTAAACAGTGTTCCGTAATCATTAGCTCAGTTGAACCCATAATGGTTACTCCCAGCGGCACCGAAGAAGCCTCCCCTAACTCTTCTATCTGAACAAGGGAAAGTTCTGGAGACAGCCAAATACGTTGTGCTCCCAAATCAGTCATCGCTTGTAAGTCTAGCCTGTTTGTCACAGGAATATGAGGGCCTACTTCGGGTAGTGCTCCCATTTCATGGGCATGGATTAACTGCCCGAAATTTTCTACGACAACAGGCTTTCCTTCACGCACGCGATTCCAAATATCGAAACCACCACGCAATTCTTCATCAAACATATGAGAAACCGTTGGCAAAATTGGAATGCACTGCTTAGGATAACCTGCCTGCTCTGCCGTCCCTGAAAGCTGACCAGCAATTACCGCTTCCCCACGGCGATAGTTAAGCGCAGGAACGTAAATAAAATCTGCTCCTGCACGTTTTGCCGCACGGGCGCAGGCAGGATTTGTTGCCAAAACGCCAACTTTGCATGAGTTAACGCGAACGGGATTTACGAATACACGCTGAGGCGCACGTTCCAAAAAGCGACTATGATACGAATCCAGCATAGCCTCCTGAAGCTGTTCAGCCGCACGGGCACGCAACTTATGCAGCACAGAAAAGCCCATGCCTACCCCTTCGTCAAGCACAACATCAAGCTTTTCAAGCGAAAAGGGTGTTGTTCCCATGCGGTCAACATGGTCACGCACTTCTTCTTCAGTGAGCGCTTTGGTGCGAGCAGCTTCTACCTCAGACCCCTCAACCGTAACTGAAACTGGCGAATTATTGATACAGTCATAAGCAGTAAAGGTAAGCTTAGCGGGCTCTTCTAAGCGAAGCTCAATCGCTCCCGTTACCGCCACCGTAGGTTCGCGATCATTATCTATAAAAGCTGTTTCTGCATTACGCACACGGAAAACGCGATCACCCTTGCCAACAGCGCGATCCACCATAAGCATCGCTTTCCCCGATTTATCAAAGGAAAGCTGCTCTATGGTATGTACGAAGTGTCCCCTATTGGTCCAAAATTCTATGGCATCGCCCACATGAAGCTCTTGCTCTACATCAATAAAAACCTTTCCGTCTTTTACACGCGTTACGCGACCAACGAATACGCCACGATTGTTTGGACGACCGTAACTCATTATTTCGTTACCACGCTGACGTTCTAAATAGGCAGTAGTGAAACCACGCGAAAACGCTTCGGAAAGAATTTGGTGCTCTGCTTCAGTTGCGCGAGGATTAATAGGAAGTCCTTGCGGTATTTCGACACTACCGCAATCTAGTTCAGCACGTTTTTCTTCCTCCAACCAAGCTAATACACGATCAAGCACCGCCCGATACACTCCCACAACACTTTTTACGTACTCAGGAGACTTCATGCGTCCTTCAATTTTCAAAGAAGTAGCGCCCGCCTTGATCAATTCAGGAAGTACATCAATGGTGCATAAATCTTTAGGAGAAAGCAGATGCTCTCCTGGAGCATCAAGTGTTTTTCGCAAAGCTATATTATGAAGCGTATAGGGCAAACGACATGCTTGAGCGCAACGCCCACGATTTGCCGATCTACCCCCTACCATAGAAGACATAAAACACTGACCTGAATAGCAAATACAAAGGGCACCGTGCGCAAAAACTTCAATTTCCATGCCAAGTTCTTGTGCTAAAGCGGACAGGCGCGCTATTTCTTCGAAAGAAAGTTCACGAGCAAGTGTGACGCGCGATGCACCTAATGCAGCAGCAGCCCGAACACCATCTTCGGTATGAGTATTCATCTGCGTAGAAACATGCACTTCGCAATTAGGCATAATTCGACGGAGTTCAAGTGCAATGCCTATATCTTGGACAATAAAAGCATCTACTCCACAACGATATGCCTGACGAGCCAGTTCAAGGGCGTCTTCAACTTCGGAAGGAAGAACAATAGTGTTAAGCGTGAGATAAATCTTTACCCCACGCAGGTGTGCGTAGTCACAAGCCTGCGCCAAATCCTCAAAGGTGAAATTCTCTGCACCACGACGCGCATTAAAATGACCTGCTCCCAAATACACCGCATCGGCACCTGCCTGCACCGCAGCGTGTAAACATGCCATATTTCCAGCTGGCGCCAATAATTCAACTTTTGGTGTGTTCATTTCAGAAACAGCCGACACCGTAATATCTGAAGTTTCTGCTACTATTCTCTTTTCTTGCATCAATTGAGTGGTTGTCCGTTCCATTCAACTTCCTCTATACAGCGAAACGGCCATCTAATCGATGGCCGCCTAAGACAAACTTATACGAAACGTTTTAAGCAGACTGGGCCTTGCTATCTGCTTCCTGCAAAGCAGCAATTCCCGCATCGTAGTGGGATTGAATATCTGCAATACGAGCATCATAAGTGGAATAATCAAATGAGCCACTCTGTGGTGCTTTCACGTCTTCATACAGCTGAACATAATCAGCTAAAGCAGTTTGAAGTTCGGTTGCGCCTGATACATATGACTTGTGAATTTCAGTCATAGCATCAGGAGGAGTAAGCGCATTTAAATCTTCAACACACTTATTCACTGCCTCGAGTTGGGCATCCAAGGATACAACTTCACCATCTTTTACCGCAGTTGCGAACTCTTCCATATTGGTATTAAGCGTATCCATAATGGTGTTTACAGAAGACATATACTGACGATTCTGCGTTTGGGCATCCTGCTCAGCATTGTTTCCTGAACAGCCAACCAAAGCAGCCAAGCATGCCACGCAAAGCATTGCTGCAAGAATAATACGTACTTTCGCTTTCATATAATCCTTTCGAACGTTCAAGAACGTTAAGCAGAAGTGTATAAGTTATTCCCTGTAAATACCTACTAAATATTGAAAAGTTACCAGAATGCAAGTTCCCTTCACAAAACACGCGCCAAGAGTACTTCGCTGCTGCCCAACCATACACCAAACAAGATAATCTCGTTCTCGCTAAGCTCCTTGCAGAGCAAAGAAAACTTATGCGTTGTTAAGCTGCGCGCCGAACATAAAGTGCTTGCGTCTCAGGATCGGTTGATCCACCCGGATCGGTTTCGCCGCCGCCTCCGCCTTCATCACCGCCGCCAGTACCTTCGCCGCCAGTACCTTCGCCGCCAGTACCTTCACTGCCAGAGGGAGGGGTTGGTGTTTCGCCGCCAGTTTCACCGCCTGTCGTGGTTTCATTTTCAGTGGTTTCTTCTTCGGTTGTTTCCTCATCAGGAGTCATAACCGTATCGCCTTCATGTTCAGGAGCTTCACCATCTGCACCATAACCATGACCGAAATCGTGTTCGGTATATTCAAGCTCTTCATCACTTGTTGGGAACTGCTCAATTGGCTGACCAGCAAGAATAGTACTCATGAAATTACCAAATACATCGTCTGCAGCAACGTAAGAAGGCATGCGCACTTCTTCACGTCCGCCAATCCAGATAGCTACCGACATCTGAGGAGTAATACCGCAGAACCATTTGTCGCGCCAGTTTTCGGAAGTACCCGTTTTACCTGCAGCAGGTTGCCCATTAGAAATTGCTGCACCACGACCAGTACCGCTGGTTACTACGGTTTCCATAACTTCAGTTGCAGCCTCAGTTAAGGAAGTATCCAGAACTTTTTCTCCTGTAGTATCTGCAGTAAAGATAGTGTTGCCCGAAGAATCGACAATGCTCTGAATGCAGACTGCTTCGCGCTTGGTACCACCATTTGCAATAGTTGCATACGCCTGTGCCATTTCACGAACAGTTACTTCTTGAGCACCCAAAGTAATGGAAGGATACGCCTGCGACCGCGCGAACGGTACTTATGTGCCGCTGGACGAGAGCAAGACCTACGCACTG
>URMQ01000053.1 GCA_900548955.1 uncultured Eggerthella sp. | reverse complement strand
ACTATCCTGAATATAAAGGTTTCCGTAAAGCATATATCAATGCACACATTCTGGAGTTGGTAGGGGGAATGTATGCGCAAGTATTTAATGGCAGGTAATTGGAAAATGAATAAAACGATATCTGAGGCTATCGTTTTAACTCAGCAGCTCTGCAATCAATACAATCGTAAGTGGGATAACGTAGATATTGTAGTCTGTCCTCCTGCGATCGACATTAAGTCGGTTTACACCGTTATAGACTTCGATAAGACAAAAATTGCAATTGGCGCTCAAAATGTTCATTGGGAAGAATCTGGTGCTTTTACGGGCGAAATTTCTATTCCCATGATTAAAGAAGCTGGTTGTGAATACTGCATTGTTGGTCATTCCGAACGTCGTGAAATGTTCAATGAAACAGATACTACGGTTAACCAAAAAGTAAAAGCGCTTATTGAAGCAGGAATTGCTCCTATTGTGTGTGTTGGCGAATCTCTTGCTATGCGCGATTCCGGTGACTATGGTGCCTTTATTGTGGCTCAGGTTCGCGCTGCTTTAGCTGGTTTAGATGAAACTGACATGAAGGATGTCGTTATTGCCTATGAGCCAATTTGGGCAATTGGTACGGGACGCACGGCAACGCCAGAACAGGCAGAAGAAGTTTGTGGTGCAATTCGCACCACGCTTAAGGAAATGTTTGGTGAAGGCGTAGCAGAGTCTTGTCGTGTGCTTTATGGCGGCTCTATGAATGTTGGTAATGTGGAATCACTGTTGGCTCAGCCTGATATTGATGGTGGTCTTATTGGTGGAGCATCGCTTCAGGCAGATTCGTTCCGCCAGCTTATTGAAAGCGCACACGAGGCAGCCAGTAAGGCGTAGGCTTTTCTAAGGCAAGAGATTCACTGTTCCCGGTAATCTTTTAAGATGTATCACTTGAATCCGTGGCCCTCGCTTTTGCGGGGCATTTTTTGTGATGGCTTGGTATCGAGAGTTTTTTGTCATGATGCTGTCTTCTTGGTCATATTAGCGAGCAAGACTTATTTATGAAGAACTTATTTATGAAGAATGGGTTAGTTGCTGAATTTTAAGGTGGAACGTCTTGCGATATTGTACGTAAGTTTCTATAATTCTTTATTTGTGTAAGCTTACAAATAAACGTCTATCTAGATGGGATTTACATTGAGTATCATCGCAATTATTTTTACCGTGCTTTTGGTGGTTTCTGGTATTGGTCTTGTTATTTTTGTTTTGCTCCATTCTGGCAAAGGTACTGGTTTGAGCGACATGATTGCTGCTCAGGTGTATAACAACCAAACAGGTTCTGGTACAGTAGAGAAGAATCTCGACCGTATTACTATTATTTTGGCTGCGGTATTTTTGGTTTCTCTTGTTGTTTTGATGATTGTATATCCTCAAGGAACGATTGCTTAAATTGCTTAAAAAAAGTTCTTGCAACTTAGTTTCGTTCTGGTAATATATTCCTCGCTGCAAGTGAGCAGCCCTTAAGCCAATAGCTTAAGTTAAACGTCAGAGTGGTGGAACGGCAGACACGCTAGCTTGAGGTGCTAGTGCCTAACTATACGGGCGTGCGGGTTCAAATCCCGCCTCTGACACCAGTTAAACGTCTAGGTAGCTATCGAAAGATGGCTACCTTTTTTATTGTACTTTACTTCGGCTTAGGTTTATAGGCCAAAGGTGGGGGTTGTCAGCTAAAGGGCGCTGTGTCCTTTGCGATATAGAAAGGAGAAGTACAAAGCCATGGTAAGTGGCGAATGTGTTCTTGTGGGCTAGCCGGGAGGTTGGTCTGCATATTTATTTATTCCACCTCCCAAAAGAATGATTGTTTAATTCAGAGAAATACAGTGCTTTTAAGAATTTCTTGAAAGTCTATTTCGATATTTGGATGTCATTTTTGAGAGGTAGATTCAGATGAATCGAGAAAATAAAAGGAAAAAATTTAAAACAGGTTATTACAAAAATAACCCGTGTGAAGAGGTATTTGAGTGTAAAGTTTGTGGCAGATTGGTTGTACCAGAATTCGCTGGAACAGAACATCGCAATCATTGTCCAAATTGTTTATCGAGTTTGCATGTGGATAATGAACCAGGGGATCGCGAAAGTGATTGCGGGGGTTATATGGATCCTATCGCTGTTTGGGTTCGTAAAAATGGTGAATGGGCAATTCTGCATCGCTGTAGACGTTGCGGGAAAATAGTTTCAAATAGATGTGCTGCCGATGATAATCCTATGAAACTTATGTCTATAGCCATGAAACCTTTGTGTGAACCTCCTTTCCCTATAGAAAGGCTTCAGGAAATGTCAGATGCAATGGGCTACGTAGGAAGTTTTAAATAATATTAGTACGTCAGCTTTCCTTAATGTGGTAATGGTAAAGGAGTAGGTATGAAGTTTTGTACACGGTGCGGAGCGCAGTTGGAGGATTCCAGCAAGTTTTGTACTTCCTGTGGTGTGCCTTGTGAAGAACCTACTTCGTCTCAAGACTCCAAAAAGAAGCTCGTTATTGGTATTGCAGCAGGTGTAATTGTCCTTGTAGTTATAGCTATTTTGTTTGTAGTATTTGTATTTGGTGATCAATCAAACGAAGATGCTCAAGCTACTGGTGCTGTACAGATTCAAGGAGAGCAGTCTGTAAAGGAATCTGATGCTGTTGAGGAGGATTCAACTCAAGAAAATGCTTCCGAGAATGAAACAACTGCGGTTGCTCCTGAGAAGACAACAGGTTCAGCTGCGGCTTCTTCTGATGAAGGCACCATACCTTATTTGAGCTCGAATGTTACGGGATCGTACCCTGGACTGGTTGTTCCTTTTACTGATATTTCTGCTTCTTCAACATTAGAAACTTCAAGCTACGGGACATACTATGCTTCAAATGTATCTGACGGCAATAATTCCACTGCCTGGGTAGAAGGGGATTCGGGCAGTGGCGCAGGTTCTGAAATAACGTTTGTTAATTTGACCTCCCATGAGCCTCTAACCGAAATGGCTATCTTTAATGGGTATTGTAAGAGCAAAGATTTGTATTATGCCAATGCTCGCCCTCACCAAATTACTATTTTTGCTGATGGTGTACCCATTGGAACAACTTCTTTGGTTGATGAATATAGCGCCTTACAGGTAGTTACGTTTGCTGAGCCTGTTTATCCAAATCAAATTACCCTACGTATTGATTCGGTATATGAAGGATCACGTCACGCCGATTGCTGTATCAGTGAAATCGGTTTCAGGTAATTAGAGATTTAAAAAGGGCCGAGTTTACTGCTTGACCCTTTTTACAATTCATATATACGCTTTGTCTTTTTTGCTACTCTTTTGTTCAAAAAAGTTTTGTGGTGTCTATGCTATTCATTGTTTAGCGCATAAGTAATTTCACGATGTTCATTTTCATGTTGCTGAATGGGGGGTTACGGACAGGCATTTCGATAAGGTTTGATTTCTTCAACGTAGATTTGTAATGCGTAAAGCAATCAAACCCAACTTTACCGTGGTAAGCGCCCATACCCGATTCCCCAAAGCCTCCAAAACCCATATGATTGTTAGCCAGGTGAATGACAACATCATTTATTGTGGCGCCACCAAAGGGGACCGAATTAATAACCTGCTCTTGGAAAACCTTACTGCTAGAGAACACGTAACAGGCCAAAGGCTCAGGAAAACTGCGGATTATAGCTAGTGCCTCATCAAAGGTCTTCCATGTCATTACGGGAAGCACAGGACCAAATATTTCTTCTCCCATTACGGGGTCTTCCAGAGTGACGCCACGCATCAGGGTAGGTTCAATACGCAGCGTTTCTCGATCACGACCGCCCCCTAGGGCAATAGTGGCATTTTCGTTGTGGTTATCAATAAGCCCGCAGACACGATCGAAATGATGTTCATTAATCATGTGTGGATATTCTTCGCACTCTAAGATATTTTGACCATAGTATTTATGGAGCCACTTATCTAATTCACGTACGAATTCGTCAACGACGTTTTCATGAATCAAGAAATAATCAGGCGCAACACAAGTTTGACCAGAATTGATGCATTTACCCCACGCAATACGCTGTGCAGCTCGTTTGATATTGGTATCTTCGGCAATAATGCAGGGGCTTTTTCCGCCAAGTTCCAACGTTACATCGGTAAGATTGTCTGCAGCTGCATGCATGATCTGACGACCAACGCGCGGACTACCCGTGAAAAAGATTTTGTCGAATTTAGTTTCCAAGATCCAATCATTCATACCGCCGCCACCTGGTAGGCATCGCACTAAATTCTTATCGAATACTTCATCACAAAGTTTTTGCAGGAAGGCGCTGGTAGCAGGGGAGGTGTGGGAAGGTTTCAAAACAACGCAATTACCTGCAGTAATGGCATCAATAACTGGAACAAGGGCTAGCTGCAGAGGATAGTTCCAAGGTGAAAGGACTGCAACAACGCCAAAAGGAGAAGGGTACACCTTGGATGTTGAAGGAAAATGCGCCAAGGGAGTAGCTACACGTTTTGGTTTTGCCCAAGCATATAACTTGCTGGAACATAGTTTTATTTCGTCATAGACGATGCCAAGCTCGGTAGCATAGCCTTCAAAAGGAGCTTTTCCAAGGTCGCTGTGAAGAGCTTCGAGAACTTCCTCTTCGTGCTTTTTTAAGTAAGCGCGCAAATTTTGTAAAACGCTGCGGCGGAAATGTAAAGGAAGAGTTTTTCCTGTTTCGAACCATTCATGCATTGAATCTACTGCTGCCTGAACATCTGCTGCGCACGTATATAAGCTGTTTGGTGGCGAAGAAAGGGTTTTCTTTGCGGAATCTGTTTGCGTAGAATTTGTTTGTGTCATATGCGATGTCATTACAGTGCTGCCTCCAAAATCTCTAATGCAACTTCTTCGGTGATTTCGTGCTTGTTATATAAAGCTGCACCGTCATAGCGTGCCTGTTTTGCAACGGCAGGAAGTTGTTCTTTGGTAACGCGCAGTTCGCTTAATTTTGTTGGTACTTGATATTCACGATGATAGAAATCATTCATGGTGAACAACTCGGTTTCGAAAAGAGCATCTTTTTCTTCTGCGGAAAGTCGTGCCGTGTCTAAGTCGGGACGAAGAGCAGAAAGCAATTCGCCATACAACCCCTTGTGATACCCGTGAGAGCGGTTGAAATGAATGCAATGAGGAAGAAGGAGCATCATTGCTTGACCATGAGGAATATGACAAAGACCACCAAGCGAATGACCTATTGCATGGACGATTCCAACCATCGCGTTAGAGAAGGAAGCGCCTGCCAAAAGGCTGCCAAGGGCAAGATTGGTTCGTGCGTCTAAGTCATTTGGTTCAGCACAAGAGTGAGCCAAGTTTTCGGTAATTAGACGAATTGCCTGTACCGCTAAGGCATCGCTAATAGGGTTTTTCTGAATTGAAGTATAGGCTTCAATAGCGTGAGTAAGTGCGTCTATACCCGTTGTAGCGGTAAGCTTTGGAGGTAGCGAAGCCGTGAGCTGCGGGTCAAGAAATGCCAAATGCGGCACCAAGCGATAAGAGGTGTAACTTAGTTTGGCATGAGCCTGCGTATCGGCCACAACGGCTACAAGGGTTACTTCAGAGCCGGTGCCTGCAGTCGTGGGAATGGCAATTATGGTATCAAGATCATCTTGCAGGATTTCTGATCCTTGAAGTTCGGTGAAATCCTTTTCACCTACTGAGACTGAAGCTGCTGCTCCCTTGGCGGTATCTATTGCAGATCCACCACCTAAAGCAATCCAACCATTGCAGCCTTGCGAACGATAGAGTTCCGCTACTTCGTTTACAACGGTTAAAGATGAATCGGGGGGAACCTGGTCGTAGACCACGTAAGGAATATCAGCTTCTTTCAAGGGAGCAAATACGTGCTCTGCAATTCCAAGTTTTACCAGGTTTTCGTCGGTAACAATAAGGGGCTTTGTTACGTTACGATCCGCCATTTTAACGGGTAATTTATGAAGAGCGTTTTTGCCACAGATGATTTTTGTAGGGCAATGGAATTCAAATGCGTTCATTTAATACCTCCGATAGGCATTACGCCAAAAGAAAAACGTTTTTAGAATTACGGTGAATAAATAGGTAACAGATACGCCCTTGTCGTTAGGACCATGAGTGGTGAATAGTCGAGCGGATAGTCCTTCTTTGAGCGTTATTCCGCCAGAGAAAATATCGTATGCATAATCTAAATCACGGAAAGTGATAGTAAGAGTTGGCTTTTCGTTGGCAGAACAACCATGCCAAGAATTGTGGGAGAAGCGTAATGATTTGCTCTGGGAAAACCCTGAAATAGTAAGTCGTAAAACAAATCCTTCGCCCAAATAGGCTCCTTCTGAGCGGACTTTTTTTGAAAGACGGAAAACCTTTAACAACAAAGGCAAAATAAAAAGAAGTAGTGAAACATATATTCGTTTCCATAAAGATCGTTTGGGATGGGTGTGTCTATTTACCTGACCTCGCCCCGAAGTGCGAACTTCGAGCAATGGTTCTCCTAACCTTTTACGTTTATTTTGATTGACAAATTATTAGATAGTCTAACTATTTTATTAAGCAAATACATCTTTCTTCTGTCATGTTCAATAAATGTATAGAAATTGATGTATACAGAAATTACTCCGTCGTTAAACCAACGGCATATATTTCCATAGCCATTAACGCTCCTTTACTGAGTCTGAAAACGTATCTGTGCTATGGTTTCGTCGTGAGAGCAGAGGAATGTAGTCATTTCTAGTTGTCGGTATGCGATTGCCTACGCAATACCAAAAGGACGGGTGATGATATGTCATTAGATGAACTCAAAGATGTTTTGCCGAAATTACCTAAAAGCGATTCGTTGTCTCCTGCAGAAATTGAAGCGAAGGCAGAAGGTTTAGGTATTACTAAAACGTCTATGAGTTTTACCCAGTCTTTCGTGCTCTCTATGATGGCTGGCGCATTCATTGCTATGGGTGCCATGTTCTTTCTCCTTGTTTCAGGAGATCCCGATTTACCCTTTGCGGTACAGCGCGTGCTAGGTGGCGCACTGTTTTCTTTGGGTCTTTTGCTTGTTGTTGTTTGTGGTGCTGAATTGTTTACGGGCAACACTATGATTGTTATGACGGCGGCAAGTAAAAAGATTTCTTGGGGTGCTGTTATTAAAAACTGGATCGTTGTTTTTGTAGGTAATTTTGTGGGCGCCCTTATTATTGTTGGTCTGGTCTATTTAAGTGGCATGCACACGATGAATGGCGGTATTGTTGGATCCACTATGGTTAGTGTTGCGTCAGGCAAGATGACTCCTGATTGGATTACTCTTTTTGCCAAGGGGATCATGTGTAACTTCTTAGTTTGCTTGGCAGTCTGGATTGCTTATGCTGGTAAGACGGTTGCTGATAAGATGCTTGGCATTTTGCTTCCTATTGCAGCGTTTGTTGCTTGTGGTTTTGAACACTGCGTTGCGAATATGTTCTTTTTACCCATGGGTATCTTGCTTACTTCGGTAGGTATTGTACCTGCTGGAATCGATCCTTCAGTACTTACTTGGGGTGGTGCTCTTTGGAATTGGAGCGCTACGGTACCAGGCAATATTGTAGGTGGAGCGCTTTTTGTGGGTATGGCGTATTGGGTTGCTTACCATAAGAAAAGCAAGTAAGGGTTTTGTTAGATAATTAGTAATCCGACGTAAAAACTCTAAAGGGAAAGCTCGAGTGCTCGCTGGTGCTTCAGCTACCTTAGAGCTTTTTAATAAGAACAAAGTATGCAACAGTCATTGCAAGTAGTCCTATTCCATCGAAAAAGATAAAACGTTGAATGCTGGTTGCGAGAATTTCGTGTCCACTTGGCAGCCATACCAAGAGCAGTGATTCTCCAATGAGCCCTATTGCTTGTTGGATAAGAATAATAATGCCTACTACGCGCCATTTGATGGGATGAGCAATAAAGAATGGATAGGTGGCATTCCACATAAGAAAGGCAATTCCCATGCCTTGTAGAGCAATGATTCCTGAGATGCCTTCAAGTTCGTAGGCACCTACATATGCATTGGGTATGAAAACAAATTGCAAAGCACACTGAACATTGATGACGAATACAAGTCCAAACACTATGCGAGCACACCAAAGTGCCTGTTGAGATGACTTTGACATCGCTTTGGATGGGGTAGGTGTTGGATTGTTAGTAGTTTGTATCATGAATATCTAGTTGTCGGTATCAAGCCAGATGGTGAAAGGGCCATTATTTACCAGTGAGACTTCCATCATGGCACCAAACCATCCCGTTTTAAGGTCAATATTGTCTTGGTGTATTAGATTCCCAAAATAGGTATACAGTGTTTCTGCTTGTTCTGGTTTTGCTGCTTTAGTAAACGATGGTCTATTTCCCTTACGGCAATCGGCGTACAGTGTAAATTGAGAGACAAGAAGAATACTTCCCTCAACATCATGAATTGATAGATTAGTTTTGCCTTGGTCATCTTCAAATATGCGAAGTTTAGAAATTTTTGACCATAACGATTTGGCAGTCTCTTCATTATCCTCGGGACCTACGCCAAGAAAAATAACGTAGCCTTTATCGATATGTTGGGTAGTGTTATGTTCTGCAGAAACAGAAGCAGAGCTTACGCGTTGAATAAGTGCTCTCATGTAAACCTTTCTGCTTAGGGACTATGCTATACGATATTATGAATCAAAAGAGGAAAGGAGGGCGGTATGCTTCACCCAAAAATTTTGGCATATTGCGAAGAAGACGTGGTAGATATTCGCGGATTTGATCGCTGTGAATTGCATGAAGCTGAAGAAGGTCGTTTTGTTCTTCGTGCATATCCTGGATCTGACTGTGGAAATAATATCGGCACTATTCATGGTGGTTTTCTTCTTGCTCTTGTCGATATAGCAGGCACGGGAGCCGTTGATACTCTTGGACGAGAAAATGCAACGATGTCGGTTAATGCGAATTACTTACGTCCTGTGCGTGTTGATGATGAATATATTGATGTCATTGGAACGGTGTTGAAATCAGGTAGACGCACGGTAATATCTGAAGTTGAAGTCCGTCGTCCTGATGGAGAATTGGCGGTTAAAGCAACGGTAAATGTTGCAGTAACCAACAATCAAATAATTGATCTGTAAAGGAAATTATGTACAAGTTAAAAACCGAAAGCAGTTTCGATGCTGCTCATTTTCTGACCGACTACCACGGTAAATGCGAAAACTTACATGGCCATCGTTGGCGTGTGGTTGCTTATATTGCACAAGCAGAATTGTGCAAAGAAGGTACGCATAAAGATATGGTTCTTGATTTTGGTGAATTCAAAAAAGAAGTTCGCGCTTTAACAGAAGAATTTGATCATTCCTTTATTGTTGAAGAAGGATCTCTTCAGGCACAAACATTGTCTTGCCTAGAGAATGAAGGCTTTACCTTAACCATCTTGCCTTTCAGAACAACGGCAGAAAATCTCGCTCATTATTTTTATGATCGTTTAGCAGAAAAAGGTCTGCCGGTATCGGAAATCGAAGTGTACGAAACGCCTAATAACTGTGCAATTTATTGTGGTGAGTAGTGGAGATTGCATCGGATGAATCAAGAAATTATGTTTCCCGTTGCCGAGCGCTTTGTTTCTGTTAATGGCGAAGGTCTTAGAGCGGGTAGGCTTGCTGCCTTCATCCGAATGACGGGTTGCAATCTGACTTGTTCGTGGTGTGATACGGCATGGGCAAATGATGAATCATGTGTCCATGAGAATTTATCTGTGCAACAGTTGGTAGCGTGGGTATCAGGTACGTGTGCCTCGTGCGTAACCTTAACCGGCGGAGAACCTGCCCTTCAACCAGGTCTGAGCGCTTTAATTGAAGCTTTAGCGTTAAGCGATACTTGGGGTAACGACAATAAGCGCGTCATAGAGATAGAAACTAATGGTTCTGTGGATCTAGCGGCACTTCATGAATTGCGCTGTTCTTTAAAGAATGTTGTTTCGGTGCCTACTACTATTGCTTTCACTGTTGATTGTAAGCTTCCTTCTAGTGGCATGTTTTCTGAGATGCTTGAAGGTAATTATGGTCTCTTAGAATCAGAAGATGCAGTTAAGTTTGTGGTGGCTTCAAAAGAAGATATGGAAGCTGCATACGATCGTATTAAAACCTATTCATTGTGCTCGACGTGTGAAGTGTTGTTTAGTCCAGTATTTAGTTGTATTGAACCAGCTGATATTGTTGTGTTTATGGAAGAAAAACAACTATCAGAAGT
>URMQ01000052.1 GCA_900548955.1 uncultured Eggerthella sp. | reverse complement strand
GGTGTAGTCCGTGGGAGGATAGGTCGTTCTGCTCATGCAGGGCGCTGTCTGTTTTATAGGGAATTATTTTAAGCCCTTATTGTTAGTTTGCTTTTCCGTTTACCTAGGTCTTGCGATAGATAGCGGAACCTTTTATATGATTCTATTTTCGACCGCTTTCTCCGCGGTATAATTCATTAACTTGTATTACCTAGATGAAAAGGTTTTCATGAATTACAAAGAAAAGCTTCAACAAGCTAATAAAGAAGCAAAGGGAGCGGTAGTTGCACTATTCCTTACTATTATCGTTTGGATTATTGCAGGCTTTGGTATTGCTCCTCTTAACATTGTTGTTTTTAATACGCCGCTTTGGATTATTACGGGTTGCTTTGGTACCTGGATTTTTGCTATTGCGGTATCTGTTTATATGAGCAAATTCATTTTTAAGGATATAGACCTTGAAGATGAAGAGATTAACGCTATTCCAGATGTTTCTGGGGATTCTCAGTCTGTATCTTCTTCAGTTGAAGGAGGTAAGTAATGAGCGGAAATCCAGCCACCCTTATCCCTGTTGCCTTATTCCTTCTTCTTGGTTTAGGCATTACGTTTTTTGTACGCTATCAATCTCGTAAACGTCGTGAAGCTGGTTTTGTTTCCGAATACTTTATTGGTAGTCGTAGCCTAGGTGCTTTTGTTTTGGCAATGACTACTATTGCTACGTATGGTTCGGTTAGTTCTTTTGTGGGCGGTCCTGGCCAGGCTTGGAATGTAGGTTTTGGTTGGGTTTATATGGCAACTATTCAGGTTACTGCGCTCTTTTTGCTCTATGGCATTATGGGTAAGAAAATGGCCTTGGTTTCGCGTAAGCTTGGAGCTATTACGGTAATTGATGTTATCCGCGCTCGTTACAACTCAAACGCACTTGCAAACGTTGCAGCGATCGTAATCGTTCTTTTCTTTGGTGCAACTATGGTTGCTCAGTTTGTGGGCGGCGCAAAGTTGTTTGAAGCTGTTACTGGCTATTCTTATGAAGTAGGCTTAGCTATTTTTGGTATTGCAGCAATTCTGTTTACTGCTCTTGGTGGTTTCCGCGGCGTTGCCTTCGTTGATACCCTGTGCGGTATTGCAATGATCGTGGGTATTTTTGTGCTTGCTGGCGGTATTTTGAATGCTGGTGGTGGCTACGCTAATATCATGGCAAATCTTCAAACCCATAATCCTCAACTGTTAGAACCTTTCGGCGGCGGAGATATGCCAATTGGATTGTATTTTACCCAGTGGCTTCTTGTTGGCGTATTCACGTTCTGTTTGCCTCAATCAGTTGTGCGGTGTATGGGCTATAAAGACTCTAAGTCTCTTCGCCAAGCAATGATTATTGGAACCATAATTATTGGCGCAATGATGATTGGTGTTACTGCGCTTGGTGTATTGGCAAAAGGTATCTTACCTGCTGATATTTCTGCTTACGGAAATAGCGTTGATAACATTATTCCTCTTGCTATTGTTCAATCGCTGCCACCGTGGTTAGCTGGTGTGGCTATTATTGGTCCTGTTGCTGCTTCGATTTCCACAGTAGCATCTTTGTTGATCTTTTCTTCCTCATCCATCATTAAAGATATGTATCTTCATCGCTGTGAAGAAAAGAGCAATGTTCCAAATGGAAAGCAGGTTGCTCGTTATAGCCAGGTGTTTACATTTGTTGTGGGAGTTATCGTTTTTGTTCTTTCTGTTGTTCCCCCTGATGTTATTTGGAAGATTAACATGTTTGCTTTTGGTGGTCTTGAAACGGCTTTCTGTTGGGTCTTGGTGATGGGTCTATTCTGGAAAAAGGCAAATAAAACAGGCGCTTTGCTTTCGATAGTAGGTGGAACGCTTGCTTATTGTGGAACCATGGCTGCGGGAATAACTTTCTTTGGCTTGCATCAAATTGTTATAGGTATTACTGTTTCGCTTCTTTGTATGGTTATTGGTTCACTGGCAGTAAGGTCAAAAGATTCTGCCAAAGAACTCGAAACAAGAGCTGTGTTCTTTGGTGAATAGTGTTAGCAGTAACCCATCAATTTACTTCAATGTGTTTAAGAACTCGCTTGGTTCAGACTGGATCGGGCGAGTTCTTATAGTTTTTACAGGTAAATGACACTTTCACTTCTTCAATTGTTGGACAGGTTATGTACCATTATCATAAAAATGGGTAAAAATACTACGTAATTGGGGAAGGCCCTTTATGCTTCAACTGCAGCACATTTATAAATCGTACACTACGGGCGATTTTACTCAGGTAGCACTCAATGATATTTCGGTTTCATTTCGCGATAATGAATTTGTAGCAATTCTAGGACCGTCTGGCTCTGGTAAAACCACGTTGCTTAACATCGTGGGTGGGCTTGATCATTATGATTATGGCGATTTAATCATTGATGGCATTTCTACTAAGGAATATAAAGACCATGATTGGGATACCTTCCGCAATAATCGAGTTGGATTTGTATTCCAAAGCTACAATTTAATTCCTCATCAAACCATTTTGGCGAATGTCGAATTGGCGCTTACGCTTTCGGGCGTTTCAAAAGAAGAGCGTCAAGAACGTGCGAAGAAGGCACTTGAAGAAGTTGGCTTGGGCGAGCATGTAAACAAAAAGCCTAGTCAGCTTTCTGGTGGTCAGATGCAGCGTGTTGCAATTGCTCGAGCGTTAATTAATGATCCAGAAATTCTTTTAGCTGATGAACCTACAGGCGCCCTTGATTCTAAGACAAGTGTTCAGATTATGGATTTGCTTACCGAAATCGCCAAAGATCGTTTGGTGGTAATGGTTACACATAATCCAGAATTGGCAGAGCAGTATGCAACGCGTATTGTGAATTTAACGGACGGCGTTATTGCTTCCGATACAGATCCCTATGAGCCAACCGAAGAGGAAATGCGTTTATCAGATAAACCAATTCGTAAAACTCGCATGAGCTTTTTGACGGCGCTTGGTCTTTCTTTCAATAATCTTATGACTAAAAAGGGCCGTACGATTATGACGGCGTTTGCGGGGTCTATTGGCATTATTGGTATTGCAGCAATTTTGGCTCTGGCAAATGGCGTAAATACCTATATTGCTAATGTTGAAGAAGAAACCCTTTCAGAATATCCTCTGCAAATTCAAAGTACCGGTTTTGATATGACTTCTATGATGGTGGGTGCTGCAGCGGAAGGCAGCGATGCTGCCAATGGCGAAGAAGGAGATGGGAATGACCGCGTCAAGGTAATCAACATGGTTACCAATATGTTGTCGAGTGTGACCTCGAACGACTTGGCTTCGCTAAAAGAGTATTTCGATAGTGGTCAAAGCGGTATTGAACAGTACACATCAACAATTGAATACAGCTACGATGTGGTACCGCAAATATATAGTTCTGATACAAAAACCATTCATCAGGTGAATCCCGATACCTCGTTTTCTTCCTTGGGTATTAGTTCCACGGTAAGTTCAAATAGTATTATGAGCGCCAGCATGAGCACCAATGTGTTTTATGAAATGCCCAGCAATCCGAATTTGTATGAAGACCAATACGATGTAAAAGCTGGTCATTGGCCTCAAAACTACAATGAATGCGTTTTGGTTCTTACCGGCAATGGTGGTATTAGTGACTTCATGCTATACACACTAGGATTGCGTGATTCAGAAGAATTAGAAACCATGGTGGAACAGTTTGCCGATGAAGAAGAGGTAACTGCTCCTGACGATATTACTGATCCAACCTACGACGATATTTTAAATGTTACGTTTAAGCTGGTGAATGCAGCAGACTATTACGAATATGACAGTGGCTACGATGTTTGGCGAGATAAGACCGACAACGAAAGCTATATGCGCGATTTGATTGACAATGGCGAAGAAATAAAGATTGTGGGCATTGTGCAGCCGAAAGAGGATGCCAATGCTTCGATGTTATCTTCAGGCATTAATTATCCCGCGTCTTTGACTGACCACATTATTGAACAGGCCTCTCAGAGCAAGATTGTACAAGATCAGCTGGCAGATTCCGATATTAATGTATTTACGGGCAAACCCTTTGGTGAAGAAGACGAGGGCAATTCTAGTTTCAGCATGGATTCCTTATTCACCATTGACGGCAATGCGATTTCGGCTGCTTTCAAGATAGACGAAAGTGCGCTTACAGCAGGTTTGGGCGATATGAACCTAGACTTGTCAAACGTTAGTGTTGATATGAGTTCACTGCCTGCGTTTGATGCATCATCAATTCAGGTTGATCCGAGTCAGATGGATCTTGACAGTCTGACGAATATGTCGTTTGACTTGAATGGGATTAATTTACAAGAAGGTGTTACCGTTGATTCACTAATGCTAGCAGACACCATGGAGCAAGTTGTTTATGGCTTTTTTGGTTGGTATAGAGAAAATGCTGGTCAGTATAGCGATTTTAATACGGCTCTAAATGTTTATCTTTCTTCAAGTGAGGCGCAAGCTCTCATAAATAATGGCGTATCTGCTGCTATTGCATTTGATTCAGGCGTGGAGGAGAGCATTCGGAATCAAGTTTCACAACAGATTGGCAGCTCTTTGCCTCTGCAGGTTCAATCGCAAATCACTGCCACACTTCAGGCTGCGGTGCAGACGCAACTTACTTCTGCAATTCAGCAGTATATGACGCAAGCAATTTCTACCACAATGTCTCAGTTCGGTACGGCGCTGCAGCAGCAGCTTGGTGGTGCCATGCAGGCTCAGATGGCTCAGCTTGCTACCAATATGGCTTCTGCTATGCAGATTGATCCCAATGCAATGGCGAATGCTTTTAAGGTCAATATGGACGAAGAAAGTTTAGGCGAACTTATGATGTCCATGATGACAGGCGGTGAAACCACCTATGACAGTAATTTGCGAGAGTTGGGTTATGCGGACAAATCAGAGCCTTCGGGTATAGATATCTATCCTACTGATTTTGAGAGTAAAGAGCACGTTATAGAAATTCTTGATTCGTATAATTCTCAAATGGAGGAAAGTGGCGAAGAGGATAAAGTTATTACCTATACCGACATTGTGGGTGCTCTGATGTCTTCGGTTACGACGATCGTCGATATGATTAGTTACGTATTAATTGCGTTCGTGTCAATTTCCTTGGTGGTATCTTCCATCATGATCGGTGTAATTACCTATATCAGCGTTCTGGAACGTCGCAAGGAAATTGGTATCTTGCGTGCGATCGGTGCAAGTAAAAAGGATATTTCGCATGTGTTTAATGCTGAAACAATTATTGAGGGTTTGATTGCAGGTCTACTTGGTGTGGGTATTACGGCTTTGCTCTGTATACCGATAAGTGCACTCATCGAGTTACTCTTTGATGTACCTAATATTGCGGCATTGCCTCCTACGGCTGCTGCAGTGCTGGTTCTTATCAGTGTGTTCTTAACCTTTATTGCAGGACTTATTCCGTCATCTTCGGCAAGTCGAAAAGATCCTGTTGAAGCGCTAAGAAGTGAATAGGGCAAAAGGTAATAACGGATAGTAGCTAATAATAGACGTTTACTTTTGCAGGGCTTTAGGAATCTTTCCTGAAGCCCTGTTGTTTATTTAGGTATTATCGCCATTTAATACAGCGCAAGCTTTAGAAGGCCAAACAAAGTTTTATAACTGTCATCGCCTATTCTTAAAGAGTGATGTATATCTTGCCAAATTAAACGGGCAAGTTTGTTTGCGCCTATAGAGGCAATGCGTTCCTGTTTGATTGAGTTATCAGCATAGATTACCTTTTCCAGACTTTGATAAATGTGCTCAAAACAGGCATTTTCTGCCTGGCGACATTTTTGGCGAGTTCGAGCATCAAGAGACGACACTTCGCCTAGCCAGTTTATCTTGAACTGATGAAGAGCTTGCTGCATGGTGGTGTAGAGACGTTCGCAAAATACTAGTAATTTTTCTCCTTGGCGGTAATTAAGACAGCTTTTTGTTTCTTCTGAAAATGCGATCGTTCGCCAGAATTTAGTTATAACCTCCGTTACCAGGGCTGCTTTATCGGGGAAGTAGTTATAGATGGTTCCAACGGCTATATCGCATTCTTTTGCGATACCACGAATGCTTAATGCTGCTAATCCTTCAACGCAGGCATGTGCATAAGCGGCATCAATTATGGTGTTTCGCATTGCAGCGGATCCTTTAACCATGGTGTTTCCTTCGCATTTCTAGTATCTGAACATAGCAGTGGAGTGTTCAGGGAGAATTCCTTCTAAAAGCTACTACTTCTGAAATGTAAAACATTTAGAGACGCTTTCTTTTTACAATGAACAGTGTTCAGGTGAACATTGTTCATTGTAAGACAAGGAGCAAATTATGGTGCTTCAAAATTCTAATAACGCTTCTAAAAGAAAGCCTTTTCAGGTTAAGAAACAAAACTTACTTATTATTGCGGCACTAGTGTGGGTTGCTGCTGGAGTTAATATTCTGCACATTGGTCTTGAGGCATATGCTGAGGGATATGTCACCACGCTCAATGAAGTGCTTTCAGTAGCGGTAGGCCTAGTATTTTGGTTCGGTACGTTTTATAAGCTGACCAAAAAGCATACTCAGCGAATTACGAATTATGAGGAACAGCATCAGTACTTCTGGCATTTCTTTGATTTGAAATCGTTCATTATTATGGCAATTATGATGACTGGCGGAATTGCGCTGCGTGTATCAGGGATTGTCCCTTCGGTGTTTATTGCTATTTTTTATACGGGTCTCGGTTCCGCCTTGGCATTAGCAGGCATTCTATTTGCACGAAATCGCATGCAGCTAGCTTTTGCTTAACGTATAGATAGAAGGACTTACTCTGTACAGAAAAGAACTCGGCGTATGTAGTATGCCGAGTTCTTTGTTTGTTTCAGTAATTATGAATGCAAGTTTATCCAAACGGGAAACTAATTAGGGTTGGCATGGCTCTAGGTTGTCAAGTCGTTGACGAACACAATTCGGTTTTACCTTTGATAAATGACTATCATGGAAACATACTTTTACAGGGGACTAGTGAATTAATACAGGAGGATTACATGCTTAACGAAACCATTCGTTCTATGAATAAAGAGCAACTGCTTGAGTTGATGGAAATTGATGCAAAAGATAGTGTTGCGCTTGATGGGGTATGGTTTCAGTCGGTTGAACGGAAGTTTGGCATGGATGAGGCTATGTACCATGACAAAGAGGCTTGGAAGCGTTTTTCTCCCGTTGAAGCTCGTCGATTAAAGAAGTTTTTAGGATTGGGTGAACATCCAGGTTTGGAAGGTCTTGCTAAGGCTTTGCCGCTGCATATTGTTGATCGTGCTAACAAATGCGAAGTGATTGAAGAAGAAGGCCGTGTCATTAATCGTGTTATTGATTGTCGTGTTCAATCGGCTCGATCTCGTAAGGGTATGGAATTTCATCCCTGCAAATATGCCGCAATCTATGAATATAGCTGCTTTGCTTCTGCGATAGATGATTGTATTGAGTGTCGCTGTTTAAGTTGTTACCCCGATGTAACTGACGAAACATGCTCCTGTTCTTGGGAATTTACCTTAAAGGACGATTCGAAAGAAATTAGCGAATCGCCAGACAGCGAATCAAATTAAAATAAAGACATTGCAAATACTTAATTAATAGACGTAACGTAACGACAAGTGTTTTGCGATAGCTATTTGCGGTTTGGAGCTAGGAGAACACGATGTATTGCACTTCTTGTGGTAAAGAAATAGAGGAATCCGCCAAGTATTGTACGCATTGTGGTACCCCTGTTGAGCAAGAATATCTAACCGATACTTCTGCAGAGCAGCCTACCGTTGCTATGCCCCAAAATCAATCCACCGAGCCTTTGATGTCGCCTGCATCATCCTTGCAGCCATCTCAAGGCTCTGCTGAGATGAATACTTCTCAGAAAAAGCCACTTTCCAAAAATGCAAAGATTGGTATTGGGGTAGGTATTGGCGTCGCGGTTGTAGCAATAATTGTTGCTGCTGTGCTTTTTGTTACGTCGCTTAATCAATCTCAGGAAGAGCAACCCTCTGAAGCAGATCCTCGGGTAACAATTATTGATGAGGCTGAAGAGGGAGAAGTGGAAGATACCGAAAAGGATTCTACTACCGAGGGCACTGAAGAATCTGCTGGCCAAAAGGGTGAACCTGCCTATATCGACGATGCTCAAGATATGTTGGGAACAGGAACTATCTCTGAATCTTCTATAGATGATTTCGCGGTATTCACCAATGCGCGTTACGGCTATAGCTTTGCCTATCCAGAAGATTTTGTTCCGCTTGACGTAAGTGCAAATGGGGATGGTCTTACGTTAGCGTCGGATTCGACGGGCACTATTCGTGTTGAAGCGTGGGGTACTAATAACGTCTTTGATGAAACGGCAAGCGAGCGTTTGAAGGAAATGGAAGATTCCATTGGTATAGACGGATACACTGCTTCAGGAAATACGTGGTATGTGTATTCCTATAACACTAACGGGCGAGTTATTTATATAAAAGAATACGTTGGCGAAGGAAGCATAGTTAACTTGACTATTAGTTATCCAGAAAGCTCTTCAGAGTTTGGTGATCGCTTGGTAGAGATTATGGAACCCTCGTTTGATCCTGGCGACATATCTGAATCACATTAGCTAGTGGCGCATACGTTTAATGTCGCATACTCCTAATTTCCTGTACATAAAAACAGCTCCCTGGAAATCCAAGGAGCTGTTTGTTTTGGTTCTATATTGTATAAGCTTTATTGCGCAAGCGAAATGTGAGATTTATCGGAAAGCCTTGATTAGGGGAGAAGCAGCTAGATTAACGACGACGTCCACCTAAAATGTTGCGGCTGATCTGTCGCGCTGCCTCTCTGCCGATGGTACCTAAGATGGAAGAAGCAATTTTTCCAACTTCTTTCATCATCTGGTCTTGCTGCTTTGCTTGGGCTTTTGCAGCTTTCTCTGCTGCCTTTTCCGCTTCTTTTTGAGCTTTTTCGGCAGCCTGCTCTGCTTCTTTAGCTTCTTCGATAGCTTTCTTTCAAAGCGATTAAGCGCGTAAGTTTGCCTGAAGGAAGTGGATGGGCTTTTATCATCGACAATTCACTTATATTTGTGAGTCTTCTTTCGTTTCGTCTGTGGTATCTAATGCACGAATGTTTTTATTAAACCAAGCAATTGCGCAACAGATTGCTACCAATAATCCACACACGCTATACCAGGTGGTAATGCCAATTGCTTCGGCGATAAAACCTGAAAAACTTAAACCAAGTGGTGCTGCAAGGGAAGATCCGGCTAAGAATATACCCATAACACGACCAAACTTTTCATCAGGCGCTTTGTTTTGAAGAATCGGCATAATGGGTGCATTGTAAAAACCAATTGCTGCTGCCGTTACCCCTACTAACACCGCAAAGAGAGGGAATTGATCTGATTGCAAGAAGCCGCAAGCGGCAAGTGCAAGACCGAGCACAATACCCGAAACAATAACGAGAGGTATGCGCTTTGTTCCGCCGCCCCACACAAGTATTACGGCAGATCCTATGAGCAATCCGATACCAAATACCGCTTCAACAAGTGAGGCCTGAAAACCATCGCCCTTGAAATATTCATAAACCATAAGAGGATCAAGAGACGCCACGGGCATAAATAAGAGCATGGTAAACATGATAAGAAGCATAAGGCTGCGAAGACCTTTATCTTTATAGATAAAGGTTGCTCCTTCTCTTAGTTCAGCGAATACTGAATCGTGATTATTGTTGGGAGAGATATTGGCTTTTACTTTAACGCTAGCAAGGCATAAGCATGCGATTGCTGCACAAAAGGCATCGAGCAACATGACACCATGAAGTCCCACATAAGTGTAGAGCAAGATTCCTAGCGCTGGCCCAACAATAGTGGATAAGCTCGTGATGCTCTGGTCCATGCTGTTGATTCGCATAAGGTGTCGCTTAGGAACAAGGTGGGGCATCAATGCAGTCATTGCGGGGCCGTGAAAAGCTTGACCTCCTGTACGGACGGCAAGCAAAAGAAGCATCAAGGGGACGCTGAGATGTCCCGACATCACAACAAAGGCAAGAACAAGCGAAAAGAATCCAGCACTCCCATCGGCGAGAAGAACAATATGTTTTCGGTTGTAACGGTCAGCAGCAACACCGCCGAAAGGGCTAAGAATTGCAACGGGCAAAAGTGCTGCCATAGAAGCCAGAGAAAGCCAAACGGCAGACGAAGTGCTTTCAGTTATGTACCAAATAGCAGCAAAGCTTGCCGCCACCGTTGCAAAGATAGAAATTGTTTGTCCGCACCAAATAATTGCAATAGTGGCAATCCAGCTTGAAGGCAAGGGATTGCCCGCTGCGTTAATTTCAATAGCAGGCTTTTGATCGGGAATCTTCTTTTTAGATGACGCCCTCAAAGCATCGTGCGGCGCACCCATCAGCATGGGCCGGG
>URMQ01000051.1 GCA_900548955.1 uncultured Eggerthella sp. | reverse complement strand
CTGCATAGCGTTGAAGTAGCAGTAGTTGAAGAACACCAGGCTGCAGATACCGGTGTGCGGCCGCGGCCGTTTTCCTCCGGATACACCGTCGCGGCCTGCTCCCGCGCGCGGTAGCGGATCTTCACCGCGCAGCGCGCCGGCTCTCGCGGCGTCTCGCCGGAGATCCAGTTCACGTCCGATACCGCCGCTTCGCTCCGGTACAGGTCCTTCTCTTCGCCGAGGACGACCTCGTTTCTCTCCGGATCGATCCGGCAGACGTACAGCCGCTCGCCGTGCGAAATGCCGAGACCGCGGCGCTGGCCGACCGTGTAGTGAATGATCCCCTTATGCTCGCCGAGAACGCGCCCGTCCGTCGAGACGAATGCGCCGGGAACGCTCTTTTCCCCCGTCAGCCGCCCGATGGTGGCGGCATAGTCGCCGTCCGGAATGAAGCAGATCTCCTGGCTGTCCTTTTTATGGGCGACGGGAAGCCCGGCGTCCTGTGCCATCTGCCGGATCTGCTCCTTGGTATACGCTCCCACGGGCATCAGCGTGTGCGCCAGCTGATCCTGGGTCAGCGCATAGAGCGCGTAGGTCTGGTCCTTTCTGGCCGTCACCGAATTGCGGATGCAGAAACGGCCGTTTTCCAGCCGGTCAATCCTGGCGTAATGGCCGGTGGCGATGTACTCCGCTCCAATGGCCAGACTCTTGTTCAGCAGAGCCTCCCACTTCACGTACCGGTTACAGGCAATACAGGGATTCGGCGTTCTTCCATGCAGATACTCCTCCACGAAATAATCCATCACGTACTGCCGGAATTCTCTTTTAAAATTCATCACATAATAGGGAATGCCCAGATGATCCGCCACTCTCCTGGCGTCCTCCACCGCGCTCAGGCCGCAGCAGCCCACGTCCTCCCGGCCGTCATCCGCGCTCTGCCGCTCCCCGAAAGCGGAACAGGCACAGTTTTGCTGTGCCTCGCTCCGTTCGTCCTGCCAGATCTGCATGGTGACACCGATCACCTCATATCCCTGCTCCTTTAACAGCAGGGCAGCCACGGAGGAGTCCACCCCTCCGGACATTCCCACGATCACTTTCGGACCCATATTAATATTCTTCCTCTTCCTGCTCTTCTCCCTCATGGATGTCGGACTTGGGCTTCTCCAGACCCTCGATCACGATGCCCTTCTTCTGCGCGTAATCCCACAGCGCCGCGTGGATCGCTTCCTCCGCCAGCAGGGAGCAGTGTACCTTCACCGGCGGAAGGCCGTCCAGCGCCTCCATCACTGCCTTGTTCGTCACCTGCATGGCCTCCTGAACCGTCTTTCCCTTCACCAGCTCCGTCGCCATGCTGCTGGTGGCGCTGCTCGTGCTGTTATGGAACTTGCTGGTGTTAAGGACGTATTCTGCAAGTCCTTAGGTACCGACAATGTTCTTAACATTGTAAAGGCTACCGCTGAAGGTCTTAAGAACTTGCAGAGCCCTGAAGAGGTTGCTCAGCGCCGCGGTATCTCCGTTTCTCAGATCTACGGCTGGAAGGAGAACTAATAATGGCTGACGCAAAAACTCTGCGCATTACTCAGGTAAAGAGCCCAATTGGTTACAAGTATGATCAGGGTCGCACCCTGAAGGCTCTTGGTCTTGGCAAGATTGGTCGTACGGTAGACCAGGTAGACAATCCTGCTGTTCGTGGCATGATTTTCAAGGTAAAGCACCTCGTAGAGGTTGAAGAGCTTTAAGATCTTTACGTAAAACCTTATGCGCCGTTCATTTGAGCGGCGCATTTTTCTTTTTAATGCGGTATCAATCTTTAATAGGTGTTTTGATTATTGCTAGAAACATACCCCGCGATTACCTGATTTGATCTCACTTAGCTTAAATCAAGCTAAATAGAAACAGCTTGATTTAAATAGCTTAATCTCAGTCCAACGCGGCGTAATATGTTAAAAATTGCATACTCTCTGTGGAGAGAAAAGTTACTGGCGCACTTTAGTGTGTTTTGTGCGATAATGGCAAAAGTTTTTGTCTAAAAGTAAGTTTGTCGGCGGCGAGCTGCCGACCCCTTCACGATGAAGGGATAGCGTAAAAGGAGAAACAAAACATGGAACTTAAGGATTTACGTCCTGCAGAAGGGGCAACCAAGGCTCGTAAGCGCGTTGGTCGTGGTCCCGCATCTGGCACTGGCAAGACTGCTGGTCGCGGTTTGAATGGTCAGAAGTCTCGTTCTGGCGGTGGCAAGGGTACTGGTTTCGAGGGTGGTCAGACTCCACTTGCTCGTCGTTTGCCAAAGCTTCCTGGCTTCCGCAACATCAATCGTGTTGAATATTTGCCTGTAAATGTAAGCCGCATCGAAAAGTATTTCGAAGCTGGCGACGTTGTAGATGGTGAATCTTTGGCAGCTAAGGGTATCATCAAGAACCCTAACTCTTTGGTAAAGGTTTTGGGCGATGGTGAAATCACTAAGGCTGTAACCGTAAAGGTTGATAAGGTTTCCGCTTCTGCTAAGGCAAAGATTGAGGCTGCTGGAGGAAAGGTCGAAGAGCCTTGCTAAGTTCTCTTGTACAAGCGTTTAAGGTTCCAGAGCTCAGGAATAAAATCTTGTTTACTCTGGGTATCTTGGCGCTCTACCGTCTTGGCGCATATATTCCAGTGCCAGGCATACCGTTTAGAGCTTTTGCTGATTCCTTTACGGAACAAGGTGTTGGTATGGTTATGCTCGACCTGTTTACAGGTGGCGCACTTTCCAACTTCTCGGTATTTGCTCTTGGCATTATGCCCTACATCACGGCATCAATTATTATGCAGCTGATGCAAGGCGTAATTCCTGCGGTAGGTCGCTGGAATAGGGAAGGCGAAGCTGGTAGACGTCGTGTTACTCAAGTAACTCGCTACCTGACCTTGGGCCTTGCACTGATTAACGCTATTGGTTATTTGTTCCTGTTTAAATCACAGGCTTACGGCGTTGTTTTTAGTACAGCAATTCCTGAAATCGTGACTGACATCTTGGTTGTCTTTACGTTGGTGGTAGGTACTGCTCTTATCATGTGGATGGGCGAACTTATTACTCAGCGTGGTGTAGGCAATGGTATGTCTCTCATCATTTTCGTATCCATCGTTGCTTCAGTTCCTTCGGCAATCTTCTCGTCGATCAATCTGAATGCAGACTTTGGTATGGGTCTGGCAATTACCATTCTTATTCTCGTAATCGTAGTGCTCTGTATTCCTGCAATTATCTTCATTGAACGCGCGCAGCGCCGTATTCCGGTTAGCTACGCAAAGCGTATTCAGGGTCGTAGAATGATGGGTGGTCAGAATTCTTATCTGCCTATTAAGATCAATGCTGCTGGTGTTATTCCTATCATCTTTGCTAGCTGCTTGATTTACTTCCCAGCACAGCTTGCTGCGCTGTTTAATGTTGATTGGCTGACCATGGTATCTAATGCTATGTCTGCTGGTTGGGTTAACTGGATTTTGACAGCGGTATTCATTGTCTTCTTTGCGTATTTCTATACCTCAATTGTGTTTAACCCAACGGAGACTGCTGAAAACCTTCAGCGTCAGGGTGGCTTCATTCCTGGTATTCGCCCTGGTGCAAATACGGTTGCTTATCTTAAGAATGTTATGCGTCATGTTATTTTGCCAGGCGCAATTTTCATCGCGATCATTGCGGTTGTACCTTCAATTCTGTTCTACTTCACGAACAATGCTTTGATTCAGGCATTCGGTGGTACTTCTATCCTTATTATGATTGGTGTTGCTTTAGATACCATGAATAAGATTGAATCTCAGTTGAAGATGTACAACTATGATGGCTTCTTTAAGTAAAGTCGTAAAACACTGCGTCTTCAAAGAGCGGCTCAAGCGAGTCGCTCTTTTTTGTGCAGGGGCTATAAACTTTCTCAAGCATAGAATAGATGAAATTTTCTCTTTAATTATTGCCTTTGCTACAATGTATGAAGCGATTTTATCGAATCCGCTAGAAAGGATCATTTATGAATATCGTTTTGCTGGGCGCACCAGGCGCTGGTAAAGGAACCCAGGCTGCTAAGCTCGTTGAAAAGTTTGGGTATGCTCACATTTCTACGGGCGACATGCTTCGTGCAGCAGTAAAGAATCAAACTCCTTTGGGTCTTGAAGCAAAGAAGTATATGGATGCAGGTGACTTGGTGCCTGACGAAGTAGTTATCGGCTTGGTTAAGGAACGTCTCCAGGATGAAGACACTCAAGCTGGTTTCATTTTGGATGGTTTCCCTCGCACTTCCACTCAGGCAGTAGCTCTTGACTCTGAACTTGCTTCTTTGGACCGTCCTTTGAATGCTGCTTTACTTGTTGACGTAGACAAGGAAGTTATTATCAAGCGTTTAACTTCTCGTCGTATGTGCCGTGACTGCGGCTATATTGGATCTGATCAAGATGCACAGTGCCCTAAGTGTGGCGGCGAAATGTATCAGCGTGATGACGACAACGAAGCAACGGTACGCAATCGTCTTGATGTATATGAAACCTCCACGGCTCCTTTGATCGATTACTATCGTGGTTGCGATTTGCTCATTGAAATTGATGGTGATCGTGATCCTGAGGTAGTTCTTGAATCCATTATTGAGGCTTTGGATCTCTAAGATTACCCTGTTTTCTTGAAAGCCCCTGGCATTAGTGTCAGGGGCTTTTTGTGTTAATGGAATAAATAAAACACGCTAATACATAGGGTATATGAAAACAAATTGTTAAAATAAGGTGCTATGAGACCTATTGAAGATATAGCAGATGAAGGTATCGAGCTTGCACAAAAGCACGCATCAGATATTAAGCGTGCAGGAATTCGTGTAGGCATTATTTTTGTTATTGCTTTACTGCTTGAAGTCATTCTTTTCAATATGAATTTCTTCATTTCTTCAAGTTATGAGCCAGTGAATTTAACTAATCAAGCAAGCTTAGCACTGGCGGATCCCGATAAGTCTTCCACGGATACGTTTAGTCAAAATGAGCCTGTTAGGCTAACGGAGTCTTCAAATGTTTTAGAATTTCATGACCTCAATAAAGAAATTCACAACATTCATTTAGATTTCGATAATACGCAAGCGGCTCAAACCGTAACGGTTCAAATAAGCTTTACCGATTCAGCGCATGAAACATATTTCAATACAACAGAATATACGTTTGGCGTTCCTGAAGTTGATATTTCAACCTTTAGCGAAGATAGTCAGTATCTGTATTTGCAAAGTTCTGGATTGATTCAGGACTTACGAATAGAGGTTATCAACGACGATGCTACGTATCCTCTTGTTTTAAATGCGATTATGATTAACGATCCGCAGCCATTTGTCTTCAATGGTTTACGTTTCTTCATCGCATTTATCATCTTGCTCTTTATATATGTCTTCCGTCCAAAATCAAGCATCTATCGCTGCAAGATAAAAGAGCATCCTCGTTTTAGTCGTGTTTGTATCGTTGCGGCAACGGCATTCGAAGTATTTATTTTGACGGCGTACTTACTGTTTGGTTCTAACCAAGTAGGTATTGCAACAGCGCAATACAATTCAGGCTCATGGGATGGTCACAGCATTGTAAACACCTACGAAGTAGGGGGTGACAATGCGCAGCAGTATGCAGAATTAGCGAAGGCTATGGCGCACGGACAGTTGTACTTGACTGAAGAGCCTCCGCAATGGCTGCAGGACATGGAAAACCCCTACGATAAGGGTGCCCGTGATGAATTGCAAAAGCAAACAGGAGAAGCCTACCTGTTTGATGTTGCTTATTATGAAGGACACTACTATGTGTACTTCGGGGTATTGCCCGTATTGTTGTTCTATCTACCCTTCTATTTACTAACGGGTTCTAGCTTTCCGACAGCGATAGGAGTGCTTATTGCCTGCATTGCCTTTATTTTGGGAATAACGGCACTTATGGATAGGTTTGCGCGTCATCACTTTAAGCGGGTAAGTCTAGGCTTGTTCCTTCTTTTACAAATCCCCTTAGTGGGGTGTTCGGGAATGCTGTACTTGGCGAAGTTCCCCACGTTTTATTCGCTGCCTATTGCTATGGCGCTAGCCTTTACCGTATGGGGATTATATTTTTGGCTTCATGGGAGAGCTTCCAACAAAGCATGGGGTTGGTATTTGGCGGGTTCGCTTTGTATGGCGCTGGTAGTAGCATGTCGTCCTCAGTTTGTAGTCTTTTCGTTTTTGGCATTCCCACTATTTTGGCGAAAGTTCATCACCGAAAAGCATCTGTTTACCTCACAAGGCCTTCGAGAATTCATTTGCCTATTAGCACCCTATGCCATAGTAGCTGCGGGTATCATGATGTATAACCGCGCTCGATTTGGGTCATTCTTTGATTTTGGCGCTAATTACAACTTAACTGTCAATGACATGACACAGCGTGGTACTAATCCAGGTCGATTTTTACCTGCTCTGTTTGCCTATTTTTTGCAAACGCCCACAACGACAGGGGTCTTTCCTTGGATTCAGCCCACTACATTTGATACAACCTACTTAGGCCAAACCATCAAAGAAGTAACGTTTGGCGGCATTTTGGTTTGCTTGCCAATTTTGTGGATATTGGCTTTTGCTAAACCAATTTTGAAATATCGTTTTACGGTACGCTCAACTAATACTATTGCTGGTGTAGTTATTACTATGCTTATTTCTGGTGTGGTGGTTGCTTGCCTAGATGCGCAAATGGCAGGTATTTTGCAGCGCTATACCGCAGATTTCAGCACTCTGTTCTTAATTCCTGCCGTGTTACTGGCGTTTATCGCTAATGATGCACTTTCTGCTCGTGCTAAAACAGATGAAGGAAAACTCTTTTTCTTAAAATCTCATACGCTGTACTTGCGTGGTATTCAAGTTGCGGTAGCACTAAGTATTTTGTATGTAACGATGGTTTGCCTTGTTCCTGAGACAGGATGGTATTCCGATGTTTATGGCTGGGCGTATCAAGACATAATCGAAATGGTTCAATTCTGGACATAATCATTGTGAGCATAATTCTTTGACTGAAACTCAAAACGTAATATAGGCGCAATTTGGCAGCTTGGTTTAGTGTGCAACCGTTCACCTTGCGATGTCTACCGATGGGGCGAGTGCCTTTTCCGTCTACCGACCTATAACGAACTTGCTGAGAAACCCATAAGGGCTGGGTTCTGTTGGTCGATAGAATGAAGGAGCTTGTTTAAAGCAGATTTATAGCGAGAGGAGAGGTATGTCACAGTTGACCGAAATCCGCTGGCATGCCCGTGCCGGACAAGGTGCGGTTACGGCGGCAAAGCTCGTGGCGGACACGGCGCTGCTGCAGGGCAACTACATTCAGGCTATGCCCGAATATGGTCCGGAGCGCACTGGTGCACCCCTGAAGGCGTATACGCGTGTATCTAGTGAACCTATTGAAGTTCACAACAATATTCAAAATCCTGACATCGTTATCATCATGGATGATACGCTGTTGGCTTCTACTGATGTTATGGAAGGTATTCGTGAAGATGGTGTTCTGATCTTCAACACTACCATGACTGCCGAGGAGGCCCGTGCAGCAGTA
Organism: uncultured Eggerthella sp.; assembly: GCA_900548955.1. Taxonomy (GTDB): domain Bacteria; phylum Actinomycetota; class Coriobacteriia; order Coriobacteriales; family Eggerthellaceae; genus Anaerotardibacter. Next base: position 2,986 of record URMQ01000051.1, on the reverse strand, counting down.
GGAGCTCCTGCTTCTATGCGCGTTGCAGTAGTTGATGCTTCAGGTATTGCTATGGCAACCATTAAAAAGGACATGCCTAACACCCCAATTGTAGGTGCTTTGGCAAAGGTGACGGGTTTGTTCCCGCTTGACCTTGTTAAGGAGCGCTTGGTAATTACCTTTGGCAAGAAGTTCTCTCAGGAAATGATTGATGCAAATCTTGCTTCTGTTGAACGTGCATATCAGGAGGTGCAAGAGTAATGTCCAAGTACGAATTCGACGGTTCGGATTACGAGAACTGGAAGCCTTCTGATTTCCCTGTTGGCTATGTTTGCCCTGAAGGCGGTACGTCTAAGAATTGCTATACCGGCGGTTGGCGTTCAAATCGTCCTGTTTGGGATCCTGAAAAGTGTACTAACTGCATGTTGTGCTGGGTATATTGCCCCGATTCATCTATCGAAATCAAAGATGGCGAAATGACTGGCATTGACCTGTATCACTGCAAGGGCTGCGGCGTATGCGTTCATGAATGTAAGTTCGGCGCTCTGGAACTTATCCCCGAAGCTGAAGCTCAGGCTCAGGAACAGGAAGGGGAGTAAACCATGGCAGAAAAGAAGATGTTTTCCGCTACCGGTAACCAGATGGTTGCCGATGCATTCCGTCAGGTAAATCCTGATGTTATGGCGGCATATCCTATTACTCCACAGACCACTATCGTTGAAGGCTATGCAAAGTTTGTGGCTGACGGCAAGGTAACCACTGAATACGTTCCTGTAGAATCTGAGCACTCTGCACTTTCTGCTTGCATCGGTGCTTCTGCTGCAGGCGCTCGTGTTGCTACCGCAACCAGCTCTCAGGGCTTGGCGTTCATGTGGGAAGAATTGCATATTGCTGCTGGTATGCGTTGCCCTATTGTTATGGCGAATGCAAACCGTGCTTTGTCTGCTCCTATTAACATCCATGGAGATCATTCCGATATTATGGGTGCCCGCGATACTGGCTGGGCAATGATGTTTGCTGAAACTGCTCAGGAAGCATATGACAACACCATTGTTGCTTTTAAGGTTGCAGAAGATCCTAATGTTTTGCTTCCTGTACTTACCACCTTGGATGGCTTTGTTACCACCCACGCAATGGATAATTGCGTAATGGAAGAAGATCAGGTTGTTAAGGATTATGTTGGTGATTACCAGCCTCTGTATCCTTTGCTTGATACCGAAAACCCTGTAGGTCATGGTATGTTTGCAACTCTGGGCAATGGCTACATGAAGTACAAGCTTACCGAGCGTCATGCTCTGGATAATGCTCTTGAGGCTTTCGAGAAGCACGGCAAAGAATGGGCAGACATTACGGGTCGTCCTTTTGATGTAGTAGATACCTGGGGCACCGAAGACGCAGATTACCTGATTGTTGTTTTGGGCTCTTGCGCTGGTAATGCTCGTCATCAGGCTCGCTTGCTTCGTGCTGAAGGCAAGAAGGTTGGTGTTGTTCGCCCCCGCATCTTCCGTCCATTCCCTGCAAAGCAGTTGGTGGAGGCATGCAAGAATGCGAAAGCAGTTGCGGTAATCGATCGTTCTGATTCCTTCGGTTCTCCTCATGCTCCTTTGGCGCTTGAAGTTCGTGCAGCATTCCAGTCTGCAGGTCTTCAGATTCCTGTAAGTGATTATTTGGCAGGCTTAGGCGGCGCAGATATCACGCTTGATCAGATGGGTCAGGTATTCGCTGAGCTTGAGCAGCGTGCTGAAGGCACTTACGACGGTTCCATCAAGTATCTCGGTATCGAAGAGTAAGGGGCATATATTATGGCTAATATTAAGCAACTTTCTGCCCGCCCCGACGACTTGGCTCCAGGCCATCGCCTGTGTGGCGGCTGCGGCGCTTCCATGGCGGTACGCCAGGTTCTTATGGGCCGCAACGATTACGATGTAGTTTGTTGCTCGGCAACGGGCTGCTTGGAAGTTTCCACGTCAATCTATCCTGATAACGCCTGGGAAGTTCCTTTTATTCACAATGCATTTGCAAATGCTGGTGCAACCATTTCTGGTGTTGAGGCAGCATACAAGGGTCTTCAGCGCGCAGGTAAGATTCCTGCAGACAAGAAGATTAAGTTTGTAGCATTTGGTGGCGACGGTGGTACTTACGACATTGGCCTTCAGTCACTGTCTGGTGCTATGGAACGTGGTCACGATATCGTATATGTTTGCTACGACAACGGTGCTTACATGAATACGGGCATTCAGCGTTCTTCTGCAACTCCAAAGGGCGCATGGGCTACCACTTCTGAGGTAGGTAAGGTTCAGCAAGGTAAGCCTCAGGCTCGCAAGGATTTAACTTCCATCATGGCTGCCCACGGAGTACCTTATGTCGCTCAAGCATCAGTAGGTAATTGGCGCGACCTGGTAAACAAGGCTGAAAAGGCAATTGCTGTTGATGGTCCTGCATTCTTGAACATCATGGCACCTTGTCCTCGTGGTTGGCGTGTAGATTCCAGCATGACCGTTGAAATTTGCCGTTTGGCAGTAAACTCCAAGTTCTGGCCTTTGTTCGAGGTCGAAAATGGCAAGTGGAAGCTTACCCCAGTTCGTGAAAAGAACGTTATCCCTGTAACTGAATTCATGAAGCCTCAGGGTCGTTTTAAGCACTTGTTTAAGCCTGGCAATGAAGCTTTGCTCGAAGAAATTCAGGCAGACGTAGATGCTTACTGGGCATACCTGGAAGGCCGCGTAGAGGCAACCAAGGATATGTAAGCTATTTTTGATTGGCTAACCATGCAAAAGAGATCACCCATAAGGTGGTCTCTTTTTTTGTTTTTACCGAAGAAGAGGTACCTTATCTTGAAAGCATTCTTTAGTGTGCTATAGTTTCTTGCAGACAAAATTGAATACAATCTTCAGGGCGAGGTGAAAGTCCTCACTGGCGGTAACGCAGAGGTAAGACGCATATTAAGGCGGTTATCAATGCGAAGCCCGCGACCCCGATTGTTTTTTGCTTGTTGCAGTGCTTGTTA
>URMQ01000050.1 GCA_900548955.1 uncultured Eggerthella sp. | reverse complement strand
ATGCTGAAGAGGCAGTTCAAAACACTGATATCTTGCAGGGGCAAGCGAGTGGTGCTGGGGTTGCTGTTGCGGATATTTCTGGTTCTGCAGAAAAGAAAGAAGTGGTGTATGCCACCCTTGCAAATGCTGGAACTACAGAAAACGTATACGTAGTAAATGTTTTCGATGAAGGTATCAACGCTGCCGGAAAAACCATTCGGGATTTTGGGGTTTATGACCAAGTAGTTAATTTGACCAATACTTCAGAACTTACGCAGTTCTCCGATTCCGTTGTGCTAACTATGCCAGAAGGGGAATTCTCTTATCAGGGTACGGCTTCCAATGCTCAAATTCCTTGGAATATTTCTTTGAAATACTATCTGGACGGACAAGAAATTGCCCCTAATGAATTAGCGGGCAAAAGCGGTTCCTTTGAACTGAGCATCGAAACGACGAAAAACGATGCCGTTGATCCGCGGTATTACGAAAACTATCTTATGCAGATAACCTGTACGCTTCCTATGGAAGTTGCGAATAATGTAAAAACCGAACAGGGCTCCATTGCTCTTTCAGGTTCGGACGTAACAGTAAGCTTTATGGTTATGCCTGATGCAGAAGGCAATGTTTCCCTTACTGCCGAGGTGTCTAATTTCGAAATGGCCGGCATTAGTTTTGCGGCAATTCCGTTTTCAATGGCTCTTGATTTTCCTGATACTGACAGCTTAGTTTCGCAGTTTGATGCGCTTATCGATGGTACAGAACAGCTGCATTCGGGGGCAGCGGAACTAGCAAGTGGTGTCGATAGTGTGGATACAGCTACAAAGCAGGCTGCGTCGGGGGCGGCTGAATTAGCGACAGGCGCTACGCAAATAACACAGGGTTTGCAGCAGTATCAGCAAGGTTTGCGTGATCAGGCTGCTTCAACTGCGGAATCTGTTTCTGATGCGCAAATTCAAGCGGCAACTGCAGAATATCAAGCAGCACTTGGTGTGTATGCGGCTGCCTATACGCAAGTTTATGAGGCTATTATTGCTTCTTATGAAGAATCCGGTGTAGCAGTCACTGATGAAATACGTCAAGAAGCTTTGGTTCAAGCTGCCGAAAAATTAAAGGGCTCTGAGCAGGAATCAAACATGACAACTGCTTTGGAGAATCTAATCACTCTTACTTCAACCCAGGTTGCTGCTCAAGGTGCAGCGCAAGCACTCAATGGTGCAGCTGACGGACTTGGTTCGGTTGATAATGCGTCTTCGCTGTTGGGTGGAAGTGCTTCGCTGGGTGCAGGCACCCAAGAGCTTGCGAGCGGTTTAGACCAACTTGCAGGAGGCACGGGCAAGCTGGCATCGGGCGCGGCAACCTTGACTGATGGTACTCAAACGCTTGCGCAAGAATCGCAGGGAATTCCTGATGCAGTGCAAGCCGAAATAGATGAGCTCATGGCCACTTACGATAAATCTGATTTCGAGCCAGCAAGTTTTACCAGTTCGAAAAATACGAATGTTACACTGGTGCAATTCGTAATGACTACTGACCCTATTAAGGTTGAAGAGCCTGCTGTTGAAGAAGAACCTGTTGAAGAAGAAACTCTAATCGATCGTTTCTTGGCACTGTTCTAAAAGTAATTGCTTGCAAGCCTTAGCAGACGGTATCATGAGCGACAAATAACGTAAGCCACGAAAACAAGGAAACGCATATGTCTCTCCCTGCATCTAACGTTAATAAACAGGCAGACAATCGAACCACTATGGAATTGGGCGCTTGCCTGCCTATGACTGCTGAAGTTAAGGACGATCATCTTTTTATCGGCGGCGTTGACATGGTCGAGCTTGCCCATGAGTATGGCACAGCGCTGTATGTTTATGACGAAGCTGATCTTATCAATCGTATGGATACCTATCGTGACGCATTCAGGACGCGTTATCCCAATTCTGATATCGCTTATGCCAGTAAGGCTTTCTTGAATAAGGCTGTTTGTCGCTTGGCGGATCAACATGGCATGTGTTTGGATGTGTCTGGTGGCGGTGAATTAGCAGTGGCTCGCGCGGTCAATTTCCCTATGGATCGCGTTATTGTGCATGGCAACAACAAAACTCCCCAGGAATTGCGTGAAGCAATTGAAGCTGGCGTAGGACGTATTGTGGTCGATTCTCGCATTGAACTTTCCCGTGTATCTGCTATTGCTCAGGAATTGGGGGTTACGCAGGATATCTATATGCGCATCACTCCTGGCGTTGAGGCAGATACTCACGAATATATCCGTACGGGTTGCGAAGATTCAAAATTTGGTTTCACTATGCGTGAAGACTTCGCATTTAACTGTGTACGCGACGCTTTGGATGCGCCTAACGTTCGCCTGGCGGGCTTTCATATGCATATTGGTTCGCAGATTTTCGCCCTGCATTCTTTTGGTGAAGCAATCGACGTCATTGTTGAATTTGCGTATCGCGTTAAACAAACCTATGGCTACGAAGTTGATGAAATCGACGTTGGCGGTGGCTTAGGCATTGCCTATACCGCAGAAGATAAACCTTCTTCGATTGAAGACTTCGCAGAAATAACCACCTCTGAAATGGTAAAGGCATGCAAAAAGTATGGCCTGAAAGAGCCTCGCTTGGTTTGCGAGCCGGGTCGTTCTTTGGTGGCAACACCTGGTGTTACGCTCTATACCGTAGGTATTTTGAAAACGCTTCCGGGTATTCGCAAGTATGTTGCAATTGATGGTGGCATGTCTGACAATATTCGCACGGCGCTCTATCATGCAGAATATGAGCCTGTTATTGCCAATAAGGCAGGTCAGCCACGTACTGAAATTGTTACCTTGTGCGGCAAACATTGTGAAAGTGGCGATGCTGTGGCATTGGATGCTTCTATCCAGCATCCTGATTTGGGCGATATTGTCTGCGTGTTTGGCACGGGTGCTTACTGTCATTCCATGTCAAGCAACTACAACGGTCAGCCTCGTCCGGGTATCGTATTTGTAAAAGATGGCGTGGCTCGCTTGGTAACTCGTCGCGAAACCTACGACGATTTAATGGCATGTGATATTGACTAACTTTTTGTGGGCTCTAATCAGGTTCGGCTACGTTCGGCAACGTTCGGCTACGTTCGGCTACGTTCGGCTACGTTCGGCCACGTATTCGGCTTGTCTGTCCAGCGTTTAGCTTACGTAACTACCTGATACCGCAAACTTTGATGCGCTCTCTGATGGTGTACCTATTAGAGAGTGCTTTTTGTATACAATGCAAGGAACTTGCATAAAAGACCAGAAGCACTAGTTGAAGATACTGGTTCTGCGTCACGTAGAAAGGATTCATACATGGCTGTCAAGATTGGCTTGGTCGGAACGGGCACGGTTGGCGGCGGTTGCTTGGATATTCTGAGTAATCACAAGCAAGATTTTCTTCGCCATTTTGGTATTGATCTTGAACTGACACGCGTATGTTCACGCGATCCTCAGGCAGCAGCTTCACGTGGTTTGCAGGACATTTTTACTGATGATTACCACGACATTATTAATGACCCTGATATCGATATCGTAGTAGAGCTTATTGGTGGCACAGGTATCGCGAAAAGTGTGATCGTGGAAGCACTTCAAGCAGGCAAGCATGTGGTAACCGCCAATAAAGCAATTATGGCTACTTCGGGCGAAGAGATCATGGACTTAGCCGAAGAAATGGGCTTAGAAATTGCCTTTGAAGCAAGTGTTGGTGGCGGCATTCCTATTATTGACCCGCTGAAGCATTCGCTTATCGCTAACAGAATCGATTCTATTATGGGTATCGTAAACGGCACGACCAACTACATGCTTACCCGTATGGATGAAGATAGTTTGGAATATGATGCCGCTCTTAAAGAAGCTCAGGAGCGTGGTTTTGCTGAGGCGGATCCTACGGCAGACGTGGATGGCTTGGACGCAGCAGCAAAAATTGCCATTTTGGCATCTATTGCATTCAACTCTCGCGTAACTATGGATCAAGTATTTACCGAAGGTATTCGTCGCATTTCTCCTATTGACCTAGCTAATGCGCATGATTCTGGCTATGTGGTAAAGCTGGTAGCGCATGCTCGTCGTGGTGAATCGGGTGTTGATGTGCGTGTTCATCCTACGATGATTCCGGAAGATCATCAGCTGGCTACGGTTAATGGAGTCTTTAACGCCATCTTTGTTGAGGGCGATGCGGTAGGTCAGACCATGTTCTTTGGTGAGGGTGCTGGCGCAGGTCCTGCAGCAAGTGCGGTTATGGGCGATGTGTTGGAAGTTGCTCGCCACGTTCAGATGGGCATTAAGCCAATTGTTGGTTGTACCTGCACCGACAATCTTCCTATTGCAGCTATAGATGATCTGGAAACCAAGTACTACATCCGTTTCGTGGTTGCTGACCGCCCTGGTGTTTTGGCTGCATGTGCAGATATTTTTGCTAAGAATGGTGTTTCTGTTCGCACGGTAACCCAGCGTGGTAATGCCGCTCGTGAAGACGTGAACTTGGTCTTTGTAACGCATACCGCAAAAGAACGCGATGTCCGCAAGACCATTGATGAAATATTGGCGCTCGAAGGAATAGTAACGGGCGGTGAGCCTTCCGTTATTCGCGTTCAGGGCTAATAACTGCCAACCTGCTTAATGTCGTAGGGCGTTGCCTGGTATACGTAGTAGTTCAGCCAGTTGGTGTAGAGCAACTGCGCTGCGGCACGCCAATTTGAAACAGGGCGCTGTGTGGGATCATCATTAGGGAAGTAGTGCTTTGGCAGCGCAGGATTAATTCCCTTATTAACATCACGTTGATACTCATTTGCCAAAGTGTTGGTGTCATATTCAGGGTGGCCAAATACAAAGAAATGACGACTGTTGGTGCTTTTAACAATAAACACACCTGCTTCATCGGATACGGCAATCAATTCCAGGTCTTGCTTTGCGGCTATGTCTTCGGCACGTACTTCGGTGTAACGTGAGTGAGGGGCGTATACCACATCGTCAAAACCACGAACTAACGGCGAGCTAGGCTTTAGAATGTGATGTTCGAAAACGCCTGTCATCTTTTCGGGAAGCAGATGCTTTTCAACGCCGAAGTGATAATAGATGCCAGCTTGAGCACCCCAGCATAAATAGAGCGTAGAGAACACATTAGTTTTTGCCCATTCGAAGATATGGCAGAGCTCTGGCCAATAATCCACGTCCTCAAATTTCATTTTCTCAACAGGAGCGCCCGTGATGATCATGCCGTCGTAGTGCTTATCCTGAATGTCATCTAGACCAACATAGAATGACTTCAGATGTTCCACGGGAACATGCGAAGAATGGTGAGTAACGGTTTGTAAAAGGTCGATTTCCACCTGAAGAGGAGTATTGGATAGCTTTCGCAAGATTTGCGTTTCTGTTTCAATTTTTAGTGGCATTAAGTTTAAGATGAGCACTTTCAAAGGACGAATATCCTGATGAATAGCGCGATGTTCAGTCATTACGAAAATATTTTCGCTTTCAAGCACTCCTGTTGCAGGAAGAGTATCGGGAATTCTGATAGGCATGTAGTGCTCCTAAATAATTGAAGGTAAAGATGGCTTTTATAGATACCGCCTGTCGTAAATACGAACGGTGTAGTGATTTTTGATTGTACGCGACCGATGAGGCATATTCCATGCTGGCAAGCAATTCTATAGCTGGTTATAGAAAATCGCTCATGCCCGAAACAGGGAGTTTACAGCGCGGGTGACAAAGAGCGCTCTATAATCACAAAAAGCTGAAAAATGAATTTTGACATCAGAGGTACATAATCATACATAGCAAGGCGACATTAACGAAGAAGGAGAAAGTATGACTCAATCAGTTAGCACCATTTGTGTTCAGGGTGGTTATCATCCCGGCGATGGTGAACCGCGTCAGGTACCAATTTACCAAAGCACAACATGGAAGTATGACACCAGCGAACACATGGGCAAGCTGTTTGACCTAGAAGAGTCTGGCTATTTCTATACTCGCTTACAAAATCCCACAAACGACTTTGTCGCTAATAAAATTTGCGAACTTGAAGGTGGTACGGCTGCAATGTTGACCTCTTCTGGGCAAGCAGCAAACTTCTTCTCGATCTTTAATATTGCAGGAAATGGCGATCATGTCGTGTGCTCTTCAGCAATTTATGGCGGAACCTATAATCTTTTTGCTCATACCATGGCTCGCATGGGCCTAGAATGCACGTTCGTAACGCCAAATTGCAGCGATGAAGAATTGGAGGCGGCTTTTAAGTCCAATACCAAGGCGGTATTTGGCGAAACTATTGCAAATCCCGCGCTTTCTGTTTTGGATATTGAGCGCTTTGCAAAGGCAGCGCACAGCCATGGGGTTCCTTTGATTGTGGATAACACCTTCCCGACGCCAGTGAATTGTCGCCCCATTGAATGGGGAGCCGATATCGTAACGCACTCCACCACTAAATACATGGATGGTCATGGTTGTGGCGTCGGTGGCTGCATCGTTGACTCGGGCAAGTTTGATTGGAATAAGTATGCCGATAAATTCCCTGGTCTTACTACTCCCGATGAAAGCTATCATGGGGTAGTTTATACGGAGCGTTTTGGTCTGGAAGGTGCGTTTATTACCAAGGCAACGGCGCAACTTATGCGTGATTTTGGTTCTATTCAGTCGCCACAAAATGCGTTCTTGCTTAATATGGGCCTTGAAAGCTTGCATGTACGTATGGCTCAGCATGTGAAAAATGGCCAGGCGGTTGCAGAATATCTGCAGGCTCATCCTAAGGTTTCTTGGGTTCGTTATAGCGGCTTGCCTGGGGATGAATACTATGAGTTGGCTCAGAAGTATTTGCCTAACGGTGGCTGCGGCGTTGTTAGTTTTGGTCGTGCAGGCGCGGAAACCTTCATGAAGAATTTGAAACTTGCTCAAATTGCTACCCATGTGGCTGATGCTCGTACCTGCGTTTTGCACCCTGCAAACGCAACTCATCGCCAAATGAACGATGAAGAGCTGGAAGCGGCAGGCATTAGCCCCGATTTGATTCGCCTTTCGTGCGGTATTGAAGCAACGCAAGATTTGATTGCTGATATTGAACAGGCACTTGCAGCGGTGTAAGAGAGGTAATGTAACAAGAGCCCGAGAACAATCTCGGGCTCTTTCAATTACAAAACAGGTAAGCCTTGTTCTATAGGCCCAAGCCCATGCCTAAGCCTTGAGGTAGCTTACTTTACGGTCAAAACAGGAATGTCTACATTGCGCAGTACGCCATAACTTACGCTACCTAATACTCCACGAATGCCACTAAGACCACGTCGACCCATTATGATTAAGTCGCAGTCATGGTTGCTAGCGTATTCGGTCAAGCCGCTTACGGCAGATGGGTAGGTAACCACTTCGATGTGTACGCGTTCTTCAGGAAAACCGTCAAGCAAGGGATCTACCACATCTTCAATTTCCTTTTTTATATTCTCAAGCGCTGCATCCACCATGGCGGCGTAGCCTTCCTGATCGATGAAGGCAGAAGCTCCACCAGTAAATGGGTCGACAGAAGTAGGTAATGATGATGCAAGAGCCATAGGAACAACGTTTACTACGAAGATTTCTGTTTCATCATTAGTAATTGCAAGTGAACGGGCAGTGGTGAATGCCCCTTCAGCATGATCAGACCCGTCAAAGGGAACAAGAATGCGACGATATTTCATGAGAACCCCTCTCCTTGAAAAGGCGAAATAAAAGCCTGTTGGATATTTTTATTATGGCACGTTTGCTTACCTTGAATTTTGTCGTTTAGATAAATATTTAACAATCAAAAACTGTTGTGTGTATAAGTTCCAATATGAAAAAATTCGTCTCTCAAACTTATAGAAACCACCTATAAATAAAATTGAAATAACAGGTTCATTTTTGAAATCCCAGGTGAGACAATAAACAACAGGAGCGATATCAAAGCTTTGGCTTTTGTCGCTTGCGCCGGCGTGATACCCCTCTTGCGTCGGCGCGTCTATTTCTGCGTATAGTAATCCAGCAAAGGCGTTCAAATTCTTTCAAATTAAAACCCTTTAGAGAATTTTTTAAAAAAGCTATTGACGCAGCTTTTGTTTCATTATAAGTTATCCATGGTTAACTTAGAGGGAACAAAATGCTACGGCGAAATCCTCTGCACCTCTTCGCTGGCGCATCTCTTGTTCGGGCTCTTTGGAGATGACGCTAATTGTCTTGTCCTTTTTCGTTATGAGCAGTTTGTCCCTCGAGCGAATCCTCTTGTCCTAACAAGAGAGTGAACGATAGGGCGTCTGCCATTTGGTGGGCGCCCTCGCTTTTGTCCGGATTGCATTTAATCGGAGTCTTTATTTGCAAAGGCTTACCCAACAGTACTTCATTTCTATTTCTTTTATTTAATAAATACTCAACATATGAACACATTATTTAACGCAGCTGCGATTGCTTGGGTTTGGTGTATTCGGTACAAAATTAAAAGAATATTTTATAAATGTCATAGCATTGCTTTTTTATGGGCATGCTAATTGAAAGAAGGTAATCGTGGACGTTAAAGGGGTTATTTTCGATTGCGATGGAACGCTGCTTGATTCCATGGGAATTTGGCAGAGTCTTGAATCTAAAATTGCTCAGGATGCTGGCATTGTTCTTTCTGAAGAAGAACGTATTACAATCAATGCCAATACGCCTGTTCAGACGGCACGTTACTTTCATGATCATTATGGTATAGGGAAAAACCCTGAAGAAATTCTTGCCTATATGGACGATGTCCTTGAGGCTTTTTATCGCTATGAAGTACAACCTCGTCAAGGTGCGGTTGAACTTGTCGAGGAACTTAAGCGCCGTAAAATTCATATGACCATTGTGTCTTCTAGTCCCGGAAAACTACTTCGTCTTGGTCTGGAGCGTGCAGGAATTTATTCTTGCTTCGAAGAAGTAATTTCTAGTTGCGACATGGGTATTTCTAAGCGCGGTCCTTTGGCTGTTCGCCATGCTCAGGCAAAGATGCATACTGAAGCAGAAGAAACGTGGGGCTTCGAAGATTCGCTGTATGCGGCAGAGGTTTTAGTTAGCCAGCAATTTGGCGCAGTGGGGATTTATGACACTGACGAAGCAGGCACAATTGAGGAATTGAATTCTGTGTGCGATGTAGTGCTTCGTGAACTAGATGAATTGGATGTTGAGAAATTTCTTAAAGACGAATATCGTCGCGCTCAAGCGGATGCTCGTTGCGCATAATTTGGAAGAAACTAATTTCATTTTTTGGCGAAATCATCAACATTTGATGACATCATTATTTGGAAGAATTACCAATAATTGATGGAATCATCAATTATTTCCAGAATCAGCCAAGGTTGTTTTAGCGTCGTTGATCTTTGGGTTTTTAGCGTCGTTGATCTTTAGGTTTTCTCGAAGTTCGGTTTTTGATAGCTAAGCGGCATAATGCTGCACCGAGCGCTATTGCGATGGTATCTACAACCCAATCCATAGGATCGCAGCTTCTTTCTGGAACGAATAACTGATGAAATTCATCAGTTATTCCATATGCGCTACCAATTATAATTGCGAGCAACACTGCGCGTGATAAAGGCATATGAAACCGAAGTGCGTTTAATAAGAGCACGCCAAAAATAAAGTACTCTACAAAATGCCCGATAGGTGAAACGTCTACTTCATGACCAGTCAAAGAAAACGCTATGGAGGAAAGAAATGCCTTCAGCGCTGAAATAATTCCTAGTCCTTGATTGATGCTGCTACCAGTATTAGCGGACATCCAAAAGATGATGCCTGCCATTGCTACGACCGCCATCCAACTTAATGCGACAATTTTTGTTGAAGCTGCTGAGTGTTTCATACGATGTGCTTTATTCGGGTAAGCTGGTTTGTTTGCGTGATTCGGGGTAGAGGCTTGGCCTGACTGGGTTGGGGTATTCGACTTTCTTAGGGTATTCGACTTTCCTGAACTTGCCGCTTTGCTTGTGTGGTTTGGGTTATGTTTTTTAGTTCTATTCACGTATAAAACAATGCCTTCAAAATCTTTGTGATGGTGTAGTGCTTGTATCTATGTGGTACTGGTATAAAGAATACTAAATGTTAAAAATGAGAATGCATTAACAGACTGCATGTTGTTTGCGAATTGTTTTAAATAACGAAGAATGTCATAGCGGATTTGTACGCACAGTGGGTTTTATATAAGCGAGGAACGCATGGTGGGCACTGCAGAATTAAATAATCAAAAACCAGGCATGAAATATGTTGTTTTGCTTGTGTCTATTGTTATGCTGGGCTCTTGTTTTGGCAATCTGTCTCAGACAGCACTCAATTCTATGTTTGCTGGTATGGCGCAAGATTTCGGGGTTGATGCGGGTGTAGGCCAGTGGGTAACCACGCTGTACATGTTGGTCTTGGGCATCACCGTGCCTGCTGTTACGTATCTCATGCGTCGTTTTGTACTCAAAAACGTTATTATCGCCTCTCTTATTCTCCTGGTTTTTGGTGGTGCGGTTGATGCTGCCGCCGTGAATTTCCCCATGCTTATAGTAGGACGTATCTTACAGGCAGTTTCTGCTGGTATTACCATGCCTATGATGATGAGTATCATCATGACTTCAATTCCGTCGGATCGCCAAGCAACAGCGATGGGTATTTCTGGTATCGCAATGGGCTTTGCGCCTAACATTGGTCCTACCATTGGTGGGTGGATGATAGAAACTTCTGGTTGGCGAAGCTTTTTTGTGGTGTTGGCACTTTGTTCGTTGGCGCTAACGGCAATTGCTCTGGCAGCCATTAAGAAAACTCCCGCCGAAGATTCAGGCATGCGTTTGGATGTGTTGTCGCTTTGTCAGTCTGTTAGAACCCTCCCCCGAAGTCTTCCAGGAATAAACGGAACCTTGCGTCTAGCTCC